>DASRJR010000355.1:0-6579 GCA_035649395.1 Vicinamibacterales bacterium
CGGCGGGGCTCAAGGCCATCGCCACGCGCGTACACCGTCTCGCCGAGATCCTGGCGCAGGAGCTGACACAGCTCGGCCTGGCCCAGCAGAACGCTCACTTCTTCGACACCTTGCGCGTCGACGTCCCTGGCGGCATCGAGCCGCTGCGCAAGCACGCCGTCGCGCATGGCATCAACTTTCGCTACGTCGACGAGCGCACGGTCGACATCGCGCTCAATGACACGGTGACGCTCGACGATCTCGAAGACATCATCGCGGTCTTTGGCGCCACGACAGGGCGGTCGCTCCCAGCCGCCGGCCTGCGCGATCGTCTCAAACAATCGACCGCCGAGCGTGGTGCCGCGACGACTCTGCCGCCCGAACTGACACGGGCGAGCCCGTTCTTAACGCATCCGGTGTTCAACACGCACCATTCCGAGACGGAGCTGATGCGTTACATCAGGCGACTCGAGCGCCGGGACATCGGCCTCGATACGTCGATGATCCCGCTCGGGTCATGCACCATGAAGCTCAACGCCGCGAGCGAAATGGTGCCGGTCACCTGGGAGCGCTTCAGCCGGATTCATCCGTTTGTTCCGGTCAATCAAGTGCCCGGCTACATGCAGCTGATTCGCGAGCTCGAGGCGGCGCTGTGCGAGATCACCGGCTTCGCCGAGGTCTCACTCCAGCCGAACTCCGGCGCGCAGGGTGAGTTCACGGGTCTGATGGTGATCCGTGCGTACCATCGCCATCGCGGTCAGGCCGCCCGCGACGTCGTGCTGATCCCGGCCTCCGCCCACGGTACCAATCCGGCCAGCGCGGCGATGGCCGGAATGCGGGTCGTCGTGGTCGCGACCGCTGCGGACGGCAGCGTCGACGTCTCGGACTTGAAGAAGAAGGCAGCCGAGCATCTTAATCGCCTCGCCTGCTTGATGATTACCTATCCGTCGACGCACGGCGTCTTCGAAGACGCGATTCGCGAGATCTGCGACGTCGTTCATCAGCACGGCGGCCAGGTGTACATGGATGGCGCCAACATGAACGCCCAGGTCGGGCTGACGAGCCCGGCGTCGATCGGCGCGGACGTGTGTCACTTGAACCTGCACAAGACGTTCGCAATCCCCCACGGCGGCGGCGGTCCGGGCATGGGCCCGATCGGTGTGGCGCGGCATCTGGCTCCGTATCTGCCGCGGCATCCGCTCGCGGAGATCGGTGGGGAGCAGGGAATCTCCGCGGTATCGGCGGCGCCCTGGGGCAGCGCCAGCATTCTGCTCATCTCCTACGCCTACATCCGGATGCTGGGCGCCCGGGGACTGACCGACGCGACGCGCTACGCGATCCTCAACGCCAACTACATCAAGGCGCGTCTGGAGCGGCACTATCCGGTGCTGTACATGCGTGCGAATGGACGCGTGGCGCACGAGCTGATCTTCGATCTGCGCGGGTTCAAGTCGGCGGGCGTCGAGGAGATGGACGTTGCCAAGCGGCTGATCGATTTCGGGTTCCACGCTCCCACGGTGTCCTTTCCGGTCGGCGGCACCCTGATGGTGGAGCCGACCGAGAGCGAGGACAAGGCGGAGCTCGATCGCTTCTGTGACGCCATGATTCAGATCCGCCGCGAAATCGAGGACGTCGTCGCCGGTCGAGTGGAGGCCAAGGACAGCGTCCTGAAGCACGCGCCGCATCCTGCCGCCGTGGTCACGGCGTCGTCGTGGGATCGGCGCTACTCGCGCGAGGAGGCGGCGTTTCCATTGCCGTTCGTGCGGGACCGGAAGGTGTGGCCTCCGGTCGGGCGCATTGACAACCCGTACGGCGATCGCAACCTGTTCTGCTCGTGTCCGCCTGTCGAGAACACATAACAACGTAGTGTCCGGCTCGCGCCAGGCACATCGTCGCTTCATCGCTTCCTGCTCGCTGATGATGCGTTTGTTGACGTTGACGACCGCCGCGATGCTCCGAGTCGGCCGTATTCCGTGTGGTACACTCCGCCCAAACGCGGCCGCTTCAGCGGCCGCTCTACACGCCGATTCTTGATGCGCATTCTCAACGCCGCGCAGATGCGCGAGGCCGACCGCTACACCATCGAAGACATCGGCATTCCGTCACTCGTGCTCATGGAGAATGCGGGCCGTCAAGTGGTCGCCGCGATCGAGGCGGCCTACGAGGACCGGCTCGGCGGGCGCGTCGCGGTCCTCTGCGGACGCGGCAACAACGGCGGCGACGGCTTCGTCGTGGCGCGCACGCTGCTGCAGCGCGGCATCGACACCGCGGTGTTCGTCGTCGGCGCGCTTGGCGACGTCCGCGGCGATGCCAAGACCAATCTCGACATCCTCGGGCGGCTTGGCGTCACCGTCGTGGAGGTTGGCGACGAGCAGCAGTGGGAGCTCCACTTTTCCGAGATCTCCAAGTGCGCGCTGATCGTCGACGCGATCTTCGGCACCGGCCTCAAGGCGCCGGTCGGCGGCATGTTGGAGACGGTGATCGCCGACGTCAACGCCTCCGACATTCCGATCGTGGCGATCGATCTGCCAAGTGGGCTGTCGGCCGACACGCCGCACCTGATCGGCGACTGCATCGACGCGTCGTTGACCGTCACGCTCGGCGCTCCAAAGCTCCCGCTGGTGTTGCCGCCCGGCGAGGCCTACGCCGGCGACGTCGTCATCGCCGATATCGGGATTCCCATCGAAGTGTTCGAAGGCCTCGACGGCAGCCACATCGATCTGCTCACGCCCGAACAGCTGCGCAGTCTCGTCGGGCCTCGCGCCGCCGATTCGCACAAGGGTGACTTCGGTCGGGTCACGCTCGTCGCCGGTTCGATGGGGAAGACCGGCGCCGCCCATCTCGCGGCGATGGGCGCCCTGCGCTCCGGCGCCGGTCTCGTCACTGTGGCGACACCGCGATCGTGCCTGCCAATCGTCGCCTCGATGGAGCCGGCGTTCATGACCGTGGGCTTGCCGGACGACGAAGCGGGTGGCGTGGTTCCCGAGGGCATCGAGCGGCTGCTGGACGTCGATCACGACGTGCTTGCATGCGGACCCGGACTCGGCCGCACGGCCAACGCCGGCGAGTTCGTGCGGACGCTGCTCGATCGCGCCACGGTGCCGCTGGTGCTCGACGCGGACGCGATCACTGTGCTCGCCGATGATCCTGGCCGTCTGACCGGGAGCGAGGAGCGGGACGTCATCATCACGCCGCACCCCGGCGAGATGGCGAGACTGGTCGGTTCCTCGATCGGTGAAGTCCAGGCGAATCGCATCGAGGTCGCCTCGACGTTTGCAACGTCACACCGCGTCTACGTGATCCTCAAGGGACATCGAACCGTCATCGCCACGCCCGACGGGAAGGTCTACATCAACCCCACCGGCAATCCAGGCATGGCCACCGGCGGAACCGGAGACGTCCTCACCGGCATGATCGCCGCATGGCTGGCCCAGCTGCTCGACGCCGAGGCGGCGTGCCGTCTTGCCGTGTTCCTCCACGGTGCCGCCGGCGATCTGGCCGAGGCGCACGAGGGCCAGGTGTCCATGATCGCCACCGATCTACTCGACTACCTCGGCGACGCGTTGACGACGCTGGTACGAGGCAAAGTCGAGGAATCGTGACGACTCGGTCGTCACAGGTGACACACTCCGAGGACGAGACCATGGCAGTGGCGCGTCAGGTCGCTGCGTCGCTGTCTGCCGGCGATGTGCTGCTGCTCTCGGGCGATCTCGGGGCGGGGAAGACCGCCTTCGTCCGCGGCCTGGCGCAGGGGCTGGGGATCAATGAAGACGAGGTGAGCAGTCCCACGTTCACGCTCGTCCACGAATACCGGGGTGGACGGCTGACGCTGTATCACGTCGACCTGTATCGTCTCGATCGCGCTGCCACAGACGACCTTGGCCTGGACGAACTGGGAGTCGCCGACGGTGTGCTCGCGATCGAATGGCCCGATCGACTTACGCACACCCTCGCCGGCGCGCGAGCGATCGACATCGAGATCGTCGACGACACAACCCGCCAGATCACTCTTGGCTGATTCCTGAACCCTGATTCCTACTCCATGCGATAGTTGGGGGCTTCCTTTGTGATCGTCACGTCGTGCACGTGGCTCTCGCGCACGCCGGCCGGCGTGATGCGAATCATCTTGGCCCGGCGCTGCAAATCGGGAATCGTCCCGGCGCCGCAGTAGCCCATGCCGGCACGAATGCCACCCACCAGCTGATACACCACCGCCTGGGCGCTCCCTCTGTGTGCAACCCGCCCTTCGATGCCTTCGGGCACGAGCTTGTCGCTGGCGCGTCCGCCCTCGAGATCGAACTCGTCCTGAAAGTAGCGATCGCGGCTGCCGCGGCGCATCGCGCCGATCGATCCCATGCCGCGATATTCCTTGTAGCTGCGGCCCTGGAACAGGATCAGCTCGCCGGGGCTTTCGTCGGTGCCGGCAAAGAGGTTCCCGGTCATGATGCAGCTCGCCCCGCACGCGAGCGCCTTGACGATGTCGCCGGAGTAGCGGATGCCTCCGTCAGCGATGATCGGGATGTTGCGCTTCTCGGCGGCCGTGGCGCATTCGAGAATCGAGCTGATCATCGGCATCCCGATGCCCGCGACCACGCGAGTCGTGCAGATCGAGCCGGCTCCAATCCCCACCTTCACCGCGTCGACGCCCGCCGCGATCAGCGCCTCGGTCGCTTCAGCGGTGGCGACGTTGCCGCCCACCAGCTCGATGTTCGGGCATTCGCGTCTCACGCGCGCGATCATGTCGAGCACGAGCTGCGAATGGCCGTGCGCGGTGTCGACGACTAGCACGTCGACGCCGGCCGAGACCAGCGCCTTCGCCCGTTCGAGCGAATCCTTCGCGATCCCGATGGCCGCACCGCAGCGCAGGCGGCCGAGCGCGTCCTTGCACGCGTTGGGGTACTTGATGTTCTTCTGAATGTCTTTGACGGTGATGAGTCCCTTGAGCCGGTAGTCCTTGTCGACCACGAGCAGTTTCTCGACCTTGTGCTTGTGGAGGATCGCCCGTGCCTCGTCGAGCGTCGTGCCCACCGGCACGGTGAAGAGCGGCTCTCGCGTCATCACTTCGGCAATCGGGCGGTGGACGTTGGTCTCGAACCGGAGGTCGCGATTGGTGAGAATCCCGACCAGCCGTCCTTCCTTGCTGCCGTCTTCGGTGATTGGCACGCCGGAGATCCGGTAGTTCTTCATCAAATCGAGCGCTTCGAAGATCCGGTTCGATGGCGACAGCGTGATCGGGTTGACGATCATGCCGCTCTCCGACCGTTTCACGCGATCGACTTCGGCCGCCTGCTCGTGGATCTGGAGGTTCTTATGGATGATGCCCATGCCGCCGAGCTGCGCCATGGCGATGGCGAGGCCCGACTCGGTGACCGTATCCATGGCTGCGCTGAGAATCGGGACGTTGAGGCGGATGTTCCGCGTGAGCCGGGTGGAAATGTCCACCTGCGTGGGGAGCACAGTCGAATGCTGCGGGACGAGCAGCACATCGTCGTAGGTGAGCGCGGTGGTCACGCCCAGGCCGGCCTCGGTGATCGACGGTGAAAGGGTCGTCAGGTCCATGAACTCCTCATAAACGCAAAAGGCCGACACAGGGTCGGCCTTTTGATGTCACGCTGCAGCGCCGTGGCACTTCTTGTATTTCTTCCCGCTCCCACACGGGCACGGGTCGTTGCGTCCGACTTTCGGCTCCTCTCGGCGAACGGTCTTGACGACGTCGTCCCCGCCCGTGCGCGCGGGCGTGGGAGCCGGCGGCGCCGCGACCGCCGACGCCGACGACGATCGGGAGCCGCCGGCAAATGCCGGCACGCTCTCCGCGCCCGGGTTATTGAGCGTCAACTGGGTCGCGCGGCGCGGAGCCGGGCGGGGTGCCGTCGGTCTCGCCGGCGCGGCAGCGCCTTCACCCGCCTCGATCACCGGCCGTAACCAGAAAAGGTAGCGCACGATCTCTTCCTCGATGCGCGCCTTCATGTCCTGGAACAGTCCGAAGCTCTCCTTCTTGTACTCGACCAGCGGATCGCGCTGCCCGTAGCCTCGAAGTCCGATGCCTTCTTTCAAGTGGTCGAGCGAGTAGAGGTGATCCTTCCACTGTGCGTCGACGATCTGCAGCATCAAGTCGCGCTCAATCCGGCGCAGCAGCTCGGCACCGAGCAGCGTTTCCTTCTTCTTGTAGTTCTCCTTGATGGCCGCCCAGAGGGCATCGGTCATTTCTTCGGCACCCTTGGACGACAGGTCGAGTGCCTCCAGCTCCTGCGTCTCGACGCCGAAAACGCGGTTGACCTCTCGCACGAGAGCAGGGATGTCCCACTCCTCGACGTCGATGTCCTTCCCGGCAAATCGCTCGACCTGGTCCTCCAGGATTTCTTCGGCCAACGCCAGCAGATACTCGCCGGTACCGACCAGCTCCTCTTCGGTGAGATGGATCTTGCCCTCGAGAATCTCGCGGCGCAGCGTGTAGACGCTCTCACGCTGCTTGTTCATGACGTCGTCGTACTCGAGCAGATGCTTGCGGACGCCGAAGTTCTGCGCTTCGACCTGCTTCTGCGCCCGCTCGATCGCCCGCGTGACCATCGTGTGCTCGATCGGCACGCCCTCTTCCATCCC
>DASRJR010000356.1:0-24386 GCA_035649395.1 Vicinamibacterales bacterium
TCGCATGCCGCCTCGTACTGAGCCAGCGCGCGGCATGCGCGACTTCCTTCCGGAAGACGTCCGGCGACGCGAGTTCGCCATCGGGGTGATCACCCGTGTGTACGAGCGGTACGGCTTCGAGCCGCTCGAGACACCGGCCGCCGAGAACCTCGAGACGCTGATGGGGAAGTACGGCGAGGAAGGCAACCAGCTCATTTTCAAGATCCTGAAACGCGGCGAGCACGCGGCCAGCGGGGAAGCGGACCTCGCGCTGCGCTACGACCTGACGGTGCCGCTGGCGCGTGTGATCGCGCACCATCAGGCGAAGCTGCCGCGGTTGTTCAAGCGCTACCAGATTCAGCCGGTGTGGCGGGCGGACCGTCCGGCGCGCGGACGTTTTCGCGAGTTCTTTCAATGCGACGTCGACTCACTCGGATCGACGTCACCGGTGGTGGAAGCGGAATTGTGTGCCGCGGTATCTGAGGCGCTCTCGGAGTTGGGGTTTTCCGACTTCGTCATCCGTCTGAACCATCGTCAGCTGCTCACGTCGATCCTGAACACCAGTGGCGTCCCTGAACCGCTTCACGGCACCGCACTCGTGGCCGTCGACAAATTGGACAAGATCGGCCGCGATGGCGTGCACGCGGAGATGGTCGAACGAGGCATCAACGCCGATGCGGCGGGTCGGCTGCTCTCCGCGTTCGAGCTCCTGCGCGACGACATGAAGGGAAGCCGCAGCGTGCTCACCGACGAGATCGGCCTCGCCTCGTTCGAGAACCTGGCGACGATCATGACGTTGACGGAGGGGACGAGCGCCGGATCGCGCATGCGGTTCGACCCGAGCCTCGCGCGCGGGCTCTCGTACTACACGGGCGCAATCATGGAGATCAACGTCCCGGACCTGGCCGGTAGCCTCGGCGGGGGTGGCCGCTATGACAACCTGGTCGGCATGTTCCTCGGGCAGGGCGTGCCGGCCTGCGGGTTCTCGCTCGGGCTCGAGCGCATTCTCGTCGTCATGGGCGAGCGCGGCATGTTTCCGTCATCACTCCGAAACACGCCGGCCGACGTCATGACCGCCGTGTTCGATCCGAAGGACGCGCCGCACGCGTTGCGCGTCGCGGCGCTGCTGCGCGCCTCGGGGTTGCGCGTGATGACGTATCCCGATGGCGACAAGATCGGCAAGCAGATCAAGTACGCTGATTCGCGCGGCATTCCTTTCGTGGCCATCCTTGGCGGCGACGAGATCAGCAACGGCACCGTCACCGTGAAAGATCTCGCGAACCAGACGCAGACGACATACGACCAGGCCGCTGCCGGTGCGGCGATTCTCGAAGGGCTGAAGCATCGTGGCTGAGCAACTCGGCGAACTGACCCGCACGCACACCTGTGGCGAATTGCGCCAGCACCACGTCGGCTCCGACGCGGTGCTGCTGGGCTGGGTGCATCGCGTGCGCGACCTCGGCGGGCTGCTGTTCATCGACATCCGCGACCGCGGCGGCGTCACGCAGGCCGTCTTCGACAAGGACGACGAGGCGCTGATGGCGAAGGCCAAGCGGCTTCGCTCCGAGTACGTCATCGGCGTGTCGGGCCGCGTCCGCCGCCGGTCCGAGGAGACGGTCAACCCGAAGCTGCCGACTGGCGAGGTCGAGGTCATCGTTCACACGCTCACCTTGCTCAACGAGGCGAAGACGCCGCCGTTTCCGGTTGCCGACGAATCGCCGGTCTCGGAAGACGTCCGCCTGAAATATCGCTATCTCGATTTGCGCCGGCCGCGGCTGCAGTCGAACATCGTGCTGCGGCATCGCTTGACGATGCTGGTGCGGAAGTACTTCGACGAGAACGGATTCCTGGAAATCGAAACGCCCATTCTCACGAAGTCGACCCCGGAGGGTGCCCGCGACTACCTCGTGCCCAGCCGCGTGCATCGAGGCGAGTTCTTCGCGCTGCCGCAGTCGCCGCAGCTGTTCAAGCAGATCCTCATGGTCGCGGGCATGGACCGCTACGTGCAGATCTGCAAGTGCTTCCGCGACGAGGACCTGCGCGCCGACCGGCAGCCGGAGTTCACGCAGGTCGACGTGGAGATGTCGTTCGCTCGCCCGGACACGATCTTCGGCGTCATCGAGCCGCTGATGCGCGGGGTCTTCGGCCTGATTGGCCGGGAGATCGAGACCCCGTTTCCCCGGATGCCGTACGCGGAAGCGATGGCGAAGTACGGGTCCGACAAGCCCGACCTGCGCTGCGGGATGCCGATTCAGGACTTCGGCGGGTTGTTTCGCGAGTCTCCGTTCGAGGTGTTTCGCAAGATCGTCAACGAAGGGGGAACCGTACGAGGCTTCGTGGTTCCCAACGCCGGGGGCTGCTCGCGAAGTGAGGTCGATGGGATCGTCAGAACGGAAAAGGCGGCCGGTCGGCATCTCATCTGGGCGCGCCGCGCGGAGGACGGCACGATCACCAGCTCGTTCCCGAAGGCCCTCGGGGAAGACGGCGTGCGTCAGGTGCTCGATGCGACCGGGACCGCCCAAGGCGGTCTGCTGTTCGTTGCGGCGGGCAATGCCGACGCGGCATCGAAGCAGCTCGGTCAACTGCGCCTCACCCTCGCGAAAAAGGATGGGCTGCTGAAGCCGGACCAATACGCCTTCACTTGGGTCGTCGACTTCCCGCTGCTCGAGTGGGACGCCGAAGAGAAGCGCTACGTGTCGATGCACCACCCGTTCACGTCACCGCATGACGACGACTTGGGGCAGTTGGAGCAGGATCCGGGACCGGTACGCGCCAAGGCGTATGATCTGGTGTTGAACGGCAGTGAGATCGGCGGCGGCAGCATCCGTATCCACGACGCGTCGCTCCAAAGCCGGATCTTTTCGCTGCTGAACATCAGCCCCGACGAGGCGAAGCTGCGATTCGGATTCTTCCTCGAAGCGCTCGAATACGGGACGCCGCCGCATGGCGGCATCGCGCTCGGCCTCGACCGCATCGTCGCGCTGCTGTCGGGCGAAAGCTCGATCCGCGAAGTCATCGCGTTCCCGAAGACAGCGGCCGCCGTCGACTTGATGTCGGATGCTCCCTCAACCGTCGATGAACGCCAGTTGAAGGAGTTGCATCTGCAGATCCGAAAAACGTAACCGACCCGCATGAAGAAGATTGCGTTACCCCAGGAAGGAATCGAAACGCTTTACGGCGCGCACGACGGCAACCTCAAGCACATTGAGTCGTTGCTGAACGTCGAAATCCGAACCCAGGGCGACGAGCTGATCGTCGAAGGCGAGAAGTCGGCGGAGCAGCGGGTCGAGCGGATCTTCGATCAGCTGTCGTCGCTGATCGCGACGGGCTACGAGCTGAAGAACGGCGACGTGAAGACCGCGGCGCAGTTGCTCATCGACGATCCATCCGTCAACCTGCGCGACTACTTCCTTCGCGAAGGGCAGAAGCAGCCCGAAGGGACGCGCCGCCGCGTCAACCCGAAGAGTCCCAATCAGCGCCGCTATCTCGACGCCATCGAGCGCTTCGACATCGTCTTCGGCGTCGGGCCGGCCGGCACCGGCAAGACCTACCTCGCGATGGCACAGGCCGTGAGCTATCTGCTCGCCAAGAAGGTCGCGCGCATCATCCTGGCCCGTCCGGCGGTCGAGGCCGGCGAAAAGCTCGGGTACCTGCCTGGTGATCTGCAGGAAAAGGTCAATCCGTATCTGCGGCCGCTGTACGATGCGCTCTACGACATGATGGACACCGAGCGTGCCACCAGGCTCGTCGAGCGCGGCACCATCGAGGTGGCGCCGATCGCGTTCATGCGCGGACGCACGCTGAACGATGCGTTCGTCATTCTCGACGAGGCGCAGAACACGACATCCGAACAGATGAAGATGTTCCTGACGCGGCTCGGCTTCGGGTCGAAAGCCGTCGTCACCGGCGACATCACGCAGATCGACCTGCCGAATCCGCGTGCCTCGGGGCTCGTCGAAGCGTTACGCATCGTCAAGGACATCGAAGGCATCGGGTTCATCTACTTCGACGATCGCGACGTCGTGCGACACAAGCTCGTGCAGCAGATCGTGAAGGCCTACGACGCCTTCTCCAGCGGGGGACGTGGGCAAACGTAGCGGATCGCCTCGCCTGGCGATCGAGGTCGTCACGACAGGCGGGGCGCGCGCACCGGGACTCGGTCGATGGCTGCAGTCGATCGCCCCGGCTCGTGCCCGCGGCGCCCTCACGGTGGCCGTCACATCCGACGCGCGCGTCCGCGCGCTGAACCGTCGTTTTCGCGGAAAAGATATTGCAACCGACGTGCTGTCGTTCCCGTCGGGCGAGCGCACCACCCTCGGCGATGTCGTGATCGCAGCAGGGGTTGCGGCCAGGCAGGCGGTCGAATCCGGACACTCCGTCCAGGCTGAGTTCCGGGTGCTCGCGCTTCATGGCCTGTTGCATCTTCTTGGCTATGATCACGAGCAGGATGATGGCCGGATGGCTCGGCTGGAACGCCGCCTTCGTCGCCGCGGCGGGTTGGGCGAGGGATTGATCGAAAGGGGCCGGGAGACACGAGGCAAGCCGAGATGACCCGCGACCCCGCTTCCCTATGACACCGCTCATTCTGTTCCTGCTTGGCTGCGCGACCGTGTTCCTGGGGTCGATCCAGGCAGCGTTCAGCGCGCTGATGCGGCTGTCGCTCCGCCTCATGGCCGAGCGCGGCGGCCGCGACGACCGCCTCGGCGAGTATCTCGACGATCCACTTCATCTCTTCATCCCGGTCCGGGTGCTGATCGGCGTGAGCACCGTGCTGGCCGGCGTGCTGATCGCACGGCTCAGCGACGTCCGCGATGCCCTGTCAGTCGTCACCTTCATCGTGTCGCTGGTCGCGTTCGTGGTCGTGTGCGAGCACCTGCTGCCGATGCTCATCGTCCGGCGTGATCCCGAGCGCGTGCTCGACGTGATGCTGCCGGCCTTTCACGCCGTCGCCACGGTGCTGATTCCGATTACGACGGTGCTGCTCGACTTGATCGACATGCGTCGCGAGCGCGAGGCTCCGGGCAACGGACATGCGGCCGATGATGCGGCGCCGTCTGCCGCCGGAGAAAAGAAGGAAGCCGCCGAGGGCGCGATTTCCGAGGAAGAAGGTCGCGAGCTCCTGCAATCGATCGTCGATTTCACCGGCACCGTCGTGCGCGAGGTGATGACGCCGCGTCCCGACATCATTGCGATTCGCGTCGATGCCACCCTGCAGGACCTGCGGACGCTCTTTCGCGAAGAGCAGTACTCGCGCATTCCCGTCTATCGCGACAGCCTGGACAACATCGTCGGCATTGTCTTCGTGAAGGATCTGGTCGCGCTTCCGCATGGCGCCGAGCCGCCCATGACGACGCTGATGCGGACCGCGCATTTCGTGCCGGAGAGCAAGCGCGTCTCGGAGCTGTTGAAGGAGATGCAGCGGCGGCAAACCCAGATGGCGATCGTCGTCGACGAGTACGGCGGCACGGCCGGCCTGGTGACCGTGGAAGACCTGCTCGAAGAGATCGTCGGCGAGATTCGCGACGAATACGATGTCGAGAGCGAGACGGTCACCGACGAGGGCAACGGCAATTTCGTGTTCAGCGGCAAGGTCAGCGTCGACGAGGTTCGCGAGCGCCTGGACGTCGAGATCGAGCGTGAAGGCTTTGAGACCGTGGGCGGCTATCTGTTGTCGCACCTCGGACGAATGCCGTACGTCGGCGAAACGATCGAAGTCGGCGACCTTGGGTTCGAAGTGATCGAAGTCGAACGGCGTCGCATCACCAAGGTTCGCGCGCGCCGCCACGAGCAATCGCCGGTCGAGGCCAGCCTTCAGACCCGCCACGGCCAGTGACGCCGTGAAAGCCGGCTTCGTTGCCCTGATCGGCCGTCCCAACGCCGGCAAATCCACACTGCTGAATCGCCTCGTCGGCCAGAAGCTCGCAATCGTCTCGGACAAACCTCAGACGACCAGGACGCGTGTCGTCGGCGTCAAGAATTTTCTGCCTTCGCCGCCTTCGCCGCCTTCGGCGGCTACGGCGAGACAGGCTTCGGAGGGGCAGGTCGTCTTCGTGGACACGCCGGGCGTTCACAAGCCGACGCACCGGATGAACGTCCGCATGGTCGATCTGGCGCTCGAGGCGATGCGCGAGGTCGATCTGCTCACGCTGATCGTCGACGTGTCCGCCTACGCGAACGCTTCCGCGAGACCTCGCCGTAGCTCGGAGAGCGAAGGCGGGTCCGTGAAACCGGGTCCGGGCGACCGTCACCTGCTTGGACTCTTGAAGGACGTCGAGACACCCGCGATCCTGGCGCTCAACAAGGTCGACCTGATCGCCAAGCCTCAGCTGCTGCCGATCATCGACCACTACCGCCAGGCGCATCCGTTCGTCGAGATCGTGCCGCTCTCCGCGGTGGATGGCACCAACGTCGACACGCTCGAGCGACTGATCCTGCAGTACCTGCCCGAGGGTGAACCGCTCTATCCACCGGACTACTTGACCGATCAGACCGAGCGCTTTTTCGTCGCTGAGATCGTCCGCGAACAGGTGCTGCAGCTGACCCACGACGAGCTCCCGTTCTCCACGGCCGTCGTCGTGGACACGTTCGACGAATCAGACCCACGGTTGTCGAAGCTGTACTGCACGATTCTGGTCGAGCGTGAGTCGCAGAAGCCGATCGTGCTCGGGAAGGGCGGCGCCATGATCAAGGCGATCGGCAGCGGCGCCCGAGCGGAGCTCGAAGCTCACTTCGAGCGAAAGGTCTTCCTCGATTTGCACGTCAAAGTGAAGTCCGAATGGCGCGACGATGAGCGCCTGCTCGACGAGATCGGCGTCCAGCGGTCCGGTCGCTAGGGTCCGTGGTGCTTCATCGGAACAACGTTATCGATCGGCTGGCGTCTCAGCTCATGCTACATTGGGATGTTTTGTGGGCTGACGGACATCCATCATGGCGGCGCAGCGCAGAATCGACCTCGTTCTCGACTCAGTCAAGCGACTGCTGCGCATTGGTGCGACCGCCAATCTCTTGAACCTGCTGCAGAAGCAGCACCCGGCCGACCTCGCCCAGGTTTTCACCGAGCTTCCCGACAAAGACCGCGAAGCCGCCTTCACCATCCTTGCCGATCGGAACGGCCGGCTCGCGATGGAGGCACTGTCCGAGCTCGGCCCCGAGGCAGGCGGACGGCTGTTGGCGACACGAGCCGCCGAGGAGATTGCACGCCTCGCCCAGGAGATCCCCTCGGACGATGCCGCCGCGCTGATCGACCACCTCCCCGAGGAGCTGTCGAACGCCGTTCTCGACCTGATGCGGCCGAAGGAGTCGCGCGTCGTCGAGCACCTGCTCGAATACGACGAGCGGACGGCCGGCCGCATCATGAACCCCAATGTTTTCGCGCTCAACGAGGAGATCACCGTTGGGGAAGCGATCACCGAGCTGCAGAGCAACCGCGAAGTCGAGATGGTCTTCTATCTCTACGTCGTGGACGAGCGGCGCCATCTCGTCGGCGTCGTCTCGCTTCGCCGGCTCCTGCTGGTCTCGCCCGAAACGCCGCTGAAGCGCATCATGACCGCCGATCTAATCAGCGCGCGCGTCGACATGGACCAGGAGGAAGTCGCGCGTCAGGTCGCGGCGTACAACCTGCTCGCCATCCCGGTGGTGGACGAGGAGAACAAGCTGGTCGGGATCATCACGGTCGACGACGTGATCGACGTCATCAAGGACGAAGCGACGGAGGACATCTACCGCCTGGCGGGTGTCGCGACCGACGAGCGCGTGTTCACGCCGGCGCACCAATCGCTTCGCAAACGGCTCCCCTGGCTCGGCGTCAACCTGGGCACCGCGTTTCTCGCGGCGTCGGTGGTGGGCATCTTCACGCGGACGATCGACGCGCTGCCGATTCTGGCCGTATTCATGCCGATCGTGGCCGGCATGGGCGGGAACGCCGCTACCCAGACGCTGACGGTCATCGTCCGCGGCATTGCGCTCGGTGAGTTGAGCTGGAGCAACTCGCGCAAGGCGCTGATGAAGGAGGCGGCTGTCGGCATCGGCAACGGCCTGGCGCTCGGGCTGGTTGCGGCCGCGGTGGCCTGGATGGTCAATGGCGACCCGGTGCTGGGCCTCGTGCTCGGCGCCGCCATGGTCATCAATATGTTCGTGGCGGCCACCGCCGGCGTGTTGGTTCCGCTCGGTCTCAGGGCTGCGAGCATCGACCCGGCGCTGGCCTCGTCGGTCTTCATCACGACGATGACCGACGTGTTCGGCTTTCTGTCGTTTTTGGGCCTGGCGACGCTGTTCGCGCATAACCTGACGCGAACGGGCTAAAGGATCTGAAAAGGACATAAAATAGTGCGGTTCGTGCCGCTCTACACCGCCGACGCGCTGGTGCTTCGCACCTACAAGCTCGGTGAAGCCGATCGGATCGTCGTGTTTCTGACGCGCGACCGGGGCAAGAAGCGCGGGGTGGCGAAAGGCGCGCGACGGCCGCGATCGCGTTTTACCGGCGCGCTCGAGCCGCTCACCGAAGTGCGGGTGGCGTATTTCGAAAAGGAACGGCGCGAGCTGGTCGGGCTCAATTACGCGGAAACGCATCGTTCGCCGCTGACGTTGAGCAATCAGGACGCGCTGGGCTACATCGAGTACTTCGCCGAACTGCTGGACGAGTGGGCCCAGGAGGCGGATGCCGACGATCGCCTGTATCGCCTTGGCGCGTCGATGCTCGACGCGCTCGCGGCGGGGGCGCCGGTGGAGCCGCTGGCACGGTACTTCGAGTATTGGCTCCTGCGGCTGCAGGGCGTGTATCCGGAGTCGCGGGGCACTTTGTCGGATGCGGCGATGGCGTTTCTGACGACCGCCCGGTCGGTCGCTCCGCAGCAGGTGGGTGGGATGCCGGCCACCACGCGAGTGTTGAGGGAACTGGAAACCGTGCATCGCGCGTTGATTGCGACGCATCTGGAGAAAACGTTGAAATCCGACCGCGTGCTTCGCGACCTTCGCCGTCACCCGTAGAGGATTCCCGATCGCGTGACGTTTCAAGATCTCATCCTCAAGCTCTCGACGTTCTGGGCCGCGCATGGCTGTCTGCTGCAGCAGCCGCTCGACCTCGAAGTGGGAGCCGGCACCTCGCATCCCGAAACGCTGTTTCGCGTGCTCGGCCCGAAAGCGTGGAGCGTGGCCTACGTCCAGCCGTCGCGGCGGCCCGACGACGGCCGATTCGGTCAGAATCCGAACCGGTTGTTCAAGCACCATCAATACCAGGTGATACTCAAGCCGTCCCCAGACGAAGTGCAGCAGCTCTATCTCGAAAGCCTCGAGTCCTGCGGCATCAACCCGCGTATCCACGACATCCGGTTCGAGGAAGACAACTGGGAGTCGCCGACACTGGGCGCGTGGGGCATCGGCTGGCAGGTCATGCTCGACGGCCTGGAGATCACGCAGTTCACGTATTTCCAGCAGGTCGGCGGCATGGACCTGGCGCCGGTCTCCTGCGAAATCACCTACGGCCTCGAGCGGATCGCGATGTTCCTGCAGCGTGTCGAGAATGTCTTCGACCTGGAGTGGGGCGGCGGTGTGCGCTACAAGGAAGTGCGGCTCCAGGAGGAGATCGAGCAGTCCAAGTACGCGTTCGGTCAGGTCGACGGGCTGTCGGGAGCGGAGTTCGCCGACGTTCATCGCGAGCTGTTCGACAAGAACTTTGCGCTTGGTGAAAAGCTGCTCGATTCGAAGTTGATCCTGCCCGCGCTCGAGCAGTGTCTCAAGTGCTCGCACCTGTTCAACATTCTCGATGCCAGCGGCAGCATCGGCGTCACGGAACGCACCGGCTACATCCTGCGCGTGCGTCAGCTGTCGATCAGGGTAGCCAAGGCGCACGTGGAGGCTGAGAACCTGGAGTCCGGCCCGGCGGCGTAACAAGATGGATCGCGAACTGCTGATCGAAATCGGGTGCGAGGAGATTCCCGCGAGCTGGCTGCCTGGGCTGACGGCGCAGATGGCGCGCCATGTCGACGCGCGGCTCAAAGAAGTGCGGCTGACGAGCGACGCCCCCGCCGAGTCATACAGCACACCGCGCCGTCTGACAACGCGGGTGATCCGTGTCGCGGAACGGCAGACCGATCTCGAAGAGCTGGTCACCGGGCCGCCGGTCGCGGCAGCGTTTGGCCCGACTGGTGAGCCGACGCCCGCGGCGCTCGGATTCGCAAAGAAGTACGGCGTCGAGGTGTCGGGACTCGAGCGCAGCGACACGTCCAAGGGGCAATATCTTGCCTATCGGCTGCGACAGCGCGGCAAGGCCACCGTCGACGTCCTCGCGGATGTGATGGGCGGCGTGCTGCGCGACCTGTCCTTCCCCAAGCAGATGCGCTGGGATGCGTACCTCGAGGACGGCAAGGGCGACTTGCCGTTCGGCCGGCCGATCCGATGGCTGCTCCTGCTCTACGGCGGGCGCGTCGTCCCGTTCGTCATTCGACGGACGGAGCTCGCGCAAGGCCCGACGGTGCAGGACATCCGCTCGGGACCGAATACGTACGGCCATCGGTTCCAGACGACGAGCGGCCGGGCCGGGCGGGCGATCAAGGTCAAGACGTTCGACGACTATCAGGCGCGGCTCCTCGAGAATTTCGTCATCCTCGAGCGCACCGAGCGTGAGCAGAAGATTCGCCGCGAGCTCGAAACCCACGCCCGACGTCTGAGTGGACGCGTCAGTCCGAGCGTCGCGGCCCACTCGTCGCTCCTTCAGGAAGTGCCCGATCTCGTCGAGTACCCGACGGTCGTCGCCGGCCATATCCCCGTGGAGTTCCTGACGCTGCCCGAAGAAGTGCTGACGACCACGATGATTCATCATCAGCACTACTTCCCGGTGGTGGACGAGGACGGGCGGCTCAAGCCGGCGTTTCTCGCCGTCATCAACATGGAGCCCGAGAAGCCGGAGATCATCTCGCGCAACGCCGAGCGTGTTCTGACGGCGCGGCTGCGCGACGCCCGGTTCTTCTGGGACCAGGATCGCGCGTCGACGCTCGAGTCGCGCATCGAACGGCTCTCGACCATCCTTTTTCACAAGAAGCTCGGAAGCTATCGCGAGAAGGTCGATCGCGTCGTCACGCTCGCCGAATGGATTGCCACCGAGGCGTTGCGCGTGCCCGAGGCGGCGCGTGTCACCGCTCAGGCCGCGCGGCTGTCCAAGTCGGATCTCGCCACCGACATGGTGCGCGAGTTGACGGAGCTCCAGGGCACCATGGGCGGCATCTACGCCCGCGAAGAGCAGCTGCCCGAGGCGGTGTGGAAGGCGATCTACTTTCAATATCTGCCCGTCGGCGTCGAAGCGGATGCCGCGCCGTCGCGCCAGCAGCTCGGTCCGGCGGCGGTGCCGTGGACGGCGCTGTCGCTCGCCGACAAGCTCGATTCGGTCGTCGGCATGTTCGCGGCGGGTGAACGTCCGACCGGCTCGCGCGACCCGCTCGGCCTGCGTCGGCAGGCACAGGGCATCGTCAAGATGCTGGCAGACCTGCCAGAAGTGACCGGCCTCGATGTTCGCGTGCGCCTCGGGCCGTTGCTCGACAAAGCGGCCGCGCCGTTCAATGCCGATGGGGAGGCGCTGAGCGCCGTAGGTACCTTCATGGGCGATCGCCTCGCCTACCTGCTCGAGCAGCGCGGCTTCGACGTGAGAAACGTACGCGCGGTGCTGCACGGCGACATCGGTCAGACCAGTCCGCTCGAGGCGAAGCGCAAGCTCGAAGCGCTGGCGCAGATGGCCGGATCAGCATCGCTACTTGGTGTCGCGACGCTGTTGAAGCGCGTCAAGAACATCTCGAAAGGCGTGAGCGCGCCGTCGAGCAATCCCAACGGGTTGCTGACCGAGCCGGCCGAGCAGGCGCTCGTCGCCGCGCTGGAGCAGAGCGCGCCTGCCATTCGGGCCGCCGCTGAACGAAGCGACTACCGCGAGGCGTTCGCCGCGGTGGCGGCGCTGCAGCCGATGGTGGCCAAGTTCTTCGACGACGTGCTCGTGATGGCGGAAGACGAAGGGTTGCGAGCGGCGCGCGTCGGACTGGTCGCGACGATGCGGGATCTGATTCTGGAGATCGCGGACATCTCCGAGATCGTGACTGATTGAGACGGCGGACAGGAGACCGAATTCGATGGCGAAGAAGAAGGCGGCCAGGAAGGCCGCTGCGAAGAAGAATGCCCCCAGCAAGACCTCCAGCAAACCCGTTTACCTCTTTGGCAAAAAAACAGACGGCAACGGCTCGATGAAGCCGCTGCTCGGCGGCAAGGGCGCCAACCTTGCCGAGATGTGCCGGATTGGCCTGCCGGTGCCTCCGGGCTTCACCATTACCACGGAGGTCTGCACCTACTACTACGCGCACAAGCGCGCGTATCCGCCGACGCTGCAGCCGCAGATCAAGGCCGGCATCGCCGCCATCGAGCAACAAACGAAGAAGAAGTTCGGCGATCTGAAGAACCCGTTGCTGGTCTCGGTGCGGTCCGGCGCGCGCGACTCGATGCCGGGCATGATGGACACCATCCTCAATCTCGGTCTCAACGACCAGACCGTCGAGGCGTTGGCCGTGAAGACCGGGAATCCGCGGTTCGCGTGGGACTGCTATCGGCGCTTCATGCAGATGTACGGCGATGTCGTGCTCGGCGTCCAGAAGCGCCCGGAGGAGGATCACGAGCCGTTCGAGACGGTCATCGAGCGGCTCAAGCACGAGCGCTATCACGAGGACATCGAGGACACGACGCTCACCGTCGACGATCTCAAAGAGCTGGTCAGCCGCTTCAAAGCGCTCGTGAAAGAGCGCGCCGGCAAAGACTTTCCGACCTCGCCGTGGGAGCAGCTCATGGGCGCGGTTGGCGCGGTGTTCGGGTCGTGGATGAACGACCGCGCCATCGTCTACCGCCGCAAGTACAACATTCCGAGCGAATGGGGAACGGCGGTCAACGTTCAGGCGATGGTCTACGGGAACACCGGCGATCGATCGGGATCCGGGGTGGCGTTCACACGCAACCCGGCCAACGGCGCCAAGGAGTTCTACGGCGAGTTCCTGATCAACGCGCAGGGCGAGGACGTGGTGGCCGGTGTGCGCACGCCGGAGCCGGTGAGCGATCTCAATAAACACCTGCCGCAGGCGTATCAGGAGCTCGAACGGATCCGCCAGACGCTCGAAAAGCATTTCAAGGACGTTCAGGACTTCGAGTTCACCATCGAAGACGGCGTCGTCTACATGCTGCAGACGCGCAACGGCAAGCGCACGGCGATGGCAGCGCTCAAGTTCTCGATCGACATGCAAAGAGAGAAGTTGATCGACTGGAAGACCGCCGTGATGCGCAATCCGGCCGATCAGTTCGAGCAGCTGCTCGCCCCCGTGTTCGACAGCAGCGAAGTGTCGAAGGTCTCGGTGATCGCGACCGGTCTTCCGGCCGGACCCGGTGCGGCGTCAGGGCGCATCTACTTGAATGCCGATCGCGCGGTCGCGGCGGCGGAGAAGGGCGAGAAGGTGCTGCTGGTCCGGGTCGAGACGTCGCCGGAGGACCTGCGCGGCATGATCGCGGCCGAAGGCATTCTCACCGCTCGCGGCGGCGTGTCCTCGCACGCGGCCCTGGTCGCTCGGCAGATGGGCAAGGTGTGCGTCTGCGGGGCGTCGGCCGTCGAGGTCGATTATCAGAACCGGTCGGTCAAGGTGCAGGGCAAGACGTACAAGGAAGGCGACTGGATGTCGATCGACGGCACCGTCGGTCACGTCTATGCCGGTCAGGTGCAGACCGCGCCCTCGGAAATCGTCGCCGGGCTGGTGCACGGTGATGCCGAGGCGAAGCGGACGGAGAAGTTCAAGAACTTCCAGCAGCTCATGAAGTGGTGCGATCAGGCGACGCGGATGGACGTGCGCACCAACGCCGACACGCCGGACCAGACGCAGAACGCGATCGCATTCGGCGCCGTCGGCATCGGCCTGTGCCGAACCGAGCACATGTTCTTCGAGGGCGACCGCATCGATGCGATGCGCGAGATGATCCTCGCCGAGACCGTCGAGGCGCGGAAGGCGGCGCTCGCCAAGCTGCTGCCGTACCAGCGCGAGGATTTCGCCGGCATCTTCCGGGCGCTGAAGGGCTATCCCGCGACGATTCGCTTCCTCGACCCGCCACTGCACGAGTTCCTGCCGCACACGCCGGATCAGCAGAAGGACCTGGCGAAGAAGCTTGGTCTATCGGTCGAGAAGATCCATTCGCGAGTCGAGCAGCTGCACGAGTTCAACCCGATGCTGGGGTTCCGTGGCTGCCGGCTCGGGATCGGCTACCCGGAGATCTCCGAGATGCAGGCGCGAGCCGTCTTCGAGGCGGCCGCGATCGTGCAGAAGGAAGGCATCAAGGTACACCCGGAGATCATGATTCCGCTGGTCGGGTTCAAGAAGGAGCTCGATCTGCAGATCGACGTGGTGCACAAAGCCGCGCGTGACGTGCAGGCGGAGCAGAAGGTCAAGCTCAATTACATGGTCGGAACGATGATTGAGATCCCTCGTGGCGCGTTGACCGCCGACGAGATCGCCACGTCGGCCGAGTTCTTCAGCTTCGGCACCAACGACCTGACACAAACCGGTCTCGGCATGTCGCGCGACGACTCGGGCTCGTTCCTGCCGACGTATACCGAGCTCGAAATCGTCACGAAGAACCCGTTTGCGACCATCGATCAGGGCGGCATCGGGCAGCTGGTGGACATCGCCGTCGCGAGGGGGCGCAAGACCCGCCCCGACATCAAGCTTGGGATTTGCGGCGAGCACGGCGGCGACCCGGCCTCGATCCAGTTCTTCGAGAAGGTCGGTCTCAGTTATGTCAGCTGCTCGCCATTCCGCGTGCCGGTGGCGCGCTTAGCGGCCGCGCAAGCTGCGATCACCACACAATGAGACGTGCTTAACGTCTACGTCCACCGCGACGGGCAGACGGCACACGTCGATCGGGTCGAGCCCGAGTGGCTCGACCCCTCCTCGCGGGCCACGCTCTGGGTGGACCTCGCGGCGCCAACCGAGCAGGAGCGCCGCGTGCTCAGCGACGTCTTCACGTTTCATCCGCTCGCGGTCGAAGATGCCACGAGCGCCCTGCAGTTCCCGAAGATCGAACCCTATCAGGGCTATCTCTATCTCGTGCTGCACGGCATCGATGCCACGCCGAAGCAGACGCAGTTCGCGTCGCGCGACATCGACTTCTTCCTCGGACGCAACTACCTGGTCACGGTGCACGACGGGCAGTCGCGATCGCTCGCCGAGATGCGCGACGTCTGTTCGCGTCATGAGCACATCCTTGCCGACGGTCCGGTCGCACTGCTGCACCGCATCGTCGACGCGATCGTCGACAACTATCGGCCGCTGATCGAGCAGATCGAGGACCGCATCGGGAAGCTCGAGGAGGAGGCGTTTACGGGGCGCGAGCGCCTGGCGCCCCAGGTGATGAAGCTCAAGCGGGAAGTGTCAGCGATGCGCCGGGTCCTCATTCCTCAGCGCGACGCCATCGGCCGGCTCGCGCGGCGGGAGTTCGCCGCGATTTCAGACGAGATGGCCTATCGCTTCCGCGACGTTTACGATCACGTCGTCCGGTTGACCGAAGAAGCGATTCTGTTTCAGGACCGGGTGACCGGGATCTTCGAGGTCAACCTCTCGGCCGTGTCGCATCGCCTCAATCAGATCATGAAGCTGTTGACGGTGATGTCGACCATCTTCCTGCCGTTGACCGTGCTGACCGGAATGTGGGGAATGAACATTCCGCTGCCGCATTTTCCGGGCGGCGACAACGTCCAGTTCCTGTGGGTCGGCGGGATCATGGTGGCGATCGGTCTGGCGATGCTGGCGGTCTTCCGCCGGAATCGGTGGATCTGATGGGAAAGATTCACCGCCTGCCGGTTGATCTCGCCAATCAAATCGCCGCCGGCGAAGTGGTCGAGCGTCCGGCGTCGGTGGTCAAGGAGCTGGTCGAGAACGCGATCGACGCCGGCGCGCGGCGCATCTCGATCGCCATCGACCTCGGCGGCAAGCGATCGATCCGTGTGGACGACGACGGGTCGGGCATGGATCCGGAGGACGCGCGGCTCGCAATCGAGCGCCACGCCACCAGCAAGATTCGGCGCGCCGATGATCTCGCCGCAATCGCGACGTTGGGGTTCCGCGGGGAAGCGCTCCCGGCGATCGCGTCGGTGTCGCACTTCGTCCTGCGCACCAGAACCGCGCACATGGACGCGGGCACCGAGATCCGCGTCAACGGCGGCGCGTTGGCGTCGATCACCGAGGCCGGCGCTCCCGCCGGCACCTCGATCGAGGTCGGCGATCTGTTCTACAACCTCCCGGCGCGGCGCAAGTTCCTCAAGTCGGACGGCGCCGAGTCGGCGCAGGTGTCTCGCATCGTCACGCAGCTCGCGCTGTGCTATCCGGAGGTGGGGTTCACGCTGACGAGCGCAGGCCGCAAAGTGGTGCAGACGCCGCCAGTGACGACGCTGCGCGAGCGGCTGTATCAGCTCTACGGCGACCGCGCGGATCTGATCGAGGTTCGCCGCGAAGGGGACGTGAAGCTGCTCGGTTACGTCGCGGCGCTCGCCGAACAGGGGCCGACGAGAGGTCCTCAGAACGTGTTCGTCAACCGCCGCGTGGTGAAGGACCGCACGATCGCGCACGCCGTGATCGACGCCTACAGTGCCGCGTCGATCAAGGAGCGCAGCCCCGAGCTCCATCTGTTCATCGAGATGCCGCACGATGCGGTGGACGTGAACGTGCATCCCACCAAGGCGGAAGTGCGTTTTCGCGATCAGTCGCACATCCACGAGATCGTCCGCCGTGCGCTCGGCGACGCCTTGGGCCGCGGTCGTGTGCCCGAGCTGCAACTGCAGCCGCCGTCGGCCGCAGCGACGCACGCGGTCACGCTGCCGTTGCCGAACGCGTATAGCAGTGTGTATCCCAGCCGCTGGTCAGGGCCGCCTCAAAGCGGCCCCGACGACCTCGCTCCGACACGCGACAGTCCAATCGCACCGACAGGCGATAGCGCGATTGCACCGACACACGATGATTCCTTCGCACCCGCCTCGGGCGTTTCCCTCCGGCCGATGATGCCGTTGGGTCAGTTCCGGGACACGTTCATCATCGCGGTGGACGACGAGGGCATTGCGATCATCGACCAGCACGTCGCCCACGAGCGCATCCTGTTCGAGCGCATCACCGAGCGGCTGACGAGCGGGCGTCTCGAGAGTCAGCGTCTGCTCGAACCGCTGCTGGTGGAGTTGGCGCCGAACGCGAGGCAGGCGCTGGCCGCGCACGGCGGCGAGCTGGAGCGGCTCGGCTTCGAGATCGACGAGTTCGGCGGCGAAGCGATCCGCGTGACCGCGTTCCCGGCGCTGCTGCGCCGCGAAGAATCGGCCGCCGTACTGCGGGCGCTCGCCGAGGACCTCGAGCACCTCGATCGCGCCGCGCGCGTCGACGAAGCGATCAAGCGCGTCGCCGCGACCATGGCGTGTCATGCGGCCGTGAAAGCCAACGACCCGCTGACGATCGAGAAGATGACGCACATCCTCGAGGAGCTCCGGCAGACGGCGTATTCCACGATCTGCCCCCACGGCCGCCCGGTGATGCTCAGGTTGACCCGCCGCGAGGTCGAAAAGAATTTCCAGCGAATATAATCCGCGACGTGATGCGCCCTCTCGATCTCTGCTCGATATCGCTCGCGTTGACGTGTCTGGCGTTCGCGCAGCAGCCGGCGCCGCCAACCGCCGGCCGCGGCGCTGCACCCGCTCCGACGCTGCCGCCGTTGTTCTTCCGCGAAGAGTGGCGGCAGATCGATCGCCCGCCGAATGCGCCCGCCGACTTCGTGCCCGAGCGCGGTGTGACGCCGTCGGCGGTGACGACCGCGAATCTCGAGCTCCACCTCTACGATCCCAACGCGAAGAGCATTGCGGCCTACGCCAAACAGCCGCCGACAGGATCGATCGTGCGAGACTGGAGCGGACCGGCCTGCATTCAGCTCGCGGGCTACAACCAGAACCCGCCGCCGAAGGACGTCGCGGCAGGGCAGCGGACCGACCCGCCGAACCTCTGGACCGGCGTCTGTCAGACGCCGGTGGCCGCGACACTGCGAGACAAGAACAACTACGTCGACCTGACCGGCCTCGCTCGCATTCGTTGGGTCACGCGCACCTCCGGCTTCCACGTCGTCCGCCCGGTGGTGAAGCTGGCCGATGGCACGTGGCTCGTCGGCGATTACAGCGAGGGTGGCCATTCGGCGAACTCCACGCTGTTTCTCGAATCGGAGTTTGCGATCGCGAACGTCAGGTGGCTACCTCTCGACATCGCGCGCATCGTGACGAGGGGACAGACGTTCGTCGAGAAGCCGGATCTGGGCAGGGTCGACGAGGTCGGCTTCGCCGATCTGCTGCCCGGCAGCGGCCACGGGTGGGGCGGTTTCGTGAACGTCGGCCGATTCGAAGTCTACGGACGGGCAGTGAAGCGATAGATCGCACCGACAAGCGATCTCGCTCGCACCGACGGGCGATAGTTGGCTCGCACCGACACGCGTTAGCGCGATCGCACCGACATCCGTGGTTGCTTAAGCGTTTGGCCGCGGCCGCGACGAGCGCGCGCGCTTGGGCGGCGCACTCTGCGGCAGGCGTGCAACGCGGCGGCCCGGTTGACTCAACTGCAGCAGTGACTGCGCCTCGGGGAACAGACCGAGTGCGAACTGCAGTTGCGGATCCCGCTTGGCCAGGTCGGAGTAGGTGCGGCCCTGGCCGAACAGGTCGCTGTTGAGTTCCTTCTGAATCGACGCAGTGATGTAGGGCAGGTCGGCCTGCCATGCCGCGTCCTCCAGGCGAATCGGCGTCTTCTGCACCATCTGCTTGAACTCATTCAGCATAGCGCTCGAGACCTCGAAACCGACGGACAGCACGTGCTGGCTGTCGACGTTCGGCTTGGTGGCGATGCGCGTGTCGCCCTCGCGGGTGTAACGCTCGGCGAATTCCTCGAACAGGCCGCGAGCGGCGATCGTCCGCGCCAACCGCGACGGCGTGAAGCCGTCCTCGAAGCCGTCGATGCGGCGATCGGGTTCGATGCCGCCGCCGCCGTAGACGCGGCGGCCGCCGTCGGTGTATTTGAGCTCGCCAGCAGTACGCGGGCCAGTACTCTGCTCGCGGAGCGTGTAGGTCAGGTACTCGTCGAAGCTCGAGTCCCACGGCCGCTGAATCAGGCGACCCGCCGGTGTGTAGTAGCGGGCGGTGGTGATGGCGGCGCCGGCACCGCCGCTCAAGCGGTACACCGACTGCACCAGCGCCTTACCGAACGTGGTTTCGCCGACGATCAGCGAGCGATCGTGATCCTGAAGCGCGCCGGACACGATCTCCGAGGCGCTGGCGCTCGAGCGATTGACCAGCGTGATCATCGGAATGTCGAGATAGTCGCTGGGCTCGGTGGCGCGGTAGTCCTGATCGGAGTTCTCCGTCCGGCCGCGGGTATAGACGATCAGTGAGCCACGCTTGAGGAAGCGATTCGCCACCAGGATCGCCTGGTCGAGCGCGCCGCCGGGGTTGCCGCGCAAGTCGAAGATGAGGCGCTTCATCCCTTGCTTCTTCAGGTCGGCCAGCGCGTTGCCGAGATCGTTGTCGGTGTGCTCCCCGAAGTCCTGCAACTTGATGTAGCCCGTGTTGCTGTCGAGCATCACGGCGGCGGGCACGGTGTTGATGCGAACCTCGTCGCGCCGGACGCGCATCGGGATCTGATCGGTGTAGGTGGTGCGCTTGACCGCGATGTTGACGCTCGTGCCCTTGGGTCCCTTGATGCGGCCGACCACGCGATCGCTCTGCCAGCCTTTGGTCGACTCGCCTTCGATGGCGGCGATGATGTCGCCGCGCCGCATGCCGGCTTCATACGCCGGTGTGCCTTCGTACACGCCGGCCACCGTGATGTCGCCGTTCACCGTGCGGATGAGCACGCCGATACCGTAGTAGCGTCCCTCCTGCCGCTCGCGGCTCTGCGCGAAGCTGCGCGGGTCCATGAAGCTCGAATGCGGGTCGAGCGTTTGCAGCAGGCCGGCGATCGCGCTGTAGACCAGTCGATCGGACTGCACTTCGCCCAAGTACGTCTTGTCGACGGCGGTCAAGGCCGCCGCGAAGACCTTGTATTGATCGGAGACGGGATCCTGCGCAGCGAGCGTCGTGTGTCCGAAATACACGGCCGTGACCGCGCACATCACGATCGTGATGGCGGCGACATGACGGCCGTAACCCTGGCGGAGCCGAATCGACGCTGAACGGAATCTGCGCATGAAAATATCCTCGTACTGGCTTACCCGTCTTGCCGATCGTTCGTATCAGCGGCGCGGCGCTTCTTGACCTGCTCCCACGCGTCGAGCCGCCGTTTGATTTCCTTTTCGAAGCCGCGATCCGTGGGGCGGTAGTACGTCTTGCCGGCCAGTGACGGTGGCAGGCACTCCATGCCGGTCACCGCATCCGGGTCGTCGTGGGCGTACTGATATCCCCTACTGTAGTCTAGCTGTTTCATCAGCTTTGTGGGGGCGTTACGAAGGTGTAACGGCACTGGATCAGCGGCCTGAGTGTGGGCGTCGGCGGCAGCGGAATTGTAAGCCATATACACGGCATTGCTCTTTGGGGCAGTGGCCAGATACAAAGCGGCCTGTGCCAGCGCAGTATTGCCCTCCGGCATCCCAATAAAATGGGCCGCTTCTTTGGCCGCGACCGCCACCGTCAGCGCCTGGGGGTCAGCATTGCCCACATCTTCAGAGGCGAACCGGACCAGCCGACGGGCGATATACAGCGGGTCCTCTCCGGCTTCCAGCATCCGCGCCACCCAGTAGACCGCCGCATCGGGATCGCTATTCCGCATGGATTTGTGAAGCGCGGAAATCAGGTTGTAGTGCTCCTCGCCCCCTTTGTCGTACAGCAATGCCCGCCGCTGAATGGATTGATCGAGCTGAGCCATGCCGAGCTGGCGCACGCACGTCTCCGGATCCATCGGCGCCGACGCCGCGGCAAACTCGAGGAGGTTGAGCGCCGTCCGCGCATCGCCGTTGGCGAATTGGGCGATCGCCGCGACGGCCTCGTCGGTGACGACGATATCAGCGCCGCCGAGTCCGCGCTCGCGATCGGTCAGGGCGCGTCGCAGAATCTGCACGATGGCGTCGTGCGTCAGCGGCTGCAGCACGAAGACCTTCGAGCGCGACAGCAGCGCCGCATTCACCTCGAACGAAGGGTTTTCGGTGGTGGCACCGATGAGCACGATGTCGCCGGCTTCGACGCGCGGCAGGAACGCGTCCTGCTGCGCCTTGTTGAAGCGATGGATCTCGTCGACGAAGACGATCGTCCGGCGACCGGATCGGCGGCGGCGCTCCTGCGCCGTCGCCATGACTTCTTTGATCTCCTTGATACCGGAGAGGACGGCACTGAAGGGAACGAACGAGGCCTTTGTCGTCTCCGCGATCACCCGCGCCAGCGTCGTCTTGCCGGTTCCTGGCGGCCCCCACAAGATGATCGATTGGAGCAGGTCGCGCTCGATCGCGTCGCGCAGCGGCTTGCCGGGCGCCAGGAGATCGTCCTGTCCGACGATCTCGTCGAGCGTTCGCGGGCGCAGGCGTTCTGCGAGCGGCGTGCCCGGTGGAGGCGCTCCGGTCGTGGACGGATCGGGCTCGTCGTCGAAGAGGCTCATCGTCGCGCTCGGCGTGCGGCGTACACGAGAACGGCCGCGGCAGAGGCCACGTTCAGCGACTCGACCGGTGCGGCCATCGGCACCGAGACGCGCGCGTCGCACCGCGCCACGACCTCGTCGCTGAGACCGGCGCCCTCGCTTCCCATCACCAGCGCGATCTTGCCGGCCCAATCGATCGCATCGGGTTCGTCGCCGCCGCGTGGCACGGCTGCGACCGTCCGGACACCGCCGGCTCCAAGACAGGCCAGGGCCGAGGCGGTGTCCATTCCCGTGATGACGGGAAGCCGCAGCGCGCTCCCCATGCTGCCGCGCACCGCTTTCCACGAGAACGGGTGCGCCGACGCGCCGCACACGAATGCGCCGGTGACGCCGCCGGCTTCCGCGACTCTGAGGATCGCGCCGACATTGCCTGGCTCCTGAACATCGACGACGACAAGCACGAAGGCGAGGTCGCGGCCGCACAGATCCTTGGGATCGCTGGCTGGACGCGCGACGATCGCGGCGATGCCCGACGGCGTCTTCACCGGGCTCAATGCGTCGAACACCTCGTCTGACGTTTCGATCACGTCCACGCCCTCACGGGCGAGCGTCGTTGCAAGACGGCTCTCCTCGCCATCGGCGCGCAGGCTCGACGAGGCGACCGCGACGACCTCGAACGACAGACCGGATGCATGTGCATCCTGCACGAGGTGGGCGCCGTCGAGCAGCACATGTGTGCCGCTGTGGCTGCGGGCCTCTGCGGCCGCTCGAAATCGTGACACGAGCGGGTTCTGTCGGCTGGTGATGATCTTCACGTGTGGCGCGTCTTCGGCGTGCAAGCGCTCGATTCCAATATGCTACAGTCTGAATTCAGCGATGAAAGACCGGATTATGAAGCGTTTCAACGACGAGATCGCCGCGCTGGAGCGCGAGCTGAAGGTCGATCTGCCGAAGGAGATTCAGCGCGCGCGCGAGCTCGGCGACTTACGCGAGAACGCCGAATACAAGGCGGCCAAGGACCGGCAGGACATCGTCAACGCCCGCATCGCCATGCTGAAACGCCGGGTGGGTGAGATTTCGCTGATGAACCTCGACCGCATCCCGCACGGACGCGCCGGTTTCGGCTCGACGGTCGAACTCAAAGAAGCCAACGGCGAGCTGGTGAGGTTTCAGTTGGTGATGCCTGAGGAGGCGGATGCCGAGCGCGGGCTGATTTCGACCTCGTCACCGATTGGACGCGCCATCCTCAACAAGGAAGAAGGGGACGAGATCGTCGTGAAGACGCCGAGCGGTACCCGCACATTCGATCTGTTGAAGCTGACCACCATCCACGACGAGGCCTGACCGCCCCAGTGGCGCCTTATTCACCTGAGCGTCGCACGGCGTTGGTTCTGACGGGCACGGGCGCGCACGGGGCCTATCATGCCGGGGCGCTGCGCGCGATTCAGGAAGCCGGGGTGAAAATCGACGTCGTCGCGGGCCACGGGATTGGCGCGGGCAGCGCTGCGCTCGCGGCGATTGACGGCGGCGCACGGTTGTGGGATGCCGACGGGGTCTGGCGCGCGCGCGGCGTGACGCAGTTATACGGCTGGCGCTGGCCGCTTCGCGTCGGCGCCTGGATTGGCGTCGGGCTCGTCGCGATCCTGTTGGTGCCCCTCGCGGTGCTCGTGGTCGGTCTGCTGGTGTATCTGATCGGCTTCCTGCTGGAAATGCTGCAGGTCAATCAGGGCGCGGCGCTCATCGCGAGCTATTCGGCGTGGCAGCAGAGCGCCTTCGCGGGGACAGGACTGCCGACGATCGTGCCGCGTGCCGCGACGATTGCGCTGACGGCGATCATCGGCGTGCTCGGCATCGCGGCGTTCCTCGCGAGCCGGGGCGTGGGCGCCCGGCGGGTTCGCGGCGGCTGGTGGTGGCGCATCATCAGCGCGCCGCTCGATGCGCGCGCCGCGTCGGAGCGCTTCGCGGACGCGCTGTGGGATCTGATCCGCGGCGCCGCGCCGCTGGCGCGGCCGGGGCGCGCGGTGCTGGGCCGGCGATTCTCAGAGCTGATTGCCGAGAACCTTGGCCAGCCCGGCTTCCGTGAGCTGCTGCTCGTGGCGACGGACCTCGACGCCCGCCGCGATATCGTCGCCGCGCTCCTCGCCGAGCCGTTTCGTCGCGATTTCCTCGCGCCGCGGGTCGGCGTCGATCGGCGTTCCGAGGTGCTCGATCTCACCGGCGTCGGCCGCGACCACGCAATCGACATGGTGGCCGCCGGCTTGTCGGCGCCACTCATCAGCGAGCCGCATCGGCTCACGTTCGCGTCCGACAGCTTCTGGCGCGGCGAAACGCATCGCGTGTGCGATCGGCCCGGCGCTCTTCAACGCCTGCTCGAGGAGGTCGCGGCCGCCGGTGTGCGGCAGGTGATCATTGTGAGCGGCGTCGCGAACGCGGCCGCGCCCCATCGTCTGCGGGCCGCTCGGCTCGACCTCCGCGGCCGCTTCGGCGAATTCCAGATGGCGGCCGAGGCCGTCGCGCTGCGCGACGCGATCGAGGCCACGCGGGTGTATTTCGAATCGATCTACCTCGTGCAACCGGCGCACAATGCCATCGGTCCGTACGACCTGCACGGCGGGTACGATGACGCCTCCGATCGCCGGCAGGACGTGATCGAGCTGGCCGAACGCGCGTACGAAGACACCTACCGGCAGTTCATCGAACCGGTCGTCGGCGCCAGCGGCGAACAGCTGGCGCGACACGCCGCCGCTCCCGCAGCCCCATTCAGCTCGCGCTGATCGTTCG
>DASRJR010000357.1:0-12374 GCA_035649395.1 Vicinamibacterales bacterium
GACGCCGATGATCGCCGTCCGCGGCCGCCACGCACTTCGGCCCGGTAGCAGGGTCGCCGTGTCGAACGCTCCTTCGAGCGCGAGTCGGACATCGGCGATGCTGCTCACGCGGCCGCGCGGCTGCTTCTCGAGACAGCGCTGCAAGTACACGCGAAGCGTCGGGGAGAGATCGGGCGGCAACGCGCTCCAGTCCGGCTCGCTCTTCACGACAGCGGCGACGGTCTCGGTGACATCGTCGCCGGGAAATGCGCGGCGACCGGTCAGCATCTCGTAGAGCACGCAGCCGAACGCCCAGATGTCTACGCGCGCGTCCAGCTCCTTGCCGCGGGCCTGCTCGGGCGACATGTAGGTCGCGGTGCCGAGAATCACGCCCATGCCGGTCATCAGCGCCGGCGACGTCAACGTGGGCGAATCCTCCTCGGCGTAGCGTTCGCCGTGAGACGGACCTGGAAGCTGACCCTCCACCAGTTTCGCCAACCCGAAGTCGAGCACCTTGACCGAACCATCGTCGCGGACCTTGATGTTGGCCGGCTTCAGATCACGGTGAATGATGCCGCGGCGATGGGCTTCCTCGAGCGCGTCGGCGATCTGACGGGCGATAGAGAGCGCCTCTGCGTGCGGGATCGGGCCGGACACGAGTCGATCGGCGAGGGTCGGCCCTTCGACGAGCTCCAGCACCAGCGCAGGGCCGTCTTCCACGCCGTAAATGGCGGCGATATTTGGATGATTGAGGGCTGCGAGCATTTGCGCCTCGCGTGTGAATCGCGCCAGGCGCTCGGGATCGCGCGCGACTGCCTCGGGAAGAATCTTCAAGGCGACGTCGCGATGAAGCTTCGTATCGCGGGCTCGATAGACCTCGCCCATTCCTCCGGCCCCGAGCGCGGAAAGAACCTGATAGGTCCCGATCCGCGAACCGGGCAGAAGAGTCATTGCCCTCGCGTCGTCAGGAACGTGGCGGTGGTGGTGGTGGGGCCGTGCCAGCGCCAGTATCGGCAGTCAGTCGGATGGCCTGCATCGCCGTTGCCACCATTCCAGCGACGTCGGTCATGTTTGCGGGGAGGACCAGTGCCGTGCCGCGCTTGGCGAGCTCGCCGAACTGCGCGACGTACTGCTCGGCGACGCGCAGCTGCATCGCCTGCAGACCGCCCGCGGCCTGCGACGCCTCGGCGACGCGACGGAGACCTTCGGCGGTGGCCGTCGCGACAGCCAGGATGGCTTCGGCCTGACCCTCCGCTTCGTTGATCTGCTGCTGGCGGCGCGCTTCCGACGCCTTGATCGTCTCCTGCTTCGAGCCCTCCGCGGTGTTGATCACCGCGTCGCGCTGGCCTTCCGACGTGAGAATCACCGCGCGCTTCTCGCGCTCGGCGCGCATCTGCTTCTCCATCGCCGCGAGAATGTCCGATGGCGGCGTGATGTTCTTGATCTCATAGCGCAGCACCTTGACGCCCCACGATTCAGACGCCTTATCGAGCTCGGTGACCACCGCCATGTTGATGTTGGTGCGCTCCTCGAATGTGCGGTCGAGATCTATCTTGCCGATCTCGCTGCGCAGCGTGGTCTGCGCGAGCTGCGAGATGGCGAAGAGGTAATCGGATATGCCGTACGAGGCGCGCTCGGCGTTCAGCACCTTCAGGTACAGAATGCCGTCGACGCCGACCTGTACGTTGTCGCGAGTGATGCAGACCTGCGCCGGAATGTCGAACGCCGCTTCCTTCAACGAATGCCGATAGCGGATCACGTCGAGAAACGGGAACAGGATGTGAAAGCCCGCGCCGAGTGTCGCCGAATAGCGGCCGAGCCGCTCGACGACATAGGCGTTCTGCTGCGGCACGACGACCGCCGTCTTGGCGACGATGATGACGACGAGGATCGCGAGCAGGACCAGCGCGATGAGAGCTGGGGTCATGAATGGGCCTCCTGACCCTTGACCAGAAGCGTGAGCCGTTCGGAGCGGACCACGTCGCAGCGCGCGCCGTGGCCGAGCGACGTCGTGCCCACGTTGCGGGCGCTCCACGTGGTGCCGCGCACTTCCACGCGACCGGGGGCACCAGGGGCCATCGCTTCGAGCACGGTGCCGGTCTCACCCGACAGGGTGTTGAGGTCGGTGGTGCCGCCAGTGAGATTGAGCGCCCGCATGATCGGGTTTCGGAAGAACAGCAACGAGGCGACGGACAAGACGGAGAAGAGGAGCAGCTGGAGCCAGACCGGCCCGCCGAAGCCGGCCAGGACCAGCGCCGCGATGAGGAGGGCGGCGACGCCAAAGAAGATGATGTAGAAGCCACCCGAGGCGGCCATCTCGAGCCCGATGAGGATCAGGCCGAGGAGCAGCCAATGCCACCACATCATTGGCTGTAAGAATACCCTAGAGATTCCTAGGTGAAGCGAATCTGCTTGGTGGCTGCCGGCGCGACGAATACGCGCAGATTGTTGGAGCAGGGGTCCGCCGGGTGCACGCAGAACGCGTGCTCAGCGCCTCTGAAGCCGAGGGTCGTGCCGACCAGGACCTCGCCGTCGTGGAACGTGACTTCCACCTTCCGGCCGTGCGCGGCGCCCTGGAAGTCTTTGCGATCGACCCGTTTGGGATCGCCCGCGAACTCACGCACGAAGAACAGCGCTTTCAACTTGGCGACGTGGACGACCAGCGGGTCGCCGCCGCGTTCATCCCGCACATGCAGCTGCGGTTTCGACGTATGGAAGTCGTTCGTGTAACCGCGCACGACACGGCCGTCGAGAAACCGGGCGATGACCTTCTGCCCGAGCGCTTTCGACGACGTCGTCGGCGGCGCGGTGACCTCGGGACGGCCGGCCGCGACGAGATCCGGGATCGACAGCGGACGCTTGAAGGCACACGCAACCTGATACCGCGTCATCCCGTCCACGGTGATCGCCTTCGATCGAACGATGCGCGCCGGCGTCAACTGCGTGCTCTCGGGGCCCGACACTTCGAACACCACGATGCTGTGCGCCTTGAAGTCGCTTTCCGACTCGATCAGCATCCCGCCAGCGGAGATATCGATCACGCGTACGTCCGCACCGTATTTGATGCGGACACCTTGCAGCCACAGCACATCGTCTGCATTGATGCGTAGATGCGAGCGCCGATTGACGTCCGTCGTGGCGGCGACCGCGAGCGGACCGGGGGTCTGAGTGTGTGCCATTGACATCGATGTCAACGTCTAATTGACGGGCTCCCGGCCGACCTACCTGCAACTCGAGCGCCAGCAATTGCATCTCATATGTATGTAGCCAGCCCGAGCAGTCCCGTGCAGGGTGCAAGAAGGAAAAGGTAAAACCGGACCATTACCTCATCGAGTGCCGGGATTCCGAGAAAGGCCAGGACAAATTAGTGTTAATTGGACAATTTAGTGTCAGCCGACGGGGTGTTCAGTCGAGCCGCGTCGAACGTTAGTACGTCACGCCGAGCTGGCGTTCTAGATTGGACGTGTGTGCCATATAACGAGGTGGCCCATTGAACCAGGAACGGTTTCCCGTCACGAAGTCCGACGAAGAGTGGCGCAAGCTACTCAATCCACAACAATATGCCGTTCTGCGCGGCCACGCGACCGAAGCGCCGGGGTCGTGCGCGCTGCTTTCCGAACACCGATCGGGGACGTTCGCCTGTGCGGGCTGCGGGCAGAAGTTGTTCGTCGCCGACCGCAAGTTTGAAAGCGGAACGGGGTGGCCCAGCTTCTACGCGCCGTTGCAAGGCGCGCTCGGCACGAGCCAGGATCGCAGTTACGGTATGACGCGAACCGAGGTGCATTGCAGCCGCTGCGGCGGTCATCTCGGACACGTCTTTCCCGACGGTCCTCCTCCAACCGGACAGCGCTATTGCATCAACGGTGTGGCGCTGGTGTTCACGCCCGAGGCACAGGCCGAGCGTTTGTGATCCACAATCGTGACCATGAGCCGGACGTTCTCCGCCATGGTTGCGCTGTGCGCTCTTGGCGCGACCCTGTTTGCCGCGATTCCCGATCCGGTTCGCACGGATGCGGGCCAGCTGTCCGGCGTGACGCTCGCTGGTGGAGTGCGTGTCTTCAAAGGCATTCCCTTCGCCGCCTCTCCGTTGGGCGATTTGCGTTGGCGGCCGGCGCAGCCGGTGGCGAAATGGGACGGCGTTCGTAAGGCGGATACCTTCAGCCACGTCTGCACCCAACCCAAGGGCAGAGGGCGCCTGAACGTCTCGGTCGACCTTCCCGATTCCCCGCCTGCCAGTGAAGATTGTCTGTATCTGAATGTCTGGACGGCGGCGGCATCGGCCTCGGAACGGCGGCCGGTGATGGTGTGGATCTTCGGCGGCGCCTACACGGAAGGCGCCGGGTCGAGCCCACACAACGACGGCGAAGCGCTGGCGCGCAAGGGGGTCGTCTCCGTCAGCGTGAACTACCGCCTCGGTCCGTTCGGGTTCTTCTCACATCCGGAGCTGACGAAGGAGTCTGGGAGAAACGCGTCCGGCAACCAGGCGATGAGCGACAACATCGCCGCGCTGCGGTGGGTGCAGAAGAACATCGGGGCGTTCGGCGGCGATCCGAACAACGTCACGATCTTCGGCGAGTCGGCGGGCGCCGCGCTGGTCGCCGGGCTGGCGGGCTCGCCTGAAGCGAAGGGGCTGTTCCATCGCGCAATCTCGGAAAGCGGCGCGTGGATGGGACTGCAGATGGCGCCGATGCGGCCGCTCGCGTCGGCGGAACAGCCTGGTCCGGGACGCGATGGCAAGCCGGTTCCGCCGCTGCCGTCGCTGAAGGAGTTGCGCGCGAAATCGACCGATGAGATCACGGCATTGCTGCGCGGTGCCGGCATGATCGTCGACGGCTGGATGGTGCCCGAGGATCTGTCGAAGACGTTCGCGCAGGGACGGCAGAATCCCGTCGACGTCCTGGTCGGGTCCAACAAGGACGAAGGCAGCTTCAGCGCGGTCCCCGTCACCGCCGAGCAGTGGAAGTCACGTGTCGCTCAGCGCTGGGGCGATCTGGCCGACCAGTACCTGGCGCTCTATCCCGCAGGGAACGACGACGAGGCCACGGCGTCGTCGCAGCGGCAGTTCGCCGATGAAATGTTCTGGCACATGCGGCTGTTCGCGATCGATCAGGCCAAGCGAGGAAAGAAGGCCTGGCTGTACTACTTCACGCACGAGCCGCCAACGGATCCCGGCACGCGCAACCTCCGCGCGACACACACCGCGGAAATCCCATACGTGTTCAACAACCTGAAGGCTCCGCGCGTCTACCCCGACGCCAGCTCGCCCGAGCTCGCATCGGCGTCGGCGAAAGAGCGCGAGTTCGCCGAAGTGGTGTCGTCGTATTGGGTGAACTTTGCGCGGACAGGTGATCCGAACGCCAAGGGACTCGCCCCATGGCCCGCGTTCCGTGATGCGGCCGCCGGCCGCGCGATGATCCTCGGTCCCCAGGCCGAGCCGCCGAGTGCGGCGAAGCTGGCGCTGTACGACAAACTCTACGCCAGGCAGATGGCCACGCTGTCAGGGACGCAATAGATCAACTCAGATCAACTCCCGTCGGGAGTTGAGACTCAGCTTGCTATCGGCAGGGTGGGTGCTGGCAATCGCAGCGGAGTTCCACCTTATCGCCCGCCTGCTTGCAGTGTTCGCTGCAGTACTTTCCGTACCGCCCGCCAGATTCGACCATGCAGTTGCACGCGGGGTGAGCACACTTCGTCGTTCCTGTCATAGATACCCCCGTCAGAGGGGACTCTACGCCTGTTGAGCCGCGACGACAAGCTCAGCTCTGGACGACGCTGCGTGTGCTATTTGGCGAACTTCGTCAATGCGTTCTGCCACACGTCAAGAGTCTCCGGTGCTTTCGCTTTGCCGTCGAACACCACCGCGCGGGTCGTCAGCTTCTGGCCGTAGTAGCGGCCGTTCGCATCGCGATCTTCCTTGATCGTCGAGCCCTCGATGGTGGCCCCGGCGAAGAGGCCGCGGCTGCGCGAGTAGCTCAGAATCTCGGCGCGCAGTTGGATGTCGGTCGCCGCCTGTGCATCACGGCCCACGGGTCCGCCGGTCACCGCCGCGCCGGCGCCGACCTTGAACTCGTTGCGCACGAGGTTCTCCAGACCGCGGCGATTCTGGATCACCAGAATCAAGTCGGTCGCGCGCACGCCGATCTGCAAGCCGAGGCTGCCGCCGGTGATCGTGAGGAACGCCGGCGTCGACCATGACTTGGTCGCCTCGTCGCGCACGCTGAGGATGCCGCGTCCGCGCTCGGCGCCGACGATGAAGCCGCCGCGAACGGTTCCGGGAAATACCGCGATGCCGACGGCTTTGTCCAAGACCGACGTCGGAATCGCCTGATCCGGCGCGCCCATGATCTCGCCGAGGACGGTCGCCGACTCCTTGACGCGGTCCGCTTCATCCGACTGCGCGGCGAGCGGACCCATTGTCAGCAACACGCCGGCGGCCACAAAGACCAACAACGAACGTTTCGTCGTACTCATAACCTTAAGACGTATCACGTTTCTCGACGGGCGGGCGCTCCGGTGTTGACCGGATTGGGGGCTCTGGAGCGCGAGGTCAAACGTCGCGTCGATCGGAACGAGATGGCGCCCGATACCGTACAATTCGCGCGGCGACGCGCGTGGCACTTGCCCCCGAGACTCGCGTTGGCGTGTATCAGATCACCGCCCAGATTGGCTCGGGCGGTATGGGCGAGGTGTATCGTGCGCGCGACCTGACGCTCGATCGCGAGGTGGCGATCAAAGTGCTGCCCGAGGCGTTCGACACCGATCCCGAGCGGCTGGCGCGCTTCGAGCGCGAGGCCAAGACGCTCGCCGCGCTGAATCATCCGAACATCGCGCAGATCTACGGCCTGGAGCGCAGCGGCTCGATCTCCGCGTTGGTGATGGAACTGGTCGATGGCGAGACGCTCGGCGCGCACGGCCCGATTCCAGTCGACGAAGCGTTCGCGCTGGCGGCGCAGATCAGTGCGGCGCTCGAGGTGGCCCACGAGCAGGGCATCATTCATCGCGATCTCAAACCCGCGAATATCAAAGTACGGTCTGACGGCACCGTGAAGGTGCTCGACTTCGGGCTGGCGAAGGCGCTCGCGCCGGCGAGCGTCGCCGCGTCAACGCAAGCGGACCCGACCTACGCGATGTCGCAGTCGCCGACGTTGACCTTCCAGGCGACCCAGGCGGGATTGATTCTCGGGACCGCCGCCTACATGAGCCCCGAGCAGGCGCGCGGAAAGCCGGCCGACAAGCGTTCCGATATCTGGTCCTTCGGCGTCGTGCTCTTCGAGATGCTGTCAGGGCATCGTGTGTTCGAGGGGGAAGACGTCAGCGAAACGCTCGCCTTCGTGCTGACGAAGGCGCCCGATTGGTCGAAGCTGCCCGCGACCGTCCCGCCCGCGATCGTCACGCTGCTCAAACGCTGTCTCGAGCGCGATCGCCGCCGCCGCGTGGCGGACATGTCGACCGTGCGCTTCGTGATCGAGGAGGCCGGCTCGCTCGTCGTCGCACGGCCCGACGCGGACGCGCCAGCAAAACCCGCAGCGACAGTGAGGCCGTTGTGGCGCCGGCTCACGCCGGTTGTTGTCGCGATCGCGCTGACGGCAGCCGTTGGTGGTATCGCGGCATGGACGCTCTGGCCCCGCACGTCGGCACCGGTCTCTCGGTTCGTGATCACGCCGCCGTCCGAACAGCCAATCACCCCAAGCGGCCGGCGCGCGATTGCCGTATCGCCCGACGGCACCCGTCTCGTGTATGTGGCGAACAATCGATTGTTCCTCCGTCCGATGGCCACGGTGGAGTCTTCCTCTCTTGGCGACGGCATGAGTACCAGTCCCGTGTTTTCACCGGACGGTCAGTCCGTCGCGTTCTTTTCTCCGAGCGAGAACGCCGTGAAGCGCATCGCAGTGTCTGGCGGCATCGCGTCGTCCACGGTTTGCAGTGTGGGCGCGACTGCGCCGCTCGGGATGTGGTGGGACACGACCGGAATCATTCTCGGCCAAGGAGCGGCGGGAATCCTGCGATGTCCGGCAAACGGCGGATCGGCAGAACGACTCATCGCCGCCACCTCGAGCGAGTGGCTGGCGTGGCCTCAGCTGCTGCCCGACGGCGACAACTTGCTCTTCACTGCCGGCCGACCGGAAGCGTTCGTCGTCGGCGCGAGTGCAGCTGACGAAGCCACCGTCGTTATGCAATCGTTGCAGTCGGGCACGCGTACGACACTCGTCCGCAATGCCAGCGCGCCGCGGTACGTCGAGACCGGTCACCTTCTCTATGTCCAGCGCGGAATCCTGTTCGCCGCTCCGTTCAATCCATCTCGTCCCGCTGAAATCGGCGGGGCGGTTCCGGTGATTGAAGGGGTGAGACGTTTTCCGGGCCCAGGCTACTCGCCGCAGTACGACATTTCCGCCACCGGCTCGCTCGTCTACATTCCCGGACCCGCCCGATTCGCGACGGGCCAGGTGCTGCTGGTCGCTGCAGATCGGACGGGAAAATTCGTGCGGGTGCTGCGTGACGCGCGAGCATACGAGCACCCCCGTGTCTCTCGAGATGGCAAGTACCTCGCCTATTCGACCGCTGATGGGTCGGACGCCAACATCTGGGTGCACGAGATCGGCAGTCCGAGCGCGCCGCGCCGGCTAACGACGTTTGGCGGGCGCAACCTGCTGCCGATCTGGTCGGGCGATGGCAGCCGCGTCGCCTATCAGTCCAACAAAGAAAGCGATCTGGCGATCTTCGCGCAGCGGTTCGACGGGACTGATAGCGCCGAGCGGCTCACCAAGCCCGCCCCGGGCGTCAGCCACGTGCCGGAATCGTGGTCACCCGACAACCAATTTCTGACCTTCGACGAAGTGAAGGGCACGAACCATACGTTGTTCGTGTTGTCGATCAAAGACAAGACAGTCATGCCGACAGGCATTCAATCCATCGAGCCATTCGAATCCTCGTTTTCGCCAGACGGGAAATGGCTGGCGTATTTCGTGCGCCACACCAACACGCAGTCGGCCGATCGCGGCACGTACGTGCAGCGTTTTCCCCTCACGGGACTCCCGCAGCAGGTCCCTAAGGTCAACGTCGACTTTCACCCGGTGTGGACGCTCGGTGGGAAGGGTCTCATCTACGTCGGCGTGGCCGGGAGCAACGTCTTCGCTGAAGTGAGCGTGAGCACAGCAACGGGGGTGACGTTTGGCAGCGCGGTGACGTTCGCGGCGCCCGTGCAGGATCGCGTCTCGACCGAGCGGCGTGATTTCGACATCCTGCCCGATGGCAGATTCATCGGTCTTGTGCCGATCGATCGCACCGAGTCAGGCGCCTCGAACAACGCTGTAGAAATGCGTTTGGTCCTGAACTGGTTCGAAGAGCTGAAGGCGCGCGTCCCGTAGAGTCCGATCGTTCCTCTGCGATCGGCGAGTGTGCCGACCGTTTGACAGCAGCAGACAGCGCCAAACAGAATCGCCACATGGACTCTCCGCGCCGCCTCGGCATTCTCGTCGGCGGCGGACCGGCTCCTGGCATCAACGCGGTGATCTCGGCCGCGACGATTGAGGCGCTCAACCAGCGATTCGAGGTCATCGGCATTCGCGACGGCTTCAAGCCGCTCCTGCGGCGCGATCGCAGCGGGCTGCGGCCGCTGACCATCGACGATGTGTCGCGCGTGCACCTGCAGGGCGGCTCGATGCTGGGAACCTCGCGCGAGAACCCGACCAAGTCTCCCGAGGCGACTCGCACCGTGATCGAGATGCTGCAGGACGCCGGCATCACACACCTGGTCACGATCGGCGGCGACGACACGGCGCTGTCGTCGCGCTACATCAGCGAGCATTCGGCTGGCGCGATTCGCGGCGTGCACGTGCCGAAAACGATCGACAACGACCTGCCGCTGCCGCCGCACGTACCGACGTTCGGATTTCAAACCGCGCGGCACGTCGGCGTCGAGCTGGTGCGAAATCTGATAGAGGACGCAAGGGCGACGCGGCGCTGGTATGTGGTGGTCGCGATGGGGCGCAAGGCCGGCCACCTCGCCCTGGGCATCGGCAAGGCCGCGGGAGCGACGTTCACGCTCGTCGCCGAAGAGTTCGCGTCTCGATCGGTCCCCTTTGCCACCATCTGCGACATCGTTGAAGGCGCGATCGTAAAGCGGCGCGCGATGGGGCGACACTTCGGCGTCGCCGTGCTCGCCGAAGGACTGATCGACAAGCTCGATCCGGCCGAGCTCGCCGAGCTCGAGGACGTCGAGCGCGACGAACACGGACACGTGCGCTTTGCCGAGGTGGACCTCGCCAGGAAAGTGAAGGCCGAAGTGCAAGGACGCCTGGGCCAGCGCGGGCTGCGCGTCACCATCACCGACAAGAACGTTGGCTACGAGCTTCGATGTGCCGACCCGATCTCGTTCGACGCCGAGTACTGCCGCGATCTCGGCTACGGCGCCGTGCGCTTTCTGGTCGAGGGCGGCAGCGGCGCCATGGTCAGCGTGCAAGGCGGACGGCTCGTGCCGATTCCGTTCGACGATCTGGTCGAACCAGAGAGCGGCAAGACGAAGGTCCGCCTGGTCAACATTCGCAGCGAAGGGTTCCGCGTCGCCCGTGCGTACATGATCCGACTCGAGGCCGACGACTTCGCGCATGCCGCGTGGGTCGACCGGCTCGCGGACGCCGCACATCTGACGCCGGGCGATTTCCGCCAACGATTCGAGTACCTCCCGTCGATGGGGGTGTAAGGCCATGCCTATCAAACGCATCGGCATCGTCGTTGGCGGCGGCCCGGCTCCTGGCACGAACGGCGTCATCGCCGCCGTCGCCATCGAGGCGATCAAGGTCGGCTGGGTGCCGATTGGCTTTCACGACGGCTTCGACTGGCTGGCGCAGCGTTATACCGACGAGCAGCACGAGCTGACGATCGAGGCGGTGTCGCGCACCCATCTCGATGGCGGCGTGTTCCTCGGGACCTCGCGCCGCGATGTGGCGCGCGACGCCGAAAGCCTCGACAACACGGTCGCGGCGCTCGTGAAGCTGAAGATCGACGCGCTCGTGTGCATCGGCGGCGACGACATGGTGCGCAGCGCGGTCGCGCTCGAGCGACGCGGAGCCGTGCGCGTCGTGCAGGTGCCGAAGAGCATCGACAACGACATGTGGCTGCCGCTGCCGCTCGCGACGCTCGGCTACGAGACCGCGCGTCACGTCGGTGTGGGCGTGGTGAAGAGCTTGATGGAAGACGCCCGCACGACCGGACGCTGGTATCTGGGCGTCACCATGGGACGACCCACGGGACACCTGACGGTGGGCATCGGCAAAGCGGCGAGCGCGACGTGCACGATCATTCCCGAGGAGTTTCCCGAGACGCCGATCTCGCTCGCCGGCATTGCCGACATCGTCGAAGGAAGCATCATCAAGCGGCGCGCGATGGGGAAGTCGCACGGCGTCGTGCTGCTCTCCGAGGCGCTGGTCGAGCGGTTCAGCCCGCGCGAAGTCGCCGAGCTCCAGGATGTCGATCGCGATGCGCAGGGGAATATCCGCGTCACCGAGATCGACCTCGGACGGAAGGTCAAGAACGAGGTGCAGATGCGCCTCGAGCCGCGCGGCGTGAAGGTCACGATGGTCGACAAGACGATCGGCTACGAGCTGCGAAGCGCGCCGCCGATTCCACTCGATGCCGAGTACGCGCGCGATCTCGGCTACGCGGCGGTCACTCATCTGCTCGAGGGCGGCTCGGGCGCAATCATCACCATTCAGGGCGGGGAGTTCACGCCCATTCCCTTCGACGACGTGGTCGACCCCAACGGTGCGGGTCGCCGCCGTGCCGTCGATGTGACGACCGAGAGCTATCGCGTCGCGCGTGAGTACATGGTTCGGCTTGGTGACCGCGACTTTCAGGATCCAGCGTGGGTGGCTGCTCTCGCGACCGCCGCGGGTCTGGACGAGGACGCGTTTCGCGCACGATTTGGACGGTTTGCTCAACCGTGGCTCGACGAGTTCAAGTCACGCGTCCAACCCACCTAGGGCCGCCCTTGTAGGGGCCGCCTCGGGGCGGCTCACATATCGCCGAGCTCGCCACTACGGCTGAGAGTACGAATTACCTTCCGAGCCCGATACCGACACGACTCCGGGTCTTTTCTGCGTTGATGGGCTCGTCGACCGCCGTTCGAAAACGCCCGCCAGACAGCGGAATTTGTTCAATTCGCTGGTGGTCTGAACCTTGCGACAGCGCACCGACGGTGCGTGTCTCCGATTCGCCGATGCGCCTCGGGCGTAGGCGGGCTGGGGGAGGGACGCGACACCTCATCCAGGTCAAGGGGGAAGCAACATGAGAGTCATTCGTGTGATGTCGTTAGCTGCTCTCGTTCTGATGCTGGGCTCCGCACCAGCGCTGGCACAGGGCCACGCAAACGTCTTTGTCGGTTCCAATTTCTCGGGCGA
>DASRJR010000358.1:0-3448 GCA_035649395.1 Vicinamibacterales bacterium
CAGCCCGTCCCCGATCGACTGGCGCAATACCGCATCATTCGCGAGCTCGGCCGCGGCGGGATGGGTGTCGTTTATGAAGCCTTCGACGAGCGGCTCGAGCGCCGCGTGGCGCTCAAGCGCATCTCTCCCGAGCTGTTCGACCCGACGGCACGCAAACGATTCTGGCGGGAGGCGCGGACTGCGGCTGCCGTCAACCACCCGAACCTCTGTCAGGTCTTCGACGTCGGCGATCCCGACGGGGACCTGTTCCTGGCGATGGAGCTTCTGGAAGGCGAATCGCTGGCAAGGCGTCTAAACGGTGGCCCGCTGCCGGTTCCAGAAACCATCGACATCACGCTCGGCCTCCTCGCCGCACTTCAGGCCCTTCACGACAAAGGTCTCGTTCACCGCGATGTGAAGCCGGCCAACGTGTTCATCACGCCCCACGGGGTGAAGCTGCTCGACTTCGGCCTGACGACGCCGTCGCTGTCCGACGCTCAGACGATGGTTGGATCGCAATCGGAACCGCTGACGATCCCAGGGACGCTGATAGGCACACCCTGCTACATGGCGCCAGAACAAGTGAGAGGCGAGGCCGCGACGTCGGTCACGGACCTCTTCGCGGTCGGCGCGATGATGTTCGAGATGCTGACGGGGCGGCGGGCCTTCGATCGGCCGACGCCGATCGAGGTGCTGCGGGCGGTCGAGATCGCGAACCCTCCGGCGCTCGCCGGATCGCCGCTTCTCGGCGCCGTCGATCGAATCCTGCACGTGGCGCTCGCCAAGAAGCCGCACGAACGGCATCCGAGCGCGGCGGCGATGGCTCAGGGGCTTCGCACCGCGCGGCAGACCGAGACGGCCGCTCATGCAGGCGCTGAAGTCAATGAGGTCCGCCGGTTGATCGTCCTGCCGTTTCGGCCGATGCGACGCGATCCCGACTCCGACTTTCTGGCCATCAGCCTGCCCGACGCGATCACCCATTCGCTCGCCGGCCTGCAGTCGCTCGTCGTCCGATCCAGTCTGGTTGGCGCCAAGTACGGAGACGGTGTCCCCGACGTTCAGAAACTGGCGGTCGAGGCTGACGTCGATCTCGTGCTGGCCGGCACGCTGCTGAAAGCCGGCGACCAGCTGCAGGTGAGCGTCCAGTTGTTTCAGACACCCAGCGGGACGCTGCTCAAGTCGCACATCGCGCGTGTCGCCTGGGGCGACATCTTCGAGCTGCAGAGCCAGCTGGCCGGTCAAGTCGTCGAGGCGCTGGGCCTCACGTTGACGGCGCGAGAGCGCCGCAACATGCAGCGCGATACGCCGGCAAGCCCTGCCGCGTACGAGGCCTATCTCCGTGCGAACGAAGCGGCCGGCCGACCGGATCGTATTCCCGAAGCGATCGATCTGTATGAGGAGTGCCTGCGGTTGGACGCGGGCTTTGCGCCCGCGATGGCCCGGCTCGGACGGTGTTATCGATATCGCGCGAAATACGACGCGCGACAGGACAACGATCTCGGGCGCGCCGAGTCGTTGTTTCAGAAAGCACTCAGCATCAATTCGGAGCTGGGCCTCGCGCACAGCCTGTTTGCCCAGCTCGAGACCGATCGAGGCAGGGCAGAGGATGCGATGACGCGACTCCTGGGCTGCCTGAAACGCACGCCGAACTCGCCCGACCTGTATGCTGGGCTGGTCTACGCGTGCCGCTTCTGCGGTCTGCTCGACGCCTCTGTCAGCGCGCACCTTCAGGCGCACCGCTTCAGCTCGCGTGTGCCGACGAGTGTGGCGCAGACCTACCTGGTCATGGGCAACTACGAGCGCTGCCTGGAGACCTACCACGACGATCTCGGCTACGCCGGAGCGATCGCACTCTACAGCATCGGGAAGCGCGACGAAGCGCTGGCGCTCGTCGGGGAGCGCGAGCGTTGGAAACAGACGCCTCTGGGGTTGAGCTATCTCCGAATGCTGAGAGCGCTCATCGAAGACCGGCGCGAGGACTGCGTCCGTGAGTCCGAAGATGCGCACCACCGATTCCATCTCCGCGCCGAAGAGCTCTTCTATGTGGCGCGACACTTCGCCTGGGCCGGCGCGTCAGAGAAGGCAATCGATGCGCTCGGTGAGGTCGTCGATACCGGTTACTTCAACTACCCGACGCTCGCGAAGGATCCCTGGTTCGATCGGCTTCGAGGGAGGAGCGCGTTCGAGGAAGTTCTCGCGAACGCTGCCGTGCGCCACCGCGCCGCCGAAGCGGCTTTTACCGAGGCGGGCGGCAGCCGGTTGCTGAACTAAGGTTACTCGCGACTGATCGCAGGACTAGTTCGAGGCCGCCACGGGTTCGACGATCAGATACTCCACGAGGTCGAAGACGTTCCGCCGGTGGCTGCGCCGGTCCTCGGCCACCGTCGACGCGGACGTCGTGACGACGACGAGATCCAGATCGGGCACGACGAAGATGTACTGGCCGCCGAATCCCCACGCGTAGTAGGCGCGGTGTCCGCCCAGCTCGCGAACCCACCAGCCGTATCCGTACTGCTGGTCACTCCAATAGGATCGGCCGCGCGCCACGAACGATTGTTCGATCCACGCTTCCGGCACGATCTGCTTTCCGTTGACCCGGCCGCGGGCAAGATAGAGCTCGCCGAACGCGAGCATCTGACGCGGCGTCAGCAGCATGTCGTTGCCGCCGAAGTAGATGCCCTGCGGATCCTGCGGCCAGCGGGCCAGCGTGAATCCGAGCGGAGCGGCAAGTGCCTGGTTCGCGAACTGCCACGTGCTGACCCGCGTCGTCTTGGTCAGGATAGCGGAGAGCAGATGCGTGTTGCCGGTGCTGTACTCCATCTCCGTACCGGGCTCGCTCAACAGCGGACGTGTGAGCGCATGCTGCACCCAGTTCCGGCTCTGCACCCATGTGCCGTAGTTGCGATTGCTCGTCGTCTCGAGACCCGAGCGCATCGTCAACAGGTCTTCGATGGTAATCGTGCGCTTGGCGTGATCGCGATCCTTCGTCAGCTCCGGGAACCACGTCACGATCGGTGTGTCGACAGCGGCGATCAGGCGACGCTCGATCGCGATGCCGACGAGGGCGGAGATGATGCTCTTCGAGGCCGATTTGATGTTCGCCGGCCGCGTCGCTCGGGCACCGTTGTAGTAGCGCTCGAGGACCAGCTCGCCGCGCCGGCTGACGAGCAGGCTATGCAGCCGCGGCAGGTCCTTCGCCACCGCCAACGCCGCCTCGAACCCGGTCTCGCGTAGGGACGGTGCGTTCGGACCGGTTCGTAAGGGCGGTCCTGTGAGACCGGCCTGCAGCGCCGCGATCAACAGGAGGGAAACAACGCGCATCGTGGCGATGCTTTCCAGGTCATCGGGGCGTGCATGGTACTACGCGTGAGAGGTCTCGCCGAGCCATTGACAGCCCGGAGCCCCGGGTCTTAGAGTCGGCGGCGATGGATCCGGTCACACGGCGCACGTTCATCAAAGGCGTCATCGC
>DASRJR010000359.1:0-11894 GCA_035649395.1 Vicinamibacterales bacterium
CACGACGCCCGTGCCATAGCGCACCAGCGCCTCGACGACCTGCGCCCGCACCGAGCCCCGGCCGAGCAAACGTGTCAGCGCTCGTTGCGCGGCGTCCCCGTCGAGCCATCCCAGAACTTTCGCCAACCCGGGAAGCCGGTCCGGACCGACACGCTGTACCGCGTCGAGAATCTGCTGAGTACCAGTCGGCGTGATGCCCCGGCGCACGAGGGCGGCAATGTGATCCCCGGCTCCATAGCGGCTCTCGTATCGTTCGTAGAGCGTCGCCAGAGCATCGGTGACGACGTCCACGGGTGTCGACGACGTACCCAGCTGCTGCACCAGCGGCTCGACGACGTCCTCGTCACCCAGTGCACCAAGCGCCTCGATCGCAGGCGCGCGGAGCATCTCGTCGGCGAGCAGCGGCACGAGACGGGGAGCGACGGCGGCGGCGCCAACGCGCGTCAACGCCTGGATCGCCGGAAACGAGAGGAAGAAGTCACGCTGCTCGGCGATGTCGGCGAGGGCGTCGGCGGCCTCGACGGCGTGGAGCCGGCCCAGCGCCTCGATGACGTGAAACCTGACGTTGGCGTCGTCATCGGACAGATGCGCGACCAGCGCCGGAATCGCCCGCCGATCGTGCTGTTCGCCGAGAATGAGCGCGGCTTGGATGCGTAAGTTGGCGTCGTCGTCCTCGAGCAGGTGCATCAGCGGCTCGACGACGTCGATGTCACTCAAGGCGAGGAGATCGAGCGCGCTGCTCAAGACATTGAGGTTCTCGTGCTGTGTCCGCAGCGTCCGGACCAGCGCGTCGACGATGGCGTGCCCCTGCTGGGCGAGCGTCGCGACCGCGGTCTGCCTGACGCGCCAATCGTGTGCGCCGAGCAGGTGGGTCAGCGAATCGATGTGCGTGCGCTCTTTCAGCTGCTCGGCGAAATCGTGTTCCCGCTGGATGCGTGCCGTGACGTCTTCGACCGTCACGATCAGCCCGACGATGCCGCGATCGTCGCGCAGTGGACCGATGGTGACGTGCTGCTGCATCCGGTCGAACGTCGACGATGTCTGTGCGGGCGCACAAGCGAACAGGAAATGATGAATCGCCGGCGCGAGGACTTCCACCGTGCCGCTGTGCAATGCGCTGTCGAACATCGGCAGCAGACCGCGCCCCTGAATCTCCGGCATGACCTCGAGGAGCGGCCGGTTCAGCGCCTGACTCGGCTGCACTCCCGTCGCCGCGGCCATCCACTCGTCCCACGTACGGACGACGAGCGCGTCGTCGGTGGTGAAGATACCCAGGGAACGTTGATCAGCCGGCATGAGCGCGCTCGCACCCGTGATCGCACGGGCGCTCCGTGCGGACATCGGACGATCGGCAGAGGTCACGTCCTCACGACCGCGCCGATCGCGTCGATCGTCCGTTGCTGTTTTTGGCGTGCGACGGACGCTTCATGAGGTTGACGAGGGCCTGGGCGCGGCGCATCAGGTCGTCGGTGCCGCCGCGGGTCTGCTTGACGCCGGACGCATTGCGATCGGTGATCTTGCGAACTTCTCCCATTGAGCTCAGGAGCGACGCGGCTGCACCCGAGTGCTCGACGTTGGCTTTGCTGATCAACTTGATCTGTTTGGCTGTGTTCTGCACGGCCGAGGCCATGTCGCGCATCGTCCGCGTCTGATCTACCAGGGCTCGCGAGGCCTGTTCGGACTGGACACGCATGCCGTCGGCCGCCCTCGCGATTTCCTGCATACCCGTTGACTGCTCCGTCATCGCCTTGGACACGGAGGCGACCATCTGCTGGAGTTCAGAGGCGGCCTGTGAGATCTGCTCACCCGCGGTCACCTGTTCGGACAACGCCTTCGACGTCGTCATCGCGCCGCGCCGCATCGCTTCCGCGGCCTTGGTGATCTCGTTGGCGCTCTTGGCCTGTTCGAGCGTCGCCTTTCGCACCTGTGCGGCCTGGTCCCTGGTGTTCTGGGCGGCCTTGAGGATGTCGCGCGCCGCACGCGTCTGCTCGGCCATCGCCTTTTTCACTTCGTGCGAGGTCTTCCGGATCTGCGCGTTCGCCTGGACCAGCGCGGTGACCGACTTGGCCTGCTCCTCGGTCGCGGTCGCGACGAGCCGTGCTTGTTCGGCCGTCGACGTAATCGCCCGCACCACGTGTGCCGACGCGGTGCGCTGCTCGTCGCTGGCGCGGGTGATCTGCGCGACGACGGTCGACGCTTCCGTCACGCCTTCCAGAATCCGGCCGAGGCCCTTGGCACCTTCGTCGGCCTGCGCCGTGCTCTGCTCGACCACGCGCAGCCCTTCGTTCGATGAGTCGACCGCTTCGCGCGCGACCTCTTGCAGCGCTTTGATGATCGACGCGATATCCGACGTCGCCTTGGCCGATCGATCGGCCAGATTTCGAATCTCCTCGGCGACGACGGCGAAGCCTCGTCCCGCATCGCCCGCGCGCGCCGCTTCAATCGACGCGTTGAGCGAGAGCAGGTTGGTTCGTTCGGCGATCAGGTTGATCGTGTCGACGATGCTGCTAATGTCGTTGGCGCGCTTGCCCATCTCGCGAATCACCGCGGTCGATTGCGACATCGAGTCCTTGACGCGCGTGAAGCCCTGCATCGATCGCTGGACGCTGACGGCGCCATCCTTGGCTTCCTGACTGGCGCGCCGGGTGATCTCCTCGGCCTTTTTGGCCAGCTCCGAGACCGACTGGCTGGCCCGTTCCAACTGCAGCGCGCTGTTGGCGGTGCTCGATGCGGCGTCGCTGATCTTCTGTCCGCTCTGCGCCACGCTTTGCACCGACCGCGCCAATTGTTCGGTCGAGGCGCCGTTTTGCTCGATCGTCGCCGCCAGGCTGTCGATCTGGGCCGTGACCTCTTCGATCGAGGCCGACGTCTCGTTAATCGAGGCCGACGCTTCCTCGGACGCCGCGGCGAGCGTCTCAGCATTGTTCGCCACGCCCTGGATCGACCGGGTCATCTGTTCGATCGCCGCCGCGGTCTCGTTCACCGACGACGTCAGCGTCTCGGTGTCGTTCGTCGTCGACTTCACCGAGGAGGTCATCTCGTGCATCGACGTGGTGACCTGTTGCGCCGCCGTGGCCATGCCCTGAGCCGTGGTCGTGACCCGCTGAATCGAGGTCGTGCTCTCCTGGATCGCCGCGGCGGTCTGACGGACGAATCCGGCGAGCTGCTCGGAGTTGCTCGTGACCTGCTCGATCGACGCCGCGATTTCGTTGACCGACGACACCAGACTGTCGGTCGACGAGGTCACGGATTCGGCCTGGGCCGCCGTCTCCTTGAGGGAGGCGGTCATCTGGTTGAGGCCGCTCAACGCGCCGTCGAGCGACTGCACCTGTTCGTCGGCGCCGGCGGAGACCTGATTGGTCATCTCGACGATGCGAGCCACCGCGTCGGAGATCTGGCTCGCCTCGTCGCGGAGGATGTTCTGACTGATTGCGCGCGCGCCGTTGCCGTTTCCGCCACGGACTGCCATCACCGTTCTCCTTGAGGATTCCTGCGCATGTTCGTCACGCCACGGCCGTGGGCGTCGTCTCCACGACCTCGCGGATATTCAGCACCAACACGATGCGATCGCCGAGCATGGCGACGCCATCGAGATAGTTCCCGCTGGTACCGCCGACCGCCTCGTTGGGCGGATGAATGACATTCGCCGTAATCGTCACGAACTCCCGAGCGTCGTCGACGAGGAGCCCGACCCGGCGCCCCTCGTGCTCGACGACCAGCAGGCGAGTTCTCAGATCCAATCCCTTCCGATCGAACCCGAACCTCGCCCGGAGGTTGATCACAGGGACGACCTGGCCGCGCGAAAACACCACACCTTCGACCGACGGCGGTGCATTCGGCACCGGGGTGACGTGTTCGACCATCTCGATGTGGAGCACGTTCTGGCTCGCGATCGCGTAGGTCGTCCCGGCGACGGTGAACAAGATGTAGGTCACACCGCCACTCCTTCGCTCGCCCCCCGAGCGCGCAGCGTCCGGCTCACGGCCGCGACATCGAGAATCAACACCAACCGCCCATCCCCCAGTTCGGTCGCGCCCGACACGCCATCGACGCGAACGAGTGGATCGGTGATGGTCTTGACGACGATCTCACGCTGACCCGCGATGCGGTCGACAACGAGACCGACGGCCGCGAGCCCGGCGCCGACGACGATGGCGTGGAAGCGTGGACGCTGACGACTCTGGATGCCAAACAGACGCGACAGGCGGACGACCGGCAAGGTGTGGCCGCGGTACGGCAGCAGCTCGTTGCCCTCGATCGCGCGCAGCGCCGTCGGCTCGATCTCGATGACCTCGCGAACCGCGGACTGCGGAACCGCAAAGACCTGATCGCCGACATGCGCGATGATCGCGTCGGTGATCGCCAGCGTCAGCGGCAGCGTCAGTCTGAACGTGGTGCCGCGCCCAGGAGTCGTGTCGAGCCCCAGCGTGCCGCCGAGCCCTTCGACGGTGCTCCGCACGACCGCCATGCCGACGCCGCGCCCGCTGGCGCGGTCGGCTTCACGCGTCGTCGAAAACCCGGATGCACAAATGATGTCGAGCAGCGCCCTGGTGTCGACCGGACCGTCGGGCACCGGCATCCCTGACGCCCGTGCGCGATCGGCGACGGCTGCGGCATCGATACCGCGTCCGTCGTCGCTGATCTCGAGGATCACCGACTCGCCCGCGGTCGTGGCGCTCAAGTGGATCGTCGCCTCCGGAGGCTTCCCCGCCGCGCTGCGCTGCGCTGGCGTCTCGATGCCGTGGCTGATCGCATTGCGGACCAGGTGAAGCACCGGATCCATCATGCGTTCGATGAGAAACTTGTCGATTTCCGTCGTCTGACCGGCGAGCGCGAGCTGGACCCGCTTGCCGCTGTCACGCGCGAGGTCGCGGACGACGAACGGCATGCGGCGGAAGATCTCACCGACCGGCACGAGGCGGACCCGCATGACGCCTTCGCGAAGGTCGCGCAGCTGCCGCTCCAGCCTCGAGCCGTGCTCCTGCAGCGCACGCCAGTGCTGGAACGGCACGTGCGATTCGACGTGACGCAGCGTGTCTTCGAGCCGGACACGCGTGACGAGCATGTCGCCAACCAGCCGCATCAGTTCATCGAGCCGCGCGAGATCGACGCGAACGAAGTTGGTCGCGCCCGAGACGGCGATGTCGCGCAGTGGCGCAGCGTCCGACGCCGCCGCCGGCACGACGCCGACGTCGTTGATTTCAGGCGGCACCTGAACTTCGGCGTGATCCTCGAGCAACGCGTACTGAACCCCATCGTCGCGCCAGGCATCGAGCTCCTGCACACGCTCGGTCGCCACATCGAATTCGAACTCGACGCCCCCGCCCGACACGACCTTCGGTGCAACCCGAACGATCTCGCCGATCTGCAGCAGCCGGCTTCGCATCGTGTCGACCTTGACGCCACGCGCGACGAGGGCCGCCGACGGTGTGAACGTGACTCTCCAGAGCTGCGGGCGACCGGCGAGGGGTGCTCCGGCCGCAGACGACGTGGCGGACGGTGCGGTCACCACACGATTCTGGGCAAACGCCTCGAGCCGCTCGACCAGACGATCGGTGGAAGGCACCGGCTGACGGCGACGGTGCGTGTTCACGACCTCTTCGAGCGCCTTGGCGCCGTCGACCAGCGTCTCGAAGCTGGTGGCGTTGACGGTCACATGGCCCTGCCGGATGGCGCGGAGGCAGCTCTCCATCTGGTGGGCGAGGCGTTCGGCTTCGTGCAACTCGACCATCGCCGAAATGCCTTTGAGCGAGTGAAAGCTCCGGAACAGCTCCTCGAGGACGGCCGTCGGCAACTCGGCTCCCAGCGAAGACTCCAGCGTCATCAGCCCTCGCCGCACCGTCACCAGATGCTCCTCCGCTTCGGCGAAGTAATCGTCCATGAAGCCGTCGAGGAACGAGTGATGTTGATCTGACATCGTCTACGTCCGGCGGGCGGAAGACATCTCGAGCAATTGCTGGACCGACGACGCGAGGACGGACGGCGAGAACGGCTTCGTCATGTAAGCGGAGGCGCCGGCCGCGAGGGCGGCGTGGCGACTCGTCTCGTCGCCGCGCGTGGTCAAGACCATGACCGGAACGTCACCGTACTGCTGATGCGAACGAAGGAATCTGAGGACGTCGAGCCCGTGCATGTCCGGCATGTTCAAGTCGAGCACGATCGCCTGGATCGGCTGGACCGCAAGCGTCTCGATCGCCTGCAGACCGCTCCCCGCCTCCGCGAACGTCACGTCTGGCAACGAGCCGAGTGCCGTGCGCACCATGCGTCGTATCGTGGGCGAATCGTCGACGACCAGAATCGTGTGCATGAACAGATCGCGAGGCGCACTCGAACCTGCAGGCGCGCGCGAATCCGCTCGCCACAGCGTCGATGGTGAAGCCGACGCGAAGGGTCAGTCTACTGCAAGCCAGCGAGCTGCACTGTGCTGCATTGCGTGACTCAGGTGTTTACCGGAGCTGCAGTCGATCTCAGGGACTGACAGCGCGCGGACGGTACACTAGGCAGGTGCGTTCGATCCGGGTGTATCTGCTGATCCTGGTTCTCGGTGCGATTCTGCCGGGTGCACTGCTGACGGGGATCCTGGTCTGGCGCACCATCGACAACAACCGCGCATTCAGCGAGCGTCGACTGCTCGACTCGGCACGCGTGGACGCGTCGGCACTCGATCGCGAGTTCGCCAGCACGATCAGCACGCTGCAGGCGCTCGCCACCTCGCCGTCACTCGATCGCGACGACTTCCAGGCGTTCTATCGCGAAGGGCGACGAGTGCAGGCCACGTTGGGTTGGGACAACATCGTGCTGTTGTCGCTCGACGGCCGGGAACTCGTCAGCACACGACGTCCTTGGGGCACGCCATTGACGCGTGCGGTCGACGCGGACAGTCTGCAGAAGGTCGTGGCGACAGCCCAGCCGACTGTCGGTGTCGTGCTGCGCGACCCGCTGAGTGGCGACAACCCCCAGCATCTCTTTCCAGTCCGCATCCCGGTGTTCAGGGAGGACCGGCTGAAGTACGTGTTGTCGGCGGCGGTGAATGTCGATGCGCTCGCGCGCGTCGTGCCGCAACAGCAGGCGAGATCGGAAGAGTGGACCCGCGTACTGGTCGATCCGGACGGGACGATTGCCGTCCGAACGCGTGGCGAGGCGAATTACGTCGGCTCGCCCGTTCGCGAGGACTTCCTGACGAGGATCCGTCAGCGCAGTGAAAGCGTCTCGAGTGAGTTGACACGCGAGGGCGACCGCGTCTACGCGGCGATCAGCCCGAGCCGGTTCGGATGGACGGCTGTCGTCGCGGTTCCGCGAAGCGTGCTCGACGCGCCACTGCTGGCGTCGATGGCGGCGGTGATCGCCGGCGGCGTCGTCCTGATGATGTGCGGACTGGCCGCAGTCCTCGTCATCTCGCAACGGCTGTCGGACGACCTCGCCAACGCGACCGCGGCCGCCGACGCTGTGGCACAGGGTCACCCGCTGCCGCAGGCCGAGGCGCACGTCGCCGAGACCTTGCACTTGCAGCGGTCGCTGGCGACGGCGGCGTCACTGCTCGAGCAGCGGGCTCGCCAGCGCGACGAGGAAATCCGCCGGGCCGACGCCGCACGCGATGAAGCGGAGCGCGCCAACCGGACCAAGGACCAGTTTCTCGCCGTGCTCGGCCACGAGCTGCGGAATCCGCTCGCACCGACGGTGACGGCGCTCGAGCTGATGAAACGGCGCGATCCGACCACGTTCCGACGTGAGCGCGAAGTGCTCGAGCGTCAGGTGGCGCACATGTCGAGGCTGGTCAGCGATCTGCTCGACATCTCGCGGCTCACGCAGGGTCGGGTGCGGCTCGAGCCGCGCCGGTTCGAGCTGTCCGAGGCGGTTGAACGCGCCACCGAGATGGCGCGGCCCCTGATCGCGCAGCAGCGTCACACGCTCCAGGTCTCCGTGCCGGCGACCGGGCTGCCGATGTACGGTGACCGGGACCGCATCGTTCAGGTGCTCTCGAATCTATTGACCAACGCCGCGCGGTATACGGCGCCTGGCGGTCAGATCGCCGTGACCGCGGCCGCCATGGGAGAGCGCGTCACCATCGCGGTCCAGGACGACGGGCCGGGAGTGCCGGCGGAGCTGCTGCCGAACCTGTTCGAGCCGTTCGCGCAGGGACCGCGCGCGCTCGATCGCCGCGAAGGCGGGCTCGGCCTCGGGCTCGCACTGGCGCGGACGTTCGCCGAGTTGCATGCCGGCACGATTCGCCTCGAAGCGGGCGATGGCGGGCGAGGCAGCCGCTTCGTCATCGACCTGCCGCTGGTCTCGACGACGGCGCCGAGGCAGACCGCCCCGCCGCCGGCGCCCGCGCCCGACAGCGCCCAGCGTGTCCTGATCGTCGACGACAACGCGGACGCCCGAGAGATGCTGCGTCTCGCACTCGAGCAGGCCGGGCACATCGTCGCCACTGCGAACGATGGCCCGAGCGCCATCGACGTCACGGCGACATTCCGCCCCGACGTCGGCATCCTCGACATCGGGTTGCCGGGGATGGACGGCTATGAGCTCGCCCGTCGTCTGCGCGACGGGTATCCGCAGATTCGTCTGATCGCGCTGAGCGGATACAGTCGGCGGTTGGATCAGGAAGCGGCGAGGCTCGCTGGCTTCGACGTGCACTGCGCGAAACCGGTCTCGACGACGGCGCTACTGGATCGCATCGCCGGCCGTGAGCCGGTTGGCATCTGACGCGGCTCGTCGGTCCTTAGTAGGGCCTAAGAACCAAGGCCCAAAGACCCATTACCGTTAGAGAAATTCAGATGCCCTGACGCATGTACTTGGCGATTGCGGCCACCGAGCGATCGACTTCCGCCATCGTGTTGTAGATGTGCGGCGAGAAGCGGATGCCGGGCCGGTCGGCGCCGCCGCGAGTCGCACACCCGATACGGTCGTTGCGGTACAGCGCGGCCGACAGCTTGGAGACATCCAGGGATCCTGGTTGAAAGCTGACGACGGCAGCCGAGCGGGACGGATCCGGATGCGTCCAGAGCTTGACGCCATCGAGGCGACGGAGTCCCGCCATCAACGCCTGACCGAGCGCGCGCGACCGCGCTTCGATCGCCTTGCGTCCAATCTTGGTCTGGAAGTTGAGCGCCTCGCCGAAGCTGATGATGGCCGGCTCGTCGCGCTGTCCCATCGCTTCCATCGTCCGTGAGATGCCCAACGCGCCGGGATAGGCGCTGATGATGCTCGGATGGACGCGGCCGTGCACGCGCGCGCTGATATACAACACGCCAACCTCTTTGGGACCGCACGGCCATTTGTGCGAGCTGCCGCTGTAGAAGTCCGGCTGGATGTCGCTGAGATCCACATCGGCCATTCCGAACGTACACGCGCCGTCGATCAGCGTCATGACGCCCCGCTCACGGGCGATCTGACACAACTCTTTGGCCGGCAGCACGTCACCCACCGTGCTCGTATGATGCGTGAATGCGAGCACACGCGTTCGCGCCGTGATGGCCTTCCTCACAGCCTCGAGGTAGTACTCCGGACCGGGATGCGGATTGGGTGGATTGATTGTCGTGACGACGTAGCCGAAGCGTGCGGCCTTCTGCGTCCACGCGGCGTTGTTACTCGGGTGGTTGTCGGCAAAGACGATCACCTCGTCGCCTGATTTCAGATCGAGGCCGCTCGAGACCATGTTGTTGGCCTCGCTGGTGTTTCTGGTGAGCACGATCTCTTCGGGTGTGACGCGCAGAAATGCCGCGACCAGCCGCCGCGTCTCCTCCTTCCCGGCGCTCATCTTCACTCGATTGTCGAACGACGGGTCGGCGTCCACGTCCTTCGTGCTGCGATACATCGCTTCGAGCACCGGCGCCGGCGAGGGGCACAGGTTCGCGGCGTTCAGCACGCCGAGCTCGGGCGGCATCAGAAACTGCTCACGAACCGACAGCCAGAATTTTTCGTCCGGATGCTGTGGCGTCTGCTGAAGGGGCGTCGGCCAGGCGAGCGGAGGGTGTGCCAGAAACGCCGAGCCGCTCAATGCCAGGAAGCGCGCGAAGTCTCGCCGGCTCACCGGAGATTGATTTCTGGTCGCAGGACCGATCATGGCTATCCTCGTTCTGATTGGACCGTTGTCACTGGACGCCCTCGTGATCTGGTCCGTCGTCGGTTAAGCGGAACGTTCCAGCCTCGGCGTCGGCGAGCAGGGAACGAGCTCGATCGGCATCTTCTGCGGCGACGAGGATTTTGACGGCGCCGAGTCCATCGACGGTCAGCCCGTGCGTGTTCCGCAGCGATTCTCCGCGCTCGATCGCCGAGATCCCCGCGGCCTCGAGAAAGGCGCGAATCTGTTGGGCGTGGATTTCGCCGCTCGCAACAAATACGCACTGCAGGTCGGAATCCATATGGCCGCTCCTCGTGGGCTTTCAGTCTTGAGTCAGACGGTTGCGTGGACGTTCATCGCGCCTTGCAGACGAAGTTGGTCGCGTCGTTGCTGCTGCCAACGCCGGCGTACTGCGCGACCTGTGGATACGGACACAATGGCCGTGTCATGTTCACACGGTTGTCGCTGACTCGCGACGCAATCAATCGATCAGGCGCGATGCCGGATTCGCGCCAACGCTCCATCGCGGCCATCCAGTTCACCTGGTTCGGGCCCGGCCCACCCCCGCAATGCGCCATGCCCGGCACCATGAAGAGCCGCAGCCATTCCTCTTGCCGCGGCCCCATCTTTGTCAACACGCTCGAATAGTAGTCGACGCTATTCTGCGGTGAGATCGCCCCGCCAGAGCCACCGTCGTTCCAGCCATGGTAGATGAGGAGCTTTCCACCGCGAGCGCGAAAGGCGGAAAGGTCGGGATTCACGGCGTCGATGAAGCCCGCTTTCTGATCGATCAGGGCGGTATCGCGATCCAGGTCGAACGTGCGCCAGTCCCACGACGGGTCTTCGTGGGCCAAGTACCTGAACATGCCTACGTCGATGACGCCAGGTTCCGGGCTGGCGCCTGTCAGCATGGCCCACCCCGTCTCGCCGCCAGGCACTAACCCTGGATAAATCACGGCCCCGGTCTTTCGTCTGGCGGGCGCGTAGCCCATCTTCACGGCTTCTACCTGTGGCGCCGTCAGGCAATCGTTCGCGTCGACGCCGCGGCACAGAAGTGAGGCCGGATCAAAACGGCATCGGTGTGGGTCGGTCAGGAGGCCGTCGGTGACGCCGTCGAGTGCGTCGCAGGAGGCGAGTACGGCTCGATTGACGAGGGCGAGTTTGGAACTGGGCACAACGCTCGCCGGCGCCTGGAGGACCTTCGCTTCCACCGCGATGCGCCACGCGCACAACTGCGTCTGATTGTTCGCAGGAGCGCCGGCGATAATCCCGTCGAAGTCCTCCGGATAGCGCTGGGCCTCCATCAGCGCCTGGCGCCCGCCTGTGGAGCAACCCGTCCAGTACGAGAACCGTGGCGCGCGATCGTAGAAGGCCGCGATCACGGCCTTCGATTTCACCGCAAGCTCGTGGACCGACCGATACGCGAAATCGATGACCTTTTCCGGATGGCCCAGCGCGAACGTCGCAGTCCCCCCGACGTGTCCCGTGTCCGTCGATGCCGTCGCGTAGCCCTCCTGCAGTGCAGAGGCCATCGCACCATAGTTGATGCTCCCTGCCCAGCCGCCGTTGCCGACGGCCTGAAACCTGCCGTTCCACATCGCGGCCGGCAGCCAGACTTCAACTTTGATGTCAGAGTCCGACGATGGCGTCAGCGTAGCGGCCACACGGCAGAAAGACGGCAATTGGCTGAATTGCGCGGGGTTCACTCCCGGCAGACTGAACCCTCCGTTCGGTACCATCTTGGCGATCGTGATCGACGTGTTCGGCAGCGCGAGCGACGACAAGCTCTCGCACGTCGCCGCGGCGTCGAGCGCGCGTCCGTCCATCATGA
>DASRJR010000360.1:0-12600 GCA_035649395.1 Vicinamibacterales bacterium
GGCGAGTGGTCAGGCCGAGCTTCTAATTACGCTCGTCAGCGAAATCCTTCCGGCGCCCGGAGTGGACCTGGTCGGTTCACTGCCGCCGCGCTTTCAACACCCCGTGTCGTTCGCAACCGCGGTAGGAAAGTCGGCGTCGAATGCAGCGGCAGGGAAGGCGCTGATTAAGTGCCTCTCAGGGCCGGAAGTGACGGCGACCTTGAAAGCGAAGGGGATGGAACGCTAACAACAGTCCTTGGGCCTTGGTTCTTTGTTCTTGGTCCGTCCTATGGTCCTTGGTCCGTCCTAGAGCAATTTCGACTTTTCCATAGCGTCCCAGCGATGGGCGCACATGGGCCAATCAACGACGGTGTGGCTGGGACTTCGCTCCGGGTTCGACGCCGGCGCCCGCCTTCGCCAAGGCTACGGCGAGGTCTCGCCGCAGCTCGCGGCATTTCTCGCGAGCGGAGGCGGAGAAAAACGACTCGTCCGCGCCTGTGCTGACGATGGCGGCGGCGGCTGATCTGATCCGCACAACGGTGAAGAATCGTTTCGATAACGAGGTACTAGGTGCGTCGGTGGCGAATCACCGCCGCCGCCGATCGGACCGCTCCCGAGTCGTTTTACCCCCTGTCGCGTGTCGCGGCGCGAACACGTCGCTTCGCCCAGCCACACCGTCGTCGCTTGGCCGAGGGTGCGGCGGCTCACCGGGCGAGCCTGGGGTCGGCGACCTGTTCGCGGCGTGAGGAGCGAAGAGGGTAAATCGGGTCTGCAGGCGCGGCGAGCGCCGTCGCCCTGGATTCGCCACCGGCGTACGGGCCAGCTGGTTACCGAAACGATTCTTGACTGTCGATCGAGTCATCCAAGGCGACGGCGTCATCGGCAGCACACTCGCCGGAAGACCCGATTTTCCACGCCGACGAACCGGGAGCCGACGCCAGGCTCGCCCGGTGAGCCGACGCTACGAACGTCCCGAACACACACGAGCGCGGACCGGGAGCTTCGTTAAGACGCGCGGATCTCCGTGGCCTGGTCGGCCTGGTTTTCTTCCGACAGGTGATGCATCACAGGTGCGACGCGCACGAATGCGTCGACGACGGCGGGATCGAAGTGGGTGCCCCTGCCCTTCACGATGAACGACAGCGCCTCGTCCTTCGTCATCGGCGCGTGATACAGCCGGCGCGACCGGATGGCGTCGTAGACGTCGACGATGGCCATCACGCGGCCGGGGATCGGGATGTCGACGCCGCGTAACCCCTGCGGATAGCCGCTGCCGTCCCATCGTTCGTGGTGGGTGTAGACGATGTCCTTGGCGATCGCGAGCGTGAGATCGTCGCGCACGCCGGCGGCGCGCTCGGCGTTCTCGATCACTTGCTTGCCGTGAACGGGGTGCTTTCGCATCTCGGCGAACTCTTCCGGAGTGAGCCCACCCGGCTTGTTGAGCACGCGATCGGGTACGCCGACCTTGCCGATGTCATGGAGCGGCGCGAGGCTGGCCAACAGCTCGATGCGCTCCGGCGTCAGGTAATCGGTATAGGAGGGATGCTTCGCCAATTCCTCGGACAGCACACGCGCGTACTTCTGCGTGCGGATGGAATGACGACCGGTCTCGAGATCCCTGATTCCCGTCAGCGAGAGCAGCGTCTGCACCATGAGTCGACGCGAGGCGTCGTTCTCCTCGCCGGCGCGATCGGCGCGGCGTCGCTCGAGCGTGAAGCCGGCGATCGTCATCGACGCCAGCGCGGTCATCAGGCCGAGCGTCGGGTAGAGCGGTGACAGCGTCGTGCCTTCGGTCGACATCGTCCAGAACGCGGTTCCCCAGACGGCGGCGCCGCACGCGGTCGCGATCAACCCTCCCCAGAACAGGCCGAATCGCAGGAACAGCAGCGCGGCCAGCACACCGAGACTGAGCACGATCTGCGTTTCGAGCGCGACGCCGAAATCGGGGCGCCGCATGAAATCCTGTTGCAGCAGGTTGTCCGCCGCGGTGGCCTGGACTTCGACGCCCGCAAACAGCGTGTCGAGTGGCGTGGCGACGACCTCGCGCGTGCCCAGTGCGGTCGTGCCGACGAAGACGATCTTGTTGGCGAACGTCTCTGCGCCCACTTTGCCGCTGAGGACGTCGGTGGCGGAGTGATAGGGAAAGGTCCGTTTCGGGCCGCGATAGCGCACCAGCAGATTGCTCTTGCCGTCGAGCGAGATCGTTCGATTGCCTTCGAGCACCAGCGTCGAGGCGTTCACGTTGATGACGCGCACGGCCACCGCGCGCGTGCGGACGGCTTTCAGCACGGCCGCCAGCGACAGCGCCGGATAGACCTGCCCGTCGTATTCCACGAGCATCGGCACGCGTCGCAGGATGCCGTCGGAATCAGGCGCGGCGTTCATGAAGCCGGATACGCCGGCCGCGTCCGACAGGCTCTCGAGATTGCAGACGGCACCGGTCGCCTGGAAGTACGGCGTGTTGCCTTCATCGTACGAAGGATGGACGACCGCGATGCCCATCGGGTGCCGGACGCAAGTTCGCGCGGCGTGATGGACGCCGTCGAACGTCATGGCATACCCAAGCACGACGCCGCCTTTGCGCAGCGTCGCCGCGAGCACGTCGTCGGGAGGAATTGGCGTGCCATCGTCTCGATCGCGTTCGGCGAACACGATGTCGAGGGCGACCACGGCCGCGCCGGCGTCGCGCAGACGATCGATCAGCCGGGCGACGACGTCCCGGCGCCACGGCCATTGACCTTCGACGGCCAGACTGCGCTCGTCGACGTCGATGATGGCGACCCGGCTGTTCGGCAGGCGCGCCGGCACGGCGCGCACCAGCATGTCGTAGACGCTGAAATCGAGGTTCGTCAGGACGGTCGGGCGGTAGAGCGAGAGGATGGCGACTGCCACCGTGGGCAGCAGGCCGCACATGAGGATGAGCCGCCGCGGACGAGGGCTCATCGCACGGTGATGTCGACGCGGCGGTTCTTCGGTTCGAATACGCCGTTGGCGGTCTTGACCAGCAGCTCCATTTCGCCGAACGAGCGGGCGTCGATCGCCGAGGGATTGAGGCCAGCGTCGACCAGCATCGCGCGAACCGAATTGGCGCGCCGCATGCCGAGCTCGAAATTCGATTCCGCCGTTCCGGTGGTATCGGTGTGGCCGATGACCTGCACGTCGGGGACCGGCTGCGCCTTCACCGACTTGAGCACGTCCTGCACCACCGCGCGGCTCTCGTCGGTGAGCTCCTCGGAGTCGAACCGGAAGAACAGCGTGAAGTGAAGCGGCGCCGGCGGCAGCGTGCCGATCGCATCGGCGAACTGCCGCATGACGTCGTCCTGCTTCATCGTGCGTGCGCGCGGTTGACGCCCATTGGTCGTGACGCGCGTCGAGGCATACGCCGTCGAGAGCTCGGTCTGGCCGGCTGGATTCGACACGACGATGCGACCGACGTTGCCGGTGTCGGTATCGGGCAGCAGTACGACCAGGACCTGCGCCTGAGGATCAGTCCGCGCTGTTTTCGGCGCGCATGCAGACACGAACACCGCGACGGCGAGAACGGCCATGAAGGCGCGCCGTCGCAGGGCGATCATCGCGGGACGACCTGCACCGCCACCGTCGTGCCACGGACGCCGACGATCGCTCCTGGCGTTTCGAGGCGGATCGAGTCAGGGGCCAGCTTGGCGATCTTTCCGGACACGTACACGGCCATGCCGCGAATGAAGTTGAGGACGAGACCGAGACGTCCCTCAGCCGGCGTGTACAAGAAGCTGTCGAGACGGACTTCACTGGCCGGACCGAGCGAGAGTCGCGTGTCATCGCGCAGCGTCACGCCGACGCGTCCATCGGCGCCGGTACGCAGCGTATCTGACTCGAGCACGGCTTGTCCCACTTCGGCGGGGATCGCGTTCCCGCCGCGAACGACGAAGACCTGTCCCGAGGCGAGCTTGATGCGACCCGCAGCCGATGGCGTTTGCGCGAACGCGGGTGCGGCGGCAAGCGCGATCGTCATCGTGACGACGAGCGTGGCGAACGAGGCCCGGCGAGTACTCATACGACTCTCCTTGGCTGCCCGCCGTTGCATCAAACGTGTTGAAACGGCCGGCGAGCGTCCCGAGTGGAGAACTCCCTGGTACTGTCGGCCGCCCGCCGCCCCGACGATAGCGCGCAAGCGCCGTCCTTCTCCCACGAGCACTCCAGTGCACGACTTCGCACACGGGAGCCCCCGTAGGAATGACGGCCGAGCTCACGCGATCGTCACTTTGCGTGGGTGCTGCGAGTTGTCCTCGAGGAATGTCTTCTTGGTCTCGAGCTCCTTCTCCGTGGGCTGCACGGCGCCCTTCGCGTCGGTGACGCGCGAGACGAGCGTGTGCTCGCCTGGCGTCGCGTTGGCCCAGGTATAGGTAAAGAGCTTCCAGGAGTATTTGCTGTTCGTGGCCGAATCCAGCGTTGCCGGCTGCCACGGGCCATCGTCCACGCGCACGTCGACCGAGCGCAGCGGCGTGCCGTCGTTCAACACGACGCCGAGGATCTTGTATTGATTGCCGCTCTTGGTCACGCGCGCGATGAACGATTTGAGCTGCATATGCGTGACTGCGGTTTCCTTCCACTTCACCTCGCCGTCGATGGTTTCGCCCCTCAAGGTACGGTACCAACGCGCCTGGTATTTCCCGAGGTACTGGTCCTCCTGGACGTGAATCTCGGAGAGCCACTTCACGTTGGCGACGCCGTACCATCCCGGCACGAGCAGTCGCAGCGGCGCTCCCTGGTGCTTCGTCAGCGGCTCGCCGCCCAGTGCGTAAACCAGCATCGGTTCAGCGGAGAGCGCTTTCTCGCGCGGAAGACTGCGTCCGAACTGCTGGTCGACCGTGTACTTCTGCGTGCGGAACTCCACTTCCTCGGAGCCGTGATCGGCGCCGAAGAACACGAACTCACGCGCCTGTGGCTTGACGCCCGCCTGATCGAGCACGGCTTTCAGCGGAACGCCCGTCCAGCGAGCGTTGCTCGACAGGCCCTGGAACGGGCGGCGATTGCCGGAGCATTCGAAGCCGGCCATGAGCTCGGTGCTCTTCATCTTCTTGAGCGCGTCGAGCGACAGCGAGAGCGGCCGATCGACGAGGCCGCTGACCTTCAGCCGGAAGGCGTTCGGGTCGACCTCGGGATGCCCGTAGTGCTGCGTCGTGAAGAACTGGTCCTTTGGCGTGAAGGGGCCGTCGATCTTGCGCACGTCGAATTGGCGCCGATCGACCGTTGCCGCAGGAAAGGTGTCGGGCAGGTCTGTGAACGGCACCAGCACCTCGCCTTGCGCCAGGGCCGGAAGCACCCAGTCGGGAACGCCGATGGCGCTCAGGCCGGCGACAGCGAGACCAGTTCGAATCATTTCGCGGCGAGTACGGTTGGTGAGCATGAGGGACCTCGTCTGAGAAGAAGAGTCATATCACGAGCGAGCCTCCGACGGAATCCAATCGACGAAATTGCATCTCAGCGCCCGGATCCGTCATCGGTTTGGAGCAGCCGACATCCTGGCCCACGCGCGAGCCAGCGCCTAACCCCTGAAACGCCGTGGCATCCGCCCATTTTCCTCGCCGCAATCCCGGGACGCGTCCGGTATCGGGCGCGGCACAGCCATTGCCGTTGTTGAGCTTGGTTTGCGGCGGCGGGTCAGCCGTCGGACCGCGGAGGTTCGTTGAGGAGGTCGTCGAGACTTCCTGCAAAGGAGTGCAGCATGAAGCGGGCTGGATTGTTCTTCATCGCCATCGCGGCAGTGGTCGCCATCGGATGCGGCGGCAGCGAGAACGAAGGGTCTTCGTCGCCCACCGGGCCGTCGTCACCGTCAGGTTCGAGCAACCCGCCACCGCAATCGTCCTGCATGCCGGCAGCCCCATCGAACCTGCGAGTCGCCGCGCAGAACGGGTCTCTGATCACCCTGGAATGGAACGCGGTAAGCACCGCGACCCAGTATGACGTGCTCGTTGGAACGACTCCGAGCAGCTCCAACACGCTGTCGACCAATACGAGCCAGACCAACTACACGTGGACGGCTCCGACAGGGACGCACTACGCCCGCGTCCAGGCCAAGAACGCGTGTGGGAACGGCCTATCGTCGAACGAGGTCAGCTTCACCGTTACGCAGTAAGGGGGACTCTTGACCGCACCGTCCAATCGATTGGCCGGTGCGGTGAACGCTCCCGCCTAGCGCCGCGCCGCCGAATCGATCGGTCCGCGAACGCCGTTCCTCCGCCGGAACCGCGGTGCCGGCGCCTTCGCCCAGAGATACACATCGTCGACACGAAGCAGGAAGCCTTCGGCGAGCAGCGTGTCGAACACGTCCGTACCGGCCTTTTCATCGAGCGACCACAAACGCCGCGCTTGAGGAAGGGTCAACGCAATCCCGGGATGCTCTTCAAACTCACGACGAATTCGCGCCAGCAAGCGGGCATGCGACATAACTGCTCCACGGTCGGCCCCGGGCTGAAGGGCCTGCACTGCGCTGGGGAGATCCCGCGCAAGAGCCGTCGCTGAGCAAGATCGGGGCCGTCCCCTAAAACAGTCGGAATGCCGCGACCGCGATCAGTGTCGGCAGTGCGGCGCCGACGAACAGCCGCCATGGACGCACCGCGTGATCGAAGAACGATCCGAGCAGCGCCTGGCCGACGGGGTTCGGCGCGTTGGCAATCACCGTGAGCCCACCACCGGTGACGGCGCCCTGCACCAACGCCATCTTCATGTTCGGCTCGAGGGTAGGCACGAGCGTCCCGAGATACGTGATCAGCGCGTTGTCATTGAAGGCGGTGAGCACCGTCGATCCGATGAAGAGCGGCTGCTCCGAGAGATGACCGAGGGTTGGCCCGATCCACCACAATTGAAGACCGCCGTGAATCACGAGACCGCCGAGAAAGAAGCCGACGAGCAGCGGCGCCTTGAGATCGACGCGGCTCTGATACGACGCCGTCGCGCGCGTGAAGCCGAGGAAGAACATGAACCCGCCGATGAAGAGCGCCGGATGATGCGCGTTCAGGACGGTCCACGCCATGAAGGCCACGTGCACGAGGACGATCCACGAGGGCAGCGGAAGCAGTTGAGCGCCGGTACGCGCAGCGTCCTCGTCAGGCTGCTCGACGTCGTACACAGGACCTCGAGCCGCCAGTGACGTGAGCTCCTTGCGAAAGAGGAGATACGTGACCAGCGTCGACACACCAATGGCCAGCGCGGCGCGCCAGCCGAAGTGCATGAACATGAACGAAGTGTCCCAGCCCCATGGTCGCGCCACCATCAGCACGGGCGGCGCGGCGAAGTGCGTCAGCGTCCCGCCGATCGACACATTGACGAACAGGAGACCGAGGGTGGCGTATTTGAGCCGGTCGCTCGGCTGCAGGTCGTAGAACTGCCGCGCCAGGATCAGCGCGCTGATCGTCATCGCAGCCGGCTCGGTGATCACCGAGCCGAGCAGCGGCCCGACGATGAGAATCGTCACCCACCACGCGGCCGGCGTGCCTCCACCAACCGTGGCGATGCGGCGAAGCGTCGTCTCAGCCGCGGTGACGATCGGCCGCGTCGACGCCAGCGCCATGATCACGACGACGAAGAGCGCCTCGGTGTAGTTGACCGTGTCGTTCAGATAATGCGTCGTCGACTCCCATCCGGTCTTGAGCGTGTTCGCCACGATGAGCGGCACGACCCACAAGCCGAACACGACTTCGACCTCGCCGAGCAGGTGCAGGACTTCGGCCAGCACACTGGGAGCCGGGCTACGCCTGGTCGCCTGCTGACGCGCATCGTGCCGACGCTGCACCAGCCGTGCGAGGTCGGTGAAGCGCGCGGCGAGGAATGTGTGCCCGATCGCGAGCAGGAAGATCGTTGTGGCCACCACATTGATGGGATCGTCGCCCGAACGTTGGCGGAGGATCTCGAAAAGCGAAGCGTCGCCGGCTGACACGTCCCTCGACCATAACCCAGGGCGCCCGACGCGGCAATTGGGCTGCCAACGCAGGTCTGCGCGGTGGGGTGCGAGTCGGACTACCATGAGGGCGAGTGGGGAACAGCTTTAGGTGGACGTTCATCGAGTTCATCGAGGAGGGGCATTCATGAGACGGGGATTCACCGTTGGCGTGGGAGTGCTGGCCGTGATGCTCGCGGCGGCGAGTGCAATGGCGCAGGAACGGGGCGGAGACCAGGGCCGGGGGCGCGGTCGCGGTGCGCCGGCGGCGCCGGCCTGCACGACGGTCGCCTGCGACATTCAGAGCGACTGGGAATTCAACAGGCAGGGATTCGTGGGCATCGTGAATGCGATGCCGGAGGACAAGTTCGGGTTCAAGCCGACGCCGGCGCAGGAGAGCTTCGCCGAGCGCGTCATGCACATCGTCAACATCGACGTCAAGCTGCTGAGCACGTTGGGCGGCAAGACGCCGGCGCCGATGATCAAGAACCCGAAGGCGACGGCGAAGGCGGATGTGGTGGCCGCGCTGAATCAGTCGATGGACTACGGCGCCGCCTTATTGAAGGAGTTCAACGATCAGCAGTTGAGCGAACGCGTGACGTCGCTGCCGTTCATGGGCCCGACGGTGAGTCGGCTGCGGGTCGCGTACTTCTCAATCGCGCACACCCAGGACATCTACGGTCAGCTCGCGGTCTACCTGCGCCTGAACGGCGTCACGCCGCCGCGAAGCGTGAGGCCGTAGACGTATCCAACGAAATTCAAAATGCAAAATGCAAAATGCAAAAGACGAAACGCAGAAGGCAAACTAAGTTGCCCTTTTGCATTTTGAATTTTGCATCTTGCATTACACGTCCAGTCGTCACGCCCGCCACACCATCATCGCGGGCTTGACAGGTCCCTCATCCGAATCTCCTTTGTAGCGAACCCGCGCGAGGAAGAGTCCCGACGCAGGTGCCGTCAAGCGCGCTGGCAGATCCGATGTTTCGGTGAGCAGCGCGACGGCATCGTCCGGCGTGAGTCCACCGCGTCCCACTTCAACCAGGACCCCGACGAGGCGCCGTACGAGCTTCCAGATAAAGTGCGAGCCGTCGACCTGAAACACGATCAGGTCGCCGTCCTCTCGCACATCGAGCCCCTCGAGCAGCACCTCGGTCGAACCCTCGCGCGAATCGCTGTCGGTGAATGCACGGAAGTCGTGAAAGCCGACGAAACGCGCGGCGACGCTGCGCATCCGCGCGAGGTCGAGGTCGTCCTTCACCCACCAGACGTATGCCTTGGCGAACGCTGTGCGCCGGCGTGACACCTGATAGATGTAGGTCCGGCCGATTGCATCGTGGCGCGCATGAAAGGAGTGACGGACCTTCTCCGCGCGAAGCACATGAATGTCCGCCGGCAGCTCGTCGTTGATCCGGCGCCGCATCGTCTCGGGCGCCAATGTCGAACGAATCTCGAGGTGCGCCACCTGCGCCAACGCATGCACGCCGGCATCGGTGCGTCCCGACCCGTACAACTCGAACTCGCGCACGTCGGTCGCCACCGCGATCGCTCGCTCGATCTCGCCTTGAATCGTCCTGGCGTTCTTCTGGATCTGCCAGCCGCTATAGCGCGTGCCGGCGTATTCGATCGTCAGCTTCAGCCGCATGCGTGGTCGAAACGGGGGCCCTACTTCGATCGCATCTTCTCGAGTACCTGCCCCAATTGACGGAGCTCCTCGCCGTAAGTGGCCCAGTCGCCTTGACGCTGCGCTTGAACGGCGCGGTCGTAGTGAGCGCGCGCGGTGGCGGCGAGGGTATTCAATTCGGCCGGTGGTGGAGTGGTGGTCTTGGTCGTGGTCGTCGCGCCGGCCGCGGCAGCCGTCGCGGGTGCCTCGCTGGGCGCCCGCGTCTCCGTGCCGGAGTCGCGCGGAGGTACAGTGGCGCCGAACAGCCGCGCGAGGCCGGCCTCGAGCGTGTTCTCCATGACGATGCGGTTCTCATACGCGACGATCACGCGCGTGAGCTCGGGGATCTTTCCGCCCGACGATCTGAGGTAGAGCGGTCGAACGTAGATCAGCGACTCCTCGATCGGGATGACCATGAGGGTGCCCCAGATCACTTGCGAACCCTGCTGATTCCACAGCGTGATCTGCGGTGAGATCACCTGATCCTGCGCGATGCGCGCGACCACCTGCCGCGGGCCGAACACGAGCTTCTGCTTCGGAAACTCGAACACCCGCAGCTTGCCATAGTGCTCGCCGTCGCTGCGCGCCACCAGCCAGGCCGCGAGGTTGTCGCGACGACGCGGCGTGAACGGCAGCATCTGGATGAACTCCGCGTCAGGCTCGCCGGGCAGACGCATGATCGTGTAGTACGGCTGCATCCGGCTGCTTTCTGCGTTGTCGCCGATCACCGGGATCTCCCATTGATCCTCGCGGTTGTAGTACACGGCCGGCTGCGTCATGTGATACGTGGCGTACACCTGTGCCTGGAGCGCGAAGATGTCCTCGGGATACCGGACGTGCTCCCGGACCATGGCCGGCATGTCGGACATCGGCTTGAACGTGTTCGGGAATATTCGCGCGTAGGTGGCGGCGATCGGATCGGCGGTGTCCGCCAGATACGCGGTCGTCGTTCCGTCGTACGCGTCGATCACGAACTTGACCGAGTTGCGGATGTAGTTCACGCTGCCGGCCGGCGTCGAGTATGGATACCGTGTGCTGGTCGTGTAGGCGTCGAGCAGCCAGTGGAGACGTCCGCCGGCGAGCACGAGATACGGATCCTGGTCGAAGGCGAGGAACGGCGCGATCGTCGCGACGCGTTCACGGATGTTGCGTTTGATCAGGATTCGGCTCTCCGGGCCGATGCCGGTGTTCAACACGATCTGATACGAGCCGAACCGCAGCGCAAACAGCAGCTTGCGCCAGAGCGACCCGAGGGGAATGCCGCCGCGGCCCGCGTACTGTGTCGTCTCGTTCGTGTCGCCACGCGGGTAGTGGAACTCGCGCGTGCTCGTCCGGACGATCACCCAATCGTTGGCGCGTTCGCCGAAGTAGATGCTCGGCTCATCGATGCGAAGGTCCGGGATCGTCTCCGGCGGCAGATTGCGGACGAACAACACCGGCAGCCCCTCGCTCGTGACCTGGTTCACCGGCCCCAGCGTCAAGCCATACCCGTGCGTGAACGTCAGTCGCTCGTTGACCCAGGTGCGGGCGGGAAGGCTGGCCGAGTTGAGCTCGCGAGCGGAGAGCATCACCTGCCGCAGGCGGCCGTCGATCTGATAGCGATCGTTGTCGACCGAGGCGAACTCGTAATACGTCCGGATCTCCTGGATTTGGCCGAACGTGTCGAGCAGCGGCGCGTGGTCCCACAGCCGCACGTTGTCGAGCGTGGCCGCATTGCGCGTGATGTCCGCTCGCGTCAAGGTCGCGTCGCCCGGCACCTCGCGTTCCTCGACGCCATCCAACGCAAACGCTTTGCGTGTGGCCGCAATGTTCAGCTCGATGAACGGTGTCTCACGCACCTGCTCGTTCGGCGTCACCGCGAAGCGCTGTAGCATCGAGCTGTACACTTCGCCGCCGATCGAGGTGAGCAGGTACAACCCGATCGCGGCGGGAATCGGCCAGCGGCGATCGGTGAAGGCTTGCACCGCGGCGAGTGCCGCGCCGACGACGCCCGCTGTGATCACGACGAACGCGGCCGGTATCCGGCCGTACACGTCCGCGTAGCTCGCCCCATGAAAGAGACCGGAATCCTCGATCAGATGTTCGGCACGCTGGAGCCACGCCCCCCACGCCAGCAGCAGCAGGAACACCGCCGCGAGGAGGCACAGATGCCGCTTCGCGTTGCCGCTCATCGAGAGGCGCGCGGGGAATCCGGACGTCAGGCTTCCTGAGACCAGATACAGCGCGGCGCACGCCAGCCCCGCCAGAATGACCAGGCTCTGCGCCAGCCCCCGCACAAATTGCAGGAAGGGGAGTGAGAACACGAAGAAACCGACGTCACGCCCAAGGATCGGATCGCTGGTGCCGAACGGCACCTGGTTCCGCCACAGCAGCCATTCTTCCCATCGCCCGGCGGCGTAGAGGGCGACGAGGAACGCGAGCAGTGTGGCCACGCCCATCCCGAGCGTGCGGAGCTGCCGGCCCCCTGGCAGCGCGAGCTCGAGCCCCTCGCGAGTGGTGAACACCGGCCGCAGCTCGCCGATCGCCGCCACGGCTACCCGGATGTTGGCGGCGAGCCATGCCACCGCCAGCGCGAAGGCACCGACGAACAACAGTCCCTGCGATCGCAGCATCGTCAGGTACACGTGCCGGTAGCCGACTTCGCCGAACCACAGCCAATCGGTGTAGAACGAGACGAGCGTCGGCGCAATCAGGATGACGGCGAAGACGGCGACGACGATGACGAGGCGACCTGGTCGAATCATGGACAGATGGTTTCAACGGTAATGCAAAATGCAAGATGCAAAATGCAAAAAGAAAGCATCTCGCTGCGCCGTAATCTTTTGCATTTTGAATTTTGCATTTTGAATTGACAGGCGCCAGCCCCGCTAGTATTGCCCGCGGGCCGTTTCCAAATCCGTCCGAATCGCCGCCGCGAGCGGTGGCGGCGACACTACCCGGGCAAACGGTCCCCACCCCAGAATCCAGCTGCGAAGTGCCCAATCGTGGCACACGTTCATGGTCAGCAAAAGACGTCCATCCTGTTCGTCACGCAGCTGCTGTG
>DASRJR010000361.1:0-14302 GCA_035649395.1 Vicinamibacterales bacterium
CGACGGCTACGTCAAGCCGGACTTCGTCGCGCCCGGCCACAAGCTGCTGGCTCCGGTATCGACCACGAGCGAACTGCTGGCTACGAACGGGACCACCAAGGTCGTCACTCTGAAGAATACGTATCTGCCGTTGACGGGAACGAGCATGGCCGCGGCGGTGACGTCGGGCACGATCGCGCTGATGCTCGAAGCCAACAGACTCGCGTTCTGGGCGGCGCGACCGCTGACGCCCAACACGGTCAAGGCGATGCTCCAATACAGCGCGCTGCCGATGCGCGATCAGGTCGGCGCCGCGTACGACTACCTGACGGTCGGCGCCGGCGAGTTGAACGGAGACGGCGGGCTCAAGCTCGCCAGCCTCGTGAATCCGTCGGCGCCCGTGGGCGCCTACTGGCTCTCGGGGCCCATCAACCCCGTCAGCAACATCGCGGGGACGCAGGTGTGGGCCCAGAACGTGATCTGGGGCGAGAACGTCGTGTGGGGCGACACCATTCAGCAGAACCTGCCGCCCTGGGGCCAGAACGTGGTCTGGGGCGACAACCTGGTGTGGGGCGAGAACATCGTCTGGAGCACCAACATCGTCTGGAGCACCAACATCGTCTGGAGCACGAACATCGTCTGGAGCACCAACATTGTCTGGAGCACCAACATTGTTTGGAGCACCAACATCGTGTGGAGCACGAACATCGTCTGGAGCACCAACATCGTCTGGAGCACCAACGCGGTCTCGGGCGATAACCTGGTCTGGGGAGACAACCTTGTCTGGGGAAACTAGTCGGGTTGGATACGTTGCGGCTATTGACCTCACTAAGGAATCACGAGCGATGAGCACAGCTGTCATTCACGAGACGCGCGTCCGGCGCAAGGTTGTTTGGGACTAACGAAGGTTGTTTGGGACTAACGACGGTCTGAGACCATGACGACCGCGGTACTCACGGGGATGCCGGCCAGGCTTCGCGATTGGTGGTCGCGAGCGCACCGGGCTGCGCACGGAGATGCCTCCACGGCGACGAGCCTGGACCATCTGCCGGTCGCTGCCGGTGTGTTCGTCATCGCCATCGTGGCGGTCGGCTTCGTCGTGTTGGTGCTGCAAGGTCCGCGTGAGCTTCAGCACCCGGGCCGGTTCGCGGTGCTGCTCGCGGCATCGGTGCTGGCCTCGAGCTTGCGCCTCCGTCTTCCGCTCGGCACGAGCGCGTCGAACCTCTCGATCTCCTACAGCGTGGACTTCGCCGCGCTGCTGCTGATCGGGCGCGAGATGACGATGCTCGTCGCCGGCGCGAGCGCGTGCGCGCAGTCGATCTTCGGTACGAATCGGCGCAATCCCGTCTTCCGCATCCTGTTCAACGCAGCCGCGCTGGTGCTCACGGTCCAGGCCGCCGGCATGGCGTTCACCGCCTTCGGAGGACGCCCGGGGACGTTCGAGTTCCAGACGATTGCCAAGCCGCTCGTCGCCAGCGCGCTGGCGTACTACCTGGTCAACACGTTCATCGTGGCGACCGCGGTGAGCCTGGCCGCGCGTCAATCGATCTGGAAGGTCTGGCAGACCAACTTCCTGTGGACTGCGCCCAGCTACTTCGTCGGCGCCGGCGCGGCCGTGGCCGGCGTGGTGTTGTGGGAGACGAGCCAGTGGTGGCTCCTGCCGCTCGCGGGCGCCCCGGTCTATCTCACCTTCCGGTCGTATCGCATGTATGTCGATCGGATCGCGGCGGAAAAGCGGCACAAGGAAGAAGTGCTGCGCCTGCACCGCGACACCGTGTCGGCGCTCGAAGCGGCGCGCCGGTCGGAACAGCGCTACGCGCTCGCCGCGGCCGGCTCGAACGACGGTCTGTGGGACTGGGACATTCCGAACGACGCGCTGTACTGCTCCGAACGGTGGAAGATGATGATCGGCCTCGCGCCCGACGCCGAGATCGCAACGTTCGATCAGTGGCTGCAGCGCGCGCACGAGGAAGACCGTCCCGGTCTGGTGCAGAACATGCGCGCGCACCTCGACGGCGAGTGCGCGCAGTTCGAACACGAATACCGCATGGAAGATGCACGCGGTGGGACGCGCTGGGTGCTGTGCCGCGGCGTCGCGGTGCGTGATGACACGGGTCGTCCGGTCCGCATGGCCGGATCGCAGACGGACATCTCCGAGCAGCGCCGGATCCGCGATTCGCTGGCGCAGGCGGCGCGTCACGACGCGCTGACCGACCTGCCGAATCGCACGCTGTTCAGCGAGCTGCTGCAGCGCGCGATCGCGCAGGGCGCGCGCAACTCGGCGCACAGCTACGGCGTGCTGTTCGTCGACCTCGATGGATTCAAGCTGGTCAACGACAGCCTCGGCCACGTCGTCGGCGATCGATTCCTCGTGGCGATCTCACAGCGGCTGCAGGCGCATCTGCGCCCTGGCGACACGCTGGCACGCCTCGGCGGCGACGAATTCGCCATCCTCGCAGAGGACTTCGGCACGCCGGAGGACGTCTGCGCCATCGCCGAACGACTGCAGCACGCGCTCGCCGATCCGTTCCAGATCGACAATCACGAGCTGTTTGGCTCGGCGAGCATCGGGATCGTCATCGGCGGTGCGCAGTATCGCTCGGTCGACGCCCTGCTGCGCGACGCGGACATCGCGATGTATCGAGCGAAGGCAGCCGGCCGCGGCGGTTACGAGCTGTTCGATCCGGCGATGCATGCGTCGGCGCTCAAACGGCTCACCGTCGAAACCGAGCTGCGGCGCGCGATCGAGCGCAAAGAGCTGACGGTGTTCTATCAGCCCATCGTCGATCTTCCCTCGTCACGGATCTCGGGGTTCGAGGCGCTCGTGCGCTGGGTCCGCCCCGACGGCCACGTGGCGCCGCCATCGGAGTTCATCTCGGTTGCGGAAGAGACCGGCCTCATCGTTCCGCTGACACACCAGGTGCTGCGCGAGGCCTGCCATCAGGCCGCGGCCTGGCAGCAGATGTTCGGGCATCCGCTGGCGCTGTCGGTCAACGTGTCGTCGAAGTTGTTCACGCACGAGGACTTCATCGCCTACGTCGAGGACGCGATCAACGAGAGCGGTCTGCTGCCACGCAGCCTGCAGCTCGAGATCACCGAGAGCGTGCTCATCAACCACTCGGACGTGGTCGAACGCAATTTCGAGCGTCTCCGTAAGCTCGGCGTCGCCGTGCACCTCGACGACTTCGGAACGGGGTATTCGTCGCTCAGCTATCTGCAGCGGTATCCGGTCGACGCGTTGAAGCTGGACAAGTCGTTCGTGGCCCGCATGGGTACATCCGAGAAGGACGGCGTCGGCAGCGCCATCGTCAAGCTCGCGCGAGAGCTCGGTATGGGGCTGATTGCCGAGGGAGTCGAGACCGTTCAGCACGCGGAGCAGCTGCGGCGGCTGGACTGCCCGCACGCGCAGGGTTACCTGTTCTCCGAACCATTGACGGCCGGCGCCGTGGTGCCGCTGCTCACGAAGCAGTTTTCGACGCAGCTCGCGAACGTCTCGTAGGACTCGAGCAGGCCCGGGCCAGGCCGAGGTCAGGCCTGGGGCAGGCTTAGGCCAGGCCTGGTTTCACAGCTTCCGCAGTCGCACCTTGCGCACCGCGTGATCCCTCCCCTTCTCGAGAATGAGATGCGCGCGCTCGCGCGTCGGCAGCACGTTCTCCTGTAGGTTCACGAGGTTGATCGACTGCCAGATTCCGCGCGCCGTCTCGACCGCCTCATCGTGATCGAGGTTGGCGTAGCGGTGGAAGTACGACGAGGGATTCTTGAAGACGGTCTCACGCAGGCTCAGGAAGCGCTCGACGTACCACTGCTCGATGTCCAACTCGTGCGCGTCGACGTAGATCGAATAATCGAAGAAGTCGGACACGAACATCGGCACATGGCGCCCCAGGCGTCCGCCGGTCTGCAGCACGTTCAACCCTTCCACCAGCATGATGTCCGGCTGCCGGACCACCTGGTACTCGCCTGGAACGAGGTCGTAGTGCAGGTGCGAATACACCGGCGCGAGGACTTCGGGCGCGCCTGACTTCACATCCGCGAGAAAACGGACCAAGCGTCGAATGTCGTAGCTCTCAGGGAACCCTTTCCGTTGGAGCAGTCCGCGCGATTCGAGCACGTCGAGCGGCAGCAGAAATCCATCGGTCGTGATCAAATCGACGGTCGGGTGGCTCGGCCACCTCGAGAGGAGCGCCTGCAGCACACGGGACGCGGTGCTCTTCCCCACCGCCACGCTGCCGGCGACGCCGACGATGAACGGGACGCGAGGGCTGTCCGAGCCGAGGAAGCGGGCGGTAGCACGGTGCAGTTCTTGTGTCGCTCCGACCTGTAGGTTGAGCAGCCGCGATAACGGCAGGTAGATGTCGGACACCTCGCCGAGCGACATCGGCTCGTTCAAGCTCACGAGCCCTTTGAGCTGCGCTTCCGACAGGGGAAGCGGCGTCGAGGCGCGGAGCCGGGCCCACTCGGCACGTGTGAACTCGACGAACCGCGAGATGGTGGCCTGACTGCCGGGCGGTGACGCCACGCCAGCATTCTATCGGGCGTGGTCGCGCGCGTTCACGGAATTGCGTCCGCACTAACGGGCACTCTCGCGGATGCCGAAACATCGTTCTAGACAGGTGACTCGAATGGTTACTGCTCTTCTTCTCGCGTCTATGCTAGCGGCCGGTGACGCGCAGGCCGGTCAACGTCTCACTCAGGAGCAGGCGATCGAGCTTGCCGGTCAGGGGAAGCATCAAGAAGCCCTCGAGGCGTTTCAGCAGCTCGCCGCTGACAACCCGCGGAACCCCGAGCCGAGGATGTGGATCGGGCGAATGCACGCCAAGATGGGTCACCACGAGCTGGCTGAACCGGTGTTCCGCAGCGTGGTGCTCGAGCATCCGGATAACCTCGAGGCGGTGATCGGGTTGAGCGATTCCCTCGTCGGCCAGCGCCGTAACGACGAGGCGCTGGTCTGCCTGATGAAGGTGGCAAAGGCGCAGCCCCAGAATCCCGAGATTGCGGCCGCGATTCGCCGGGCGCGTGGCAATCGCTTCCCCTGGTTCTGGTAAACGTCCCTCTTTCGTCACCTTTCAGTCACATCCGGAGGACAACCGTCCGCTTGTAACGCGGGCCAGTGTCCTCTCAAAATGACCTCCGACCCCGTTTTCGAGCGGAATCGGCTGGCCTGACGTTTGCCACGCCAGCCGCCGTCACGAACGCTGTTCGCCCCACGTCGTTCCGGCCGCGGAGGTGCCTGGCATGCGCTTCTGGCTCCTGGTCTTGTTCGCTCTCGCTCTCACCACTCCCGAACGCGTTGAGGCCGGCGAGCCTCAGCGTGGCGGAACGTCAGCCGGCGAGGCGCAGTCGCAGCCGACCAATTCCACCCCTGACTTTCTGTTCGGCCGGCCGCGTGGATCGATTGGCATTCACGGCAGCTGGTTCCTGGGTCGGGCCTCGAGCGATTTCTATGATTTCGTCACGGATCAACTGACGCTCAACAAGGGCGACTTCAATCGACCTTCTGTCGGTACTGAGGGCGCGGTGACCCTCGGCCGTCGGTTCGATGTCGTCTTTGGCGTCGACTACGGCCAGTCGACGACCAACTCGGAGTACCGGCGTCTCGTCGACAACAACCGGCTTCCGATCGAGCAGACGACCGTCATTCGCGACACGCAGATCATGGCCGGCGTCAAGTACGCCCTGACTGATCGAGGACGTCCGGTCGGCCAGCTCGCCTGGGTGCCGAAGTCACTCGTGCCGTTCGTCGGCGCCGGCGCGGGCGCGATGTATTTTCAGCTCACGCAATCCGGCGATTTCGTAGACTACGTGGACTACTCGGTCTTCCCCGATGTGTTCGAGGCAAAGGGGTGGGCGCCGACGGCTCACGTCTTCGGCGGCGTTGATTACCGCCTGCTGCGCCGGCTGTACCTGAACGTCGAGGGCAGGTACATCTGGGCCTCGGGCGATCTCGGCCGCACCTTCATCGGGTTCGAGCGTCTCGACCTGGCTGGATTTAGAATGGCAGCAGGCATCAACCTGGTCTTCGAGGAGGCACGATGAGAACTCTGGCCATCGGCTTCGCGCTCACGTTCGTGGCCACTTCGGCGTCTGCGCAAACGGCGGCAGACAGCCGATGGGCACCCTGGCTGGGTTGTTGGGACCTCGTCATCGAGAACGCTCGCGACGGCAGCCCCGCCGACGATCTCCCGCGCCCGCAGCGCGGGCCGAGCACTCGCGGCGACCTTCGGCCACGTGTGTGTGTCGAGCCGGCCGACGGAGGCGGCGCGACGTTCCGCACGACCATCGGCGATCGCACGCCGATCGTGCAGACGGTGATCGCCGACGGCACCACCCGACCGATCACCGAGACCGACTGCACCGGCACACAACGCGCCGAGTGGTCGCGCGACGGCCTGCGAATCTTCAGTCGCGCCGAGCTCACCTGCAAGGGCGATGCGGGACCGCGTCGCGTGTCTGGTCTGGGCATGCTCGGGGCAAACGGCACCTGGATCGACGTCCAGTCGATTGTCGTCGATGGTCGCGACACCTACCGAGTGCGGCGGTATCGCCGTCAGGATTCAGCCGGCACCAGCGAGGCGCGTCAACCGGGGCGGCGGCTGTCGCTCGATGACGTGAAAGAAGCGAGCGGCAAGGTCACGCCGCACGCAATGGAAGCCGCGCTCGTCGAGACCAACGCGTCATTCCAACTCTCGAGTCAGCGATTGATCGAGCTCGATGAAGCGCGGGTGCCCGAGCAGGTGATCGATCTGATGGTCGCGCTGTCGTATCCGAAGCGCTTCGTCGTCGAGCGGACCACGCGCGCCGATGTTGGGCCGGCACCGATCATCGATGATCCATTCGGTCTTGGTTGGGCCTTCGGCTATCCGATCTGGTCCGATGGTTTCGGCCTGTACTCGCCGCTCTACGGCCCGTACTCGTCGTTCTACTACTCGCCGTATTCGTACAGGTATCTACAGGGATACAACCCCTACTATTTCAACGGCGGCAGTGGCTTTGCGGTGATCGACGGCGGCGGTTCCGCGTCGCCGCAGCCAAGTGGCAGCGGCCGCGTCGTCGACGGCCTGGGATACACGCGCGTGCGGCCGCGCGAGTCCGAGCCCACCACGTCCGCGCTTGGTTCATCTGGAGTCAGCGGCTCGTCGGGCTCGAGCGGCGGCTCGAGCACCGTGTCGAGCCAGGGCTTCTCGAACGGCGGCGGTGGCAGCAGCGGTGGTGGCGGCAGCAGCAGCAGCGGTGGCAGTAGCGGCGGTGGCGGTGACGGCGGCGGAAGGACGGCGCAGCCGCGATAACACGCGGTGATATCCTTGAGCGCTTTCACGCTCAGGAGAATTCGCATGGCCTTTTCGTTGTCGCGCCGCATGTTGAGCGCGTTGGTCGTGACCGGCATCGCCGCGGGTGTCGGTGTTGCTGCCCAACAGGCGCCTCAGGGCCGCGGCGCGCAAGCGGGGCCACCAGGCCAGGGTCGTGGCGGCGGACGTGGCACACCGCGGCCCGAGTGCGTCTCTCCGAAGATTCCAGCGGCCGAGTGCAGCGTCGGCGCCACGCCGATTCAATGGCCCGACCCGCCGCTGGGCGACGGACCGTTCCTGGTCGAATCAGCAGTACCTGCTCACCGCAACTTGCGCGTCATCGTGATGGCGCGCCTCCAGCAACCGTGGTCGATCGCGTTTCTTCCTGACGGCAACATCCTCGTCACCGAGCGTCCAGGACGCCTTCGCATCGTTCGCAATGGCGTGCTCGATCCGACGCCGGTTGCCGGAGTGCCGCCGGTGCAGGCGGGTGGTTTGCAGGGTTTGATGGACGTCGTGCTGCACCCGCGTTTTGCCGAGAACCGCTTCGTCTATCTCGCGTATCACAAGCCGGTCCCGGTTCCAGGTGCGCCGCCGACAGCATCGGGTGCGCCGGCAATGGCCGGTGAGACCACGCTCGCGCGCGGCGTATGGAACGGCACCGCGCTGACCGACGTTCGCGACATCTTCCAGTCAGGCGCCACACGCACTGAATCGTCGCGCATCGGCTTTGGCCGCGACGGCATGCTCTACATGACGATCAGCGCGTCGGGTACTGGCCCGGACGTGTTTCGTTCCGCCGATCCCAACGACTACGCTGGCAAGACAATCCGTCTTCGCGACGATGGGATGATCCCGCCTGATAACCCCTTCGCCAACAAGCCGGGATACAAACCAGCGATCTACACGCTCGGACATCGGAACGGGCACTCGATGGCGCTCAATCCAGAGACTGGAGAGTTCTGGGTGACCGAGCAGGGGCCCAACGGCGGCGACGAAATCAACGTGCTCAAGGCGGGCGCCAACTACGGATGGCCGTCTGTCAGCGCCGGGCGCAATTACATGGGACCGAAGATCTCCGACGCTCCCTGGAAGGAGGGGTTCGAGCAGGCCGTCGTGACGTGGGTCCCGTCGATTGCCGTCGCCGGGGGCACGTTCTACACCGGCGATCGGTTTTCGGGATGGAAGCGCAACTTCTTCGTCGGGGGGCTGCGAGAGGGTGAGACGCCGCGAACGGGTCAGCTTCAGCGGATCGAGTTCAACGACAAATGGGAGGAGATCCGCCGCGAGCCGATGTTGCGCGACTTGCACCAGCGGATTCGGGACGTACGCCAGGGACCAGATGGGCTGCTCTACCTGGTGACGGCTGAGGATCAAGGCGCGCTGCTTCGGATCGAGCCGGCCGACGCGAAACCATAGCGATCCGGGTGGGGCCGGTTGCAAACGCCTGTTTCGACGTCTCGTCGTACTCATCGTTCGTCATCTGTGAGAAGCTATTCGTCACTGAAATATGCCGTTCGTCACAAATCGGTTGAGCGGAGGGACGAACGGCAGGGAAGATCTCTCATCGACTTTATGAGGGTGGCGGGTCTGATTCGTTCGATCGCGGCGATCTGGCTGTTGGCCGCGGTGTGCTTCCCGGCCGGCGCGCGCAGTGCTGTCATCATCGACAGCATCCTCGTCCGCGTCTACGACAACGTCGGCGTCGTGACGGCTGACCTGAACGACGCACTCAAGCATTCGCGCGAGATCCTGCGCCGCGCCGAGGTGTCAGTCGACTGGGTGCAATGCCCGGCGCGGCGGACCGGTTCCGTTCCCGCGATCTGCGACACGTCTCCCGGCAACAGCGAGATGGTGGTCCGGTTGATTGAAGGCGCAGAGAAGGATCGCGACAAGCGTCCGCTCGGTCAGCCGTTGCTCGATCGGTCGCGCGGGACCGGCGTGTTCGCCACCGTGTTCATGAACCGCGTGGACCGCTTCGCCGAAGTCGCGCAGTACTCGCGGTCGGTCGTGCTCGGCCGCGCCATCGCGCACGAGATTGGGCACCTCATTCTCGGCACGGACGAGCACAGTGCCACCGGGCTGATGCGCGAGGTGTGGACCGTAGAGCAGCTGGTGCGAAACCGCTCTGAAGACTGGCAGTTCTCGCCCGCTCAGACGTTCGAGTTGCGCAGCGCGTGGCTTGCCGGCGGCTCACTGGCCTCGAAGAGCCAGGCGACTCCGCCCAAACGTCCGCGAACCTAGCCCACGTTTCGTTCGAAATTCCGGGCAATTCCTTCCGTTTTCGTCCCGGGACCATCTGAGCGCTCCACTCAGAAAATCCGTTCGAGTCCGGTAGAAAACAAAGCCGCATGTGCCGCCGTGGCACACGATATCGGGCTCCTTGAGTGTCGGTATTCGTCCGATAACCTGCATGGCTACAGCGGTTTGGTTGGACGCCCTGCTGCAGCGTCGCCTGGGTATGACAGTTGCTCACTGTTCCAGGTTGAAAGGGCCCCGCGCAGACGGCAGACAAGACTTATGAGATCAGTGCCGCACGCAGTCGAGCGAGTCAACAAAGAGCTGTGGGTCATCCTGTCGATCTTCGCGATCGCGCTGCTGCTCAATCAGGTCATCGGGTCGCAGCGGATGGTCCTGAGCCTGTACGTCCTGCCCACAATTGCCTCGTCGTATTTCTACGGCCGGCGGCACGGCACGTTGACGGCACTGGCCAGCGTGTTGATGGTTGCGGGCCTGCTGATGTTCCGCACCACGGTGCCGGGCAGTGAGCTCTTCACCGCGGCGATGCTGTGGGGCCAGTGGCTCGAGGTCGCCGTCTGGGGCGGTACGCTGATCATCACCGGCTACCTGATGGGAACGCTTTACGAGCACAAGAACGAGCAGATCAAGGAGCTGCGGGAGACCTATCAGGGCGTGTTGATGATTCTCCGCCACTTCATCTCGAAGGACGCCTACACGGAGAATCACTGCTACCGCGTCTCGGTGTATGCCACACGCATCGCCGGCGAGATGAACCTCCCTGCCGACCGCATCGAAGACGTTCGTGCGGCGGCGCTGTTGCACGACATCGGCAAACTCGATATCAGCCGCGAGCTGCTCTACAAGGCAGCACGACTGACGCGAGACGAATACGAGAAAGTGCAGGAGCACGTCTCTCGCGGCGTCGAGATGCTCGAGCCGGTGGGCGGCGCGCTGCGGCGGGTGATTCCGATCATCCTCGCGCACCACGACAAGTTCGACGGCTCTGGCTACAACCCGACGAGCGGCGAAGGCATTCCGATCGAATCGCGAATCATCGCCGTCGCCGACGTCTACGACGCCCTGACGAGCGATCGCCCGTATCGCAAAGCGATGTCGCCGTTCGAAGCGCGCGATACCATCCTCAACGGCGCCGACACCGAGTTCGACCCGAAAGTCATCGCCGCGTTCAGCGCGCTGTTCAAGCGCGGTGATCTCGAGATCTGGTCAGCCCCGCTCTCCGCCGCGTAGGAAGCCCCGAACGACCCAAACATCGAACACACGACGGCTCGATGCCGCCGTGGTTCGCGACGACACGCTCCACTAAGCCCGCCCGATCGAAAAGGTCAACGACATGCTCGTCCGACCTTCCGCACAATCGAGCGTCATGTCGCCACCATGGAATTCGGCGATGCGGCGAGCGGCGCGAAGAAGAACCAACGCGGGTGTAGAACCGTCCCTGGCCGAGAAACCAGGCTCACGTGGATCTTCCGCCAGCTTCGATCGCCATTGATGCGGCAGCTCCGCGTGGTGCGTCGCCGTGACGACGCAGCTGTCGTCGGCTCGTGACGCCGCCCGCAGCGTCACCACGCTGCCATGCTGCGCATCCAGCAACATCGCGGTGCCGATGACGAGTGAGCCCACTGCCGATGTGAGCAACTCGTCGTCGCCCCACACCGTGTTGGGAGTATTGGCATGCGCCTCGATCGACAGGACCATGCCGCGCAGTCGCCGCTCTGCTGCCGAGCGCTCGACGATGCGTTCGAGCAGCATCCGGACAGACAACGGCCGACGCGCGAGCACGGCGTCGCCCCTGAGGACCCGCATCGCCTGCAGCAGCTGTAACGCGCGGGCGGCTTCGGCGCGAACCAGATCGACCGCAACCGCCTGCGTCAGCGAGGCCCCCGGTGAGAGCAGGCTGGCCGACGCCGCGACCGAGGTCAGACACTCGGCGAACGCCCCGAACGGAACATCGAGCGGCGGCGGCTGGGCCGGTACCGGCCGGGGAGCTGGGGGCTCCACCGCCGGAACGTTGCTCGCCGTCGCGAGCGCCTGGGCGTCCTCATCGTCGACCCGCTCGACGAGACAAGGCACTTCACGCAGGCCGGCGACGAGGGCCGCGGCCAGCCGTTTGCGGCCGGCGACCACCACATGGCGGCCGCCGCGGCTGCGCACGAGGAGCGGCTGAATGACGCCGTGGCGCTTGATGGATTCGACGAACGCGGGAGACAGCCCAGGGCCGTCATCCTGCATCGGGTTGTCGATCGACTGCACGTCCACCTTGCGGACGGGCGTGTTGAACAGGGCGGAATCGAGCTGCTCGACGTAGTGGGCGTCGGCCCTCATACGGTAGCGAGGCGGTAGTCCTTCGCGGACCGGGGAGACTGGGGTGTTCTCGTCGTCGTGGAGACTGTTCAGCGCAGAATCGATGTCGGACATACCTGGAAGTCGAAAACGGCTATGGAAGGTGGACTGGATACGGGAAGGGCTTACTTGTTGAGCCCGTAGGGGCTAGCGGCCGATTGAACCACGGGGAAACCGCCGCTGAGTATATTGGGCTATTGCGCTTTCGTGCAAGACCGATAACTCCTCCCAAGGGAGGACCACCGTGGAACCGGATCGCCGCGACACCGCCCGCCGTGCCGAGGTTGTGAGAAGCGTGCTCGAGGAGATCGTGCACAACTCCGTGCCGTTCATCACGATCGAGACAATCACGAGCTCGTTGCACGTCTCGACCGAGGCGGCCACCCGCATCATCGATCGGCTCGTGAGCGCAGGCCTGCTCGTCGAAGCACGCGAAGGCATCTGGATCAGGGTATCGCCCTAAACGCAGCGTTGCACACGCTTCACCCCCGGATGCACGGAAGCCGGTGCTCCCCTCTGAAGGGGCTGCCGCGCCTGCCGATACATGACAATGAAGTGGAAATCGTCGTCCTCTGCGCCGTCCTCGTACTGACGGTTGGTGTCGCAGCTGGTCTTGCCAAGGGACTCCTGACCCTGGTGCTGCGGTTGATCGTCAACGAAACGGCGTCCGTCGCGTAGTCGGGGCACGTTCCCCCGTGAGCGCGCACCCACAGGGCTGCCTGCGCTCTACGACCGTCTCCCCCGCTGTCGTCTCATTTCAGGCAATTACCGTCCACAGTGCGCACCCGCACGACATTGAATTCAGGCAGTGCCGCATCGCCTCTGGCCGAGGCCGCACCGCCGGTTTGACGCGCGATCGATTCCTGCGCCGGATCGAGGGCGCCGGCCTGTCCGGCCGCGTTTGGCGAGGGCCACAATCCTCCACGAATCGCCAGCCGTTTCCTGGGCCCACCAAACACCGCGACCATCTTGCCTGCGTAAGTCTGCATCTTCTTGCCGGTGAGGCGATACTTGCCCCCGGTTTGCGTGTCGGTGAAGGTGAACGCACCGGTCTCGTTGGCCTGCGCGCTGACGCATCCGGTGAGTTCAACCTGCGTGGTGGTACGCGAGGATTGATTTTGCGCGTTCATGCCCGCCCCCATGAGCATGATGCCGATCGCAACCGCCGCAGCGCTCTTCATGGTCGACTCCTCAGCCTACTCTACTGCCGTTCAGGAGTTCATGGGGAACCGCTGAACGCTGAACAGCTGACGTCGTGTCGTGCGGACATTCCGCGCGCGCCTCATTAGACAATGGACCGATGGCAGGCGTGCAGCCTTCAGCTCCGCAGGCGGACCGACTCGGAGTCGCCACCTACATACTTCTGTGTTTCATCTGGGGCTCGACGTGGCTGGTGATCAAAGTCGGGTACGGCGGGCTGGGGGCACTCACGGTCGCAGGCTGGCGGTTCGCGGTCGCGGGACTGATGATGACGGCCCTGATGCCACTGCTCGACGCGCGCTGGCCCCACGGTCGAACCGAATGGCTGCTCGTGTCGTTCGTCGGCATCGTGTTGTTCGGCGCCGATTACGGTCTGATCTACTGGAGCGAGCAGTTCATCGACAGCGGTCTGACCGCCATCCTGTTTGCAACCTTGCCACTGGCGACGATCGCGTTTGCGCACGTCTACATTCCGGGCGATCGCATCACGGCGCGCAAGCTCGCCGGCACGCTGCTCGCGTTCCTGGGTGTCGCGGCCCTGTTCGGCGATCGTCTGCGCATCGACACGTCGCAGGCCGGTCCGATGCTGGCTGTCATCGCCGCGACCGTTTTTGCGGCCGCCGCCGGCGTCGCCTCGAAACGGCATGGCGGGTCGCTGCACCCGGCGGCCCTCAATGGACCGGCGATGCTCATCGGATCGGCGGCGCAGATTCTCGCCGCGTTCGCGCTCGGCGAGCGTCCGCGACTGCCGCCCAGTCTTTCGACGTGGCTCGCCATCGGCTACCTCGCCGTCGCCGGCAGCGTGATCTCTTTTCTCGGCTACTTCTCGCTGCTGAAACGCTGGAGTGTCACGAGCCTCAGCTTCATCGCGGTGTTCACACCGCCGATCGCGCTCGGTCTCGGGTTCGTGTTTCTCGGGGAACGTCCGACCGCGTGGACCGCGGTCGGTTCAGTGCTGATTCTGGTGGGCGTGACGCTGGCGCTTTCAACTCCCACAACGAGTCGGCGGGTCTAAAGACCCGCCTCTACGACGTTCGCTTTGATGCGTTGTAGAGGCGGGTCTTCAGACCCGCCGTTCGGGTTATTTCACTTTCGCCGGATCGCTGACGCCGCCGGCCGAGCCGCCGAGGAACAGGCGCTTGCCGTCTGCGAGGACGAAGTTGCGGCCGACCGCTTTGTTCGTCCCGTCCTTGGCCTGATAGCCCTCGACCACCAGCTCCGTTCCGATCGGCACG
>DASRJR010000362.1:0-2951 GCA_035649395.1 Vicinamibacterales bacterium
ACCGTGGTGTCGAACGCTTTGCAGACCGCTGCCGCGGGCAACAAGATCGTGCTGATCGAATTCGGGGCGTCCTGGTGCTCGTGGTGCCGCCGCTTCGATGCCTTCGTTCACTCGCCGGAGGTCTCGTCGATCGTTGCCGCCAACTACGTTGTCGTGAACCTGGTGGTGCAGGAGCGCGACGACAAGAAAGCGCTCGAGCATCCGGGGGGGCAGGATGTGATGGACAAGTGGGGCGGTGCGAAGGCGGGCCTCCCGTTTTACGTCTTCCTCGATGCGCACGGCCAGAAGATCGGCGACTCGAACGTGATGCCGGATGGCGGTAATCTCGGCTTCCCTGGCAATCCGAAGGAGGCCGAGCTCTTCCTCGGGCTCCTCGACAAGACGGCGCCGCGACTGGCGGCCGCGGACCGCGCGCAGATCGTCAGCTACCTTCAGGCGAACATCAAGTCGTAGCGAACGGCGCCCGTCTCGACGCGATGTCTTGGTTTTCGCTGTTCGGTCGTCGAGAGCGACGCTATCCAGCGGATCTGCTCGGCTGCTGGGAACTCGTGAAGGCGGATGCGCCGGATACCGAGCTGGGGAGTGAAATCGACTTCAAGAGCGACGGTCGCATGCAGTATTCGACTCCCACGCCGGAGACATGGCAGATCTTCAAGCTGACGTGGTGGGTCGAGGGAACGTCGATCGTCACAGATCAACCGTCCGCGCCTCGGGTCGAACGCAGTGAATTCTGGTTCGAGGATCATGACACGCTGGTGTTGAAGCGATTGGAGAGTGGCCGGAGCTGGTTCAGACGATCACAGAAGCGTGCCCCGGCTGTGTAGCCGCGAGCGAGGCGCCAACGCTCTGACGTCATCGGGCGCCGGCGACTTGCACAGCGAGCGCGTCGAAGTTCGTCATGTGGCAGAAGCGCTGGCGTTGGAACGAAGGATGCGACCAATGAGCACAAGGCCCGTGAGCGCCCCTGCGAACGTCCACATTCGACGCTATCAGCTGAGCGATGTGTCCGACGTGTTCGAGGCGGTGCGCGAATCGTTGACGGAGCTGCAGGCGTGGATGCCCTGGAGCCATCCCGCCTATTCGATCCACGAGTCGCGGTCATGGCTGCAGGCGCAGATCGCGGCGTTCGACCAGCGGACCGCGTTCGAGTTCGCGATGATCGATGACGACGGCCGCTACCTGGGCGCCTGTGGACTCAATCAGATCGATCATGCGAACCGGCGCGCCAATCTCGGGTATTGGGTCCGAACGTCGGCGACGAACCAAGGCGTGGCGACGCGCGCGGTGCGCGTGCTCCGCGACTGGGCGTTCGCGTATACGGACTTGATTCGGCTGGAGATCGTCATCGCCATCGACAACGTCGCCAGTTGTCGTGTCGCCGAGAAGACGGGCGCGTTCCGGGAGGGCACGCTCAAGAATCGCCTGCTGCTCCACGGCGCGGCGCACGATGCGGCGGTGTTCTCGTTCACGAGAACGGTTCCTGGAGTGCGCGTGTGACCGTCGGCGTGATCTCGGACACGCATGGTCTGATGCGGCCCGAGGCGGTCGACGCGCTGCGCGGCTCGTCGTTGATCCTGCATGCCGGGGACGTCGGCAACGCGGCTGTCCTCGACCAGCTCCGTGCGATTGCGCCGACGAGAGCGGTTCGCGGCAACGTCGATACGGCGGAGTGGGCCGCAGTGCTGCCGATGACGGACGTGGTCGAGATCGGCGCGCGCCAGGTCTACATCCTGCACGACCTGGCCGCGTTGGACCTCGATCCGCAGGCCGCTGGATTCGCGGCGGTCATCTCGGGGCACACGCACCGCTCCCACGCCGAGGTGCGCCGCGGCGTGCTCTATCTGAATCCCGGCGCCGCCGGGCCTCGTCGTTTCACGCTTCCGGTGAGCATCGCGAAGCTGCACTTCAACGGCATTCGACTCTCGCCCGAGATCGTGGAGCTGCGAGTGTGAGATGGACGAGGGATTTTCCGTTTTCCACGACGTGTTCGAGCGGCACGATGTTGGCCGAGCCGGCGACGAGCTCGAACGCGCGCTGACGGCTCGCAGCAAGGCTGGCGCACGCCACGTGCTGAGTGTCCCGGTCGTCCGTGCACTGGCGACGGCCCCGGCGCTCCTGCGGATCGCCGGCGGGTTCGTCGGCGGAACGCCCGTGCCGTTCCGGGCGACGCTGTTCGCCAAATCGCCGACTGCGAACTGGCTCGTGGCGTGGCATCAGGACACGGCGTTGCCGCTTCGCGAGCGGATCGTCGACCCGACGTGGGGCCCATGGTCCGTGAAGAACGGTATGACCTACGCCCACGCGCCTGCATGGGCACTCGAGCGAATCGTAGCGTTGCGCGTTCATCTCGACGATTCGACGGCATCGAACGGCTCGCTTCGTGTTCTGCCCGGAACCCATCGACGTGGCGTGCTCTCAGATGGCGATATCCACACGCTCACGCGTCAGCTCCCCGCCGTGAAGTGCCTCGCCGATGCCGGCGGCGTCGTGGTGATGCGCCCGCTGATCGTCCATGCGTCATCGAAAGCGACCGGCAGCGCGCGGCGGCGGGTCGTCCATATTGAATACGTCGACGACGTCCGCCTTGCGCCGGGCGTCGAACTCGCGACCACCGTTTGAGTCGGCCCTGAAGGACGCTACCCGTCGAGCCGAGAAACGGACAAAAGCTGTGAAGGCCAAATCCATAATCACGTTCGCCGTGCTCGCGGGCCTGTCGCTGACAGGCGTCGGGCTGCAGCGTGCGGCGAAACCGGAGTTATACGTGATCGCCATCGGCAGTCCGCGCCCGGAGCTCGTCGAGAGCGTTGCGGCTGAAGTCCAGGCGAGGCTGCGGATAGGTGTGCGACTGCTGTCGCCGCTCGAGCTCGATCCGCGAGCCTATGATGCCGGCCGCTCGCAAGTGATCGGTGAGCGGTTGATCGAAGCCATCAAGTACCGCAATCCCGCACTGG
>DASRJR010000363.1:0-18439 GCA_035649395.1 Vicinamibacterales bacterium
ACCTGCGGATAAGCGCCGTATATACGCTCACGCGCTCGACCAGCTGAGTGCGCTGCCGGGCGTTCGCAACGCGACCGTCTCTGACTCGCTGCCGCTGCTCTCGAACTACCGAGACTGCGTCTCGCTCGACAAAGGCCAGCGCCTCTCGGCCGTCACGTATGCCGTGGAGCCAGGCTATTTCACGACGATGAGTATCCCCATGATTGCCGGTCGGGATTTCTCGGTCCGAGACGACGCTGCCGAGAGATCAGGGGTGATCGTCAACGAGAGACTTGCACAGACAATGTGGCCCAATAAGTCCGCGGTCGGCGAGCGGATGCTGATCGGATGCCGAACGACAGAGCCTGCGACCGTCATCGGTGTCGCCAGCAACGCCGCAGTCCGTTCGGTTGGCGAGACACCGCGGCCTCAGATCTACCTCAGCTTCGCCCGTCAGTACGAAGGGGGACTCACGGCCATTCTGCTCGAGACGAGCACGCCGCCGGCCGGCATGGCCGAGGCCGTACGCCGCACGCTCGCGGAACTTGGACAAGGAATGCGTGTCTATACCGTGCAGCCGCTGAGCGACCATGTCGAGAAGTCGTACGCCTACATACGATGGCAGTCGTCCATGCTGAACGCATTCGGGCTGCTCGCGCTGTTGCTCGCGGCGGTCGGCCTGTATGGCGTGATCGCGTATCGCGTGGCGCTGCGCACCCGTGAGATCGGCGTGCGCATGGCGCTCGGCGCGGGCCGCCCCAACGTCTTTCGCGAAGTCGTGGGGCAGGGGCTTTCGTTGGCGGTGATCGGCGTCATCATCGGCGAGGTGCTGGCGTTTGCGATCGCACGCGTGCTCGGGGCATCGGATGCGCTCGACGCAGAAATCCAGCCTCCGGGACTGCTCGTCCTTGGCGCGACCGGTCTGATCTGGATCGTGGTGGCCGTGGTCGCCGCGTACGTGCCCGCCGCGCGCGCGTCTTCGGTGAATCCGCTCACGGCGTTGCGCTATGAGTAGCCCTGAGGACGCGCACCTCGCGAGCGTCAGCGAGCGCCTGCAGGTCGCGGTCTCGCCGAAGCCGGAGTCGCAGGCGGAGAGCGCCCGCACCTCGCGAGCGGAGCGAGCGGGTTTTGAGGCGCGCGGACTGACCAAACGCTACGGGGCGTTTCTCGCCCTCGATCGGGTGGACTTCCAGATTCGCCGGGGGGAGATCCTCGGTTATCTCGGTCCCAACGGTTCCGGGAAGAGCACCACCGTCAACACGATGGTCGGCCTCATGGAACCGAGTGCCGGCTCGTTGTGGCTCGACGGCGTGCGCATGCTCGAGGATCCGGTCGCCTACAAGCGACGCATTGGCTACGTCCCCGAAGAGCCCTACCTCTACACACACCTGACGGCCCCGGAGTACCTGATGCTCGTCGGTCGTCTTCGCGGGCTCACAGAAACGGTGCTGGCGGAAAAGGTTCCAGCGTTCCTGCAGCTGCTCTCGCTCTGGGAAAGCCGTTACGCCACGATGGCCGCGTATTCCAAGGGAATGCGGCAGCGGGTCCTGCTCGCCGCCGCGCTCATCCACAACCCGGACCTGCTGGTGCTCGACGAACCGTTCTCAGGTCTCGACGTCCCGGCCGGGTTGCTGTTCCGCACGCTGCTGCGTCTGTTCGCCAGCGGCGATCGCATGGTGTTGTTCAGCACGCACCGCTTCGACATGGTGGAGCAGCTCTGCTCCCGCGTCGTGATCCTCTCGCGGGGGAGGATTGTCGCCGAGCACGACGTCGCGTCGTTCAAGGAATCCTCGTCACCGTCCCTCGAAGACGTCTTCGTTCGTTCCACCGGGCAGGACGACTTCACACCGCTCGCACGCCAGATACTGTCGCTCGTGCAGCAGCGATGATCACGTCACTTCCCGAGTCCCCAAGGGCCGAGGCTTTCCTACGCGTGCAACGATGGCGCGACGTTCAGGAAAGCGCCGAGTGGCGTCTCACGCGGCACTTCTTCCGCGCGATGTTCGACTTCGGCGTGCTCACGGAGGCCGGCGCCGATTCGCTCCGGCACATGATGCTCGGCGCCATTGGCGGGATCGTCACCTTCGGACTCCTGCTGACACGCGTGCTGGTCGGGCGTTACATCCAGCTCGGTCGATATCCGACGGGCGAGCCGTATCGCCAGGCGATGCTCGGGGATGACATGTTGATCATCGGGCTGCCGATGTTGTTTGCCGCCGTGATGACGTTGCTGGTCAGCGACTCGCTGTTCCCCGACGAGCGCGACTTCCGCATCCTCGGGCCCCTGCCCATCCGCCGATCGACGGTCTTTGCCACAAAACTCGCTGGCTTGCTGCTGTTCGCCGGTCTCTGCATCGCCGTAGCGCACGCCGCCATGCTGCCGTGGGTGTTGCTCTCCTCGGTGAACCGGTGGCTCGACCACAACATGCTGCTTCGACTGGTGGCCTGGCTGATCGCAAGTGTCGGCGCGTCGTACTTCGCCGTCTTCACCGTCTGCGCCGTCGTCGGCCTGCTCGTCCTGACCCTGTCGGGCGGGCGTCGGCAGAGCATCGGCGCGTTGATGAAGAGCGCCGTGTTCGCCGGACTGGTTCTGTGCATTCCCCTCGTGCTCCAGGTGCCCAGCGTGGGAACGCTGCTCGCGGCACGATCTCCGTGGCTCGCGGCCGTGCCACCAGCCTGGTTCCTGGGCTTGCAACGGACGCTCGTCGGACGCGCGGACGGGACATTGCTGTGGCTGGCCGCTGCGGCGATCGCCGGTGTGATTGTGGTCGGACTCATCACGGTCGGCACCTACGTCCTGCTGTTCAGACACTTCGAGCGTCTCGTGCTCAAGCCGGCCGATGCCGAGGCCGGTGCACGGTCGTCACGCCGCCGGCTGTTCCGCTCACGCGGGGCGCCGGCCTTTCATGCGATCGCGGGATTCACGCTGACGACTTTGGCGCGCAGTCAGCTGCATCAGAGCGTGCTGGTCGGTTTGTCGATGTTCGGGATCGGCGTCGCCTTCAACAGCCTGATCGGCGCGACGCCCAGATCGCTCGCGCGGCTGCCCTACTGGGCGCCACTTCTCCTCGTGATCGTCGGCGGCGCGGCGATCCGCCTGTCGCTGTCGTTCCCGCTGCAGCATCGGGCCAATTGGATCTTCAAGATGACCGAAGACCCGGCCACTCGCCGCGACCAGTTTCGTGCCGTCGACTGGATCGTCGCGGCGTGGGTCGCCGGTCCGCCGGCGGCGCTGTCGTTCGTCCTCTGGTGGGTGGCCACAGGCCATCCCGCGTTCGTCGAAGCGGCGATCGTCGGGCTGCTCGGGCTGATTTCCGTCCACTGGGTCTTGCGCGACTGGTGGCGCATCCCGTTCACGTGTTCCTACCTGCCAGGCAAGCGATTCGTCGCCTATAGCGCGATGGTCGGCTTCTTTCTGTGTGCGTTCTTCATGATCGCGAGCACGGGTCTCATCGTCGTGGCCCGCTCGAACGCGCGACTCGCTATCGCCATCATCCTCGCGCTCACGCTCGCCGCGTGGTTGCTTCGCCGATCGCGCTTCGCGGTTTGGCGGCGCACTCCGTTGATGTTCGAAGACGAACTCCCGGATCAGGCGGTGCAACTGCATCTCTGACAGCGTCGGGCGCGTCTCTAGACCCGCCGTCGTTTTCGGGCCCGCCATCGTTTGCGCTATAACAGCCTCGTTGCCCTCGACCGAACTCCACCTGGCCCTCGCCCCAACCGCCGCGTACGAACGACTGCTCGCGAGCGAGCCCGTCGGGGGTTGGCGCGTCCTGCGTCGCCCGGCGATGGTGCTGCTGGTCATCGCGGTCATGGTGCCGATCACCGCGGTGCAACGGGTCACCATCGGGCTGGTCGCCACCGCGGCGCTGTCGTGGTCGTTCGTGCCGGTGATTCAGGCGCTCGTCGCGATTGCGGTGATCGCGTCGGCACCGCAGCGGCGCGTCGGCTTCTTGACTGCGCTCGATCTCTGGTTTGCCGCCCACGTGCCGTACAGCCTGTGGATGCTGATCGCACTGGGGTTCATGGCGGCGTTCCCGGTGTCAGTTGAGCTGATCATCGCCAGCGCGATCGTTCCCGCGATCTGGACGATGGTCGTCGTGTCGGCCTTCTGCAGAACTGTGTTGCAGACGACACCGGGAGGGGCACGCTGGCGCACGGCGGCCCATTTCGCGGCGATCTGGGGATTCACGTTCAGCTACATCGCATGGGTCGCGGGCGGGTGGTTTCAGGTGGTGCCGTGGTGAGCCGCCTTCGCGACAGGCCCCTGTGGGCCACGGTCGCACTCGCAATCGCGATCGCCGTCGGCACGCTCGTGGATCGAGTGCCGACGAGCGCGCCGCAACGGGCGGGCGAGTATGTCGTTCTCGCTGGTGATTTTCACGTGCACGCGTTTCCAGGCGACGGCTCGCTCGCGCCGTGGACGCTGCGGCAGGAGGCTGCGCGCGCCGGGCTCGACGTGTTCGCGGTCACGAACCACAACATGGTCTTCACTGCGCGGTTCGCTGAATGGATGGCCTCCTCCTCGGGCGGTTCGTCCCGAGCGAGCGCGGTGACTCCACGCGAGTCGAGGGGGCCGATCGTCATCGCGGGTCAGGAGATCACGAACCCCGAGTATCACCTGATCGCCGTCGGCCTCACGCGAACGGTGAACGCCGATCAACCGGCGGCCGCCGCCATTCGAGACGTGCACGCCCAGGGCGGCGTCGCGATCGCCGCGCACCCGACACCGAGGTTTCACGGCTACGACGACGACCAGACCGTCGCGTTGCTCGATGGCACCGAGGCGGCGCACCCCGTCGACCGAGTGAGCGGACAGGAGGAGTTCACCGCGTTCTTCGAACGTGCGCGCCGGCTGAAGCCGTCGATTGCGCCGATTGGCTCGTCGGACTTCCACGTGTCGCCTGCCGTCGCGGCGTGCCGGACGCTCGTGTTCGCGCGCGAGGCGACGGCCGCCGGCGTGATCGAGGCCATTCGCAGCGGCCGCACCGTGGCAGTCGACCAGTTCGGCCACCGCCATGGCGAGGCCTCGCTCATTCAGTTGCTCGACACCATGCCCGACGTCGATCGGCCCGTCGACACGACGATCTGGCGCCGAGCCTCGCTCGTGCTCGCCTGGACGGCGTTACTCGCCCTTTTAGTTCTCTGAGGGCTTTTCGATTCGATCGATCACGAGCACCTCGGCGGGCGCGCGCGTCGCTTCCAGCTTCAACCCGAGCTGCTCCTGAAATGCGGTGAAGAGATTCGGCGGCGCGTTCGGATCGTTCGACGGCGGCGGCACCCTCACGCCCATGCTCGTGAACTGCGATTCGTCGGGGGTCCACGTCAGCGTGAAATCAAACCTGCCCTGCAATCCGGTTCGATCGACGACCGGCCGATCCAGGACAGCACCCTGCATCACACCAGCCAGATCGCCGATCGTCGCGTTCACACCGGGGAGCACGCCGAGCCCTTTGAACAGCAGTCCGGGCAGCCCGTTCGGGTTCGTGTCATTCCGGGTCAGCTTCGGTCCGCCGCCGGCGACGGTGATGGCGTACACGGGAAGCTCCCTGTTCTCACGATGAAACGTCAGCTTGAAGCGATCGGTCAACAGCTGCCGCATCAAGGCGCGCAGCTGCTTCATGTCGGGAAGGCCTTGCCCTTCCGGCTGCCCCGTCACGTCGTACTTGTCCGACTCCATCCATGACGGGCCGCCGACCAGTTGGCGCGCGTGCAGCTCGTAGGCGAACGTGATCAGGTCGTTCGCGGTCGTATTGATGGTGATGACCTGCCGTCCTTTGACGGTGAAGAGCTTGCCCGGCCGATCGGGGTTGCTCGGCTTGATCGATGCCACTTCGAACGCCATCGGCGCATCGGCTGCCATCGGCTTCGGCGGCGCGGGCAGTGGCCACGCCGTCTCCGCCGTGGCGCGCGCGAGCGAGAGCGGAAGCGACTGGCCTCCCTGCGTGAAGGTGCCAGCGATGGTCGACCCATCCGCACTCAGATTTCCTTCGTAAGTGGCGCCAAGCACGGCGATCGTCATTCGCAGCGCCGACCCCTTGCTCGTCACCGTGGCGGTGAGCGGCGGCACGGGTTGATCGATGCTGTGCAACACCGCCCGCAACTCGCCCTTATCCGCGTTCGAGATCACGAACACGACTCTCAAGTCGGAGCCGGCGCGCAACGTACCCTGCCATGTGCCGGCGACGTTCTGGGCGTGGGTTACGGCTCCGCACGCCATCACCAGCACCAACGTCCAACGCATCAGCCCCTTCATAGCGTTCTCCTCACAAGAATCGGTGGCCCGGTCGCGTCCGCTCAACGCGCTGGGACGGCGGAGTCGATGGGCGTCGAAGGCCCCTTGCTGCCGCGATCGCTTCCAATCGCCGCGTAGTACATCACGAATCTGAGCGCCCAGGCGGTCACGAGCATCGCCACGCCCAAATGCATGGCTCGATTGAGATCCACCAGTTCGGTGCCGGCGACCTGTTCGTAGAGACGCACGAGCCCGACCACGGGTGGAAGCAGATGCATGGCGAACCCGATACGGACCTCGCTGACCCGAAACTTCGACCCGAACATACGATCCATCACGTGCGGCGGCCGGTTGACAGCGAGGCGTGCGAAGAACTCGAACGCCATCGACAGCGCCGCGAGGGCGACCAATCGGCCCCAGAATTCGGATGTCACCGGCCACTGCAGTACGGCCGTCGCGATCCACGCGAGGACCACGAGAGCAATGAAGGCATACGTGAGTCGCTGGATCCAGCGTGGAACGAAGTCGTCGATCGATCGGCGCGTCAAGGTCGCCTGGCGACGGGCGGCCAGCGGCACAGCGGTGTTCAGCCAACGGGTGAAGAGAATCCCTGACGCGCCGAACAGCACAATGCCGGGAAACAGCAGAATCGAGTTGACGTCCTTGAGGACCTCCCATTTCGGAGTGCCGGGAGCGCGTGAGCCGAACATCGGCGCGAGGACGTCCATCTGGAACGCGAGCAGGATGGCGAGGCTGACGGTGCCCCAGCCGTAGTACGCCCAGCGGAACCCTCTGCCGTCGGTCAGCTTGGCCGCGACCTCTGGGTGCGCCGCCAGCCACTCAGGATTGCGATCCGCCACGTATCGCAGCGTGAATCGTGCACTCCATGCGGGCAGGACGACCCAGAGTGCGACGATCAGCCCGGCGTAGACAGTGAAGTCGACCCACTCGGTCATGACGGCTACCCTTTGCTGCGCGTCGCTCGAAGCGCACGCGCGAAGACGTCGGAAATCTCTTCGCGACTGTGGCCCTCGACCATCAAACGCTCGACGACGCGTCGCATCGCGCTGTGGGCGCGGTTGGCCTTGACCTTCGCCACTTCGCCGGTCGCCCCCCGGCGCACGAAGGTGCCCTTGCGCCCGGCGGTGAGGATGACGCCCTGGTCTTCGAGCAGCTTGTATGCGCGCGCGACGGTGTTGCGGTTGAGCGCGAGATCGCCGGCGAGCTGGCGCACCGTCGGCAACGGGGTCCCCGGTTTGAGCCGGCCGCTGTTCACGCCGTCATGGATCTGGCGAACGATCTGCTCGTAGACGGGTTCCGGTGCGTTGGCTTCGACGACGATCTCAGGTCCAGCCATTTGTCATAGGCTATCCTATGACAATATGTGCGTCAAGCAGGAATCACGATCCCTAGGCCGTGACGACGATGGGCCGCTCCCCTGAAATGATGATCGTGTGCTCTTCGTGGACGGCGAGGCTGCCGTCTGCCGTCTGAATGGTCCAGCCGTCCGGCATCTCCACTGCGCTCGTCGGCCGCATCGCCAGCATCGGTTCGACGGCGATGACGAGACCGTCGGTCAGGATCGTGCGCGCCAACGGACTGTCGTAGTTGGGCACGCTCGGCTCTTCGTGAATGGCCCGGCCGACGCCATGGCCACACAGCTCGCGGATGACGGCGAAGCCATCCCGCCGCGCCCGCTGCTCCACCGCGCGGCCGATCGCCGACACGCGCGCACCGGCATGGGCGGCCAGCAGCGCTTCGTCCAGAGCCATCACGGCGCAGCGATGCAGGCGCGCAACGTCAGACGACGACGGCTCGAGAATGATCGTGCGCGCAGCGTCGGCGACGTAGCCATCCTGTTCGGCAGTCACGTCGATCTTCACCACGTCCCCCGGCTTCAACCGTCGACCCCGCGGAATACCGTGCACGATCTCCTGGTTCACGCTGATGCACGTATACCCGGGAAAGCCGTACATCACGCGCGGTGCCGATCGCGCGCCCAGGCGCTTCATCGCACGCGCGCCAATCTGATCGAGCTCCGCCGTCGTCATGCCGGGACGGACGCGGTCGCACATCTCGCTCAGGATCGTGGCGACGGTCGCCCCGACACGTGTCATGCCATTGAAATCGGCTTGAGATTGGATCGACATCGATGCCGCTACACCTGTGATCGGTATTGTCTGACGAACGTCGTCAGCCGCCAGCAACCGAGGACGGCGACCGCCAAGACGGTGCCTACCAGGGGCGCCAGGACACGCGTCGTGGCCGGAGACGGGGCTGCGGCAACGGGATCGTTGCCCGACGCGCGGTAGATCAGCATGGACGCCGACGCGACGAAGTCCGGAAAGTACTGATTCGCCACGAAACCGAACAGCACCCCGAACAACGGAGCGCCAAACCACCACGACGGCGCAGATGAATGGGCGCGCAAGCGATCCACGATAGCGCGATTCTACGACAGCGCCAGGATGGCGCCGCAACGCAGGATTGAGTGAAGAGGCGGGTGTGTCGGACCCGCCGTTCGGGTTGGGCTAATTCGCGCCCGCGGTCCCGGGCACGGGAACCGGTGCCGTGTCGTCGCCGAGCGAGAAGTCGACCCCGCTTTCGACCAGCGTCCACGCATCCCGCTCTTCCAATACCTGCGCGGCAAACGCCGTGTGGAGCGCATGGCCGCCGCGATGCGCGACGAGATGCCCGATGAGCGGATAGCCGACGAGCGCCATGTCGCCGATCACGTCCAGGATCTTGTGGCGCACGAACTCATCGTCGAAGCGCAACGCATTGTTGAGAATGCCGGTGTCGCCGATGACGATCGCGTTCTCCAGCGAGCCGCCGAGCGCGAGACCCTGCTGGCGAAGCATTTCCACTTCCTTGAGGAACGTGAACGTCCGCGCCGGCGCAATCTCATCGACGAAGGCATCCGGTGTCATGCGGATCGTGCGCGACTGGTGACGCAGCAGCGGATGGTCGAAGGCGATGCTGTAGGTCACCTTGAAATGATCGGACGGATAGATCGCGATGCGCTTGTCGCCGCGCGTCAGCGAGATCGGCCGCTGCACCTTCAGGTACCGGCGCGGGGCGTCGAGCCGCTTCACGCCCGCCTCCTGAATCAGATACACGAACGGCGCGGCACTGCCATCCATGATCGGCACTTCGGGCGAGTTCAGCTCCACGGTGGCGTTGTCGATGCCAAGGCTCACCAGCGCCGACAGCAGGTGTTCAACCGTCTCGACGCGCACGGCGTCACGCGACAGACGTGTCGCGTAGTTGATCCCGCCGACGTGGTGCGCACGAGCGGCGACTTCCACCCCGTCCAGATCGGTACGCCGGAAGCGGATGCCGAAATCGGCCGGTGCCGGCTTGAGCGAAAGCGTGACCTTTCGGCCAGAATGGAGACCGATTCCCGCGCATGAAATCGCGCGCCGCAGCGTCCGTTGTGCAGTCATCAAAGGCCCGCCCGCCAGCCTCCACAAGACGCAGAGACAGCCAGTCCTTCGGGGGAGAAGTATCGCGGTATGAGCAAACGAAATGCCAGGTAGATCCCAGGCCGCCGACACCATCTAACTAACTCATCATAGTGGATTTGACGACTTCTCGACGACGAGAGCGGGTGGCGGGATCGTCCTTTCGTGGCCCTCGGGCCACATGTCCCGCGTCCTCGATTGTGGCCAGAAAGCCACATCCTTCGACTCGCTTCGCTCGCTCAGGACGGGCGGTCGAGCGGCTCAATTCGAAGAATTCGTCAGGAGTGGTCGCAGGAATTGAGCCGTTGCGGATCGTTTGTTCGCGGCGATCGACTCGGGGGACCCGCACGCGATCACCTGACCGCCGGCGTCGCCGCCCTCGGGACCGAGATCGATCACATAGTCGGCGCAGCGAATCACGTCGAGATTGTGCTCGATGACGACGACCGTGTTGCCCTGGTCGACAAGTTTATTGAGCACATCGAGCAGTTTGCGCGTGTCTTCGAAATGCAATCCCGTCGTTGGCTCGTCGAGGATGTACAGCGTACGGCCCGTGCTGCGGCGCGAGAGTTCGCGCGCGAGCTTGACGCGTTGCGCCTCTCCACCGCTCAAGGTCACGGCCGATTGCCCTAGCTCGATGTAGCCGAGGCCGACGTCCTGGAGCGTCCGCAGCTTGTTGGCGATCGGTGGAAAGTTCTCGAGCAGCGGCAATGCCTGATCGACCGTCAGATCGAGGACCTCGGCGATCGACTTGCCTCGATACTGGATCTCCAGCGTCTCGCGGTTGTAGCGGCGACCCTTGCACTGTTCGCACGTTACATACACATCGGGTAGAAAGTGCATCTCGATCGCGATCACGCCGTCGCCCTGGCATGCCTCGCAGCGGCCGCCTTTCACGTTGAACGAGAATCGCCCCGGCTTGAAGCCGCGCGCCTTCGCCTCGGGCATCATCGCGAACAGCTCGCGGATGAACGTGAACATGCCGGTGTAGGTCGCCGGATTCGATCGCGGTGTGCGTCCGATTGGCGACTGATCGATCTCGATTACCTTGTCGATCAGTGCGATGCCGTCGATGCGATCGTGCGGCCCGGGCTCAGCCGCGGCGCGATAGATCGTCTTGGCGAGCGATCGATAGAGGATGTCGTTGACGAGCGTCGACTTACCCGAGCCGCTGACACCGGTCACGGCCGTGAGCGTGCCGAGCGGGATGGCGACGTCGATGTTCTTGAGGTTGTTGGCGCGCGCGCCGCGAATGACGATCTCACCCTTCGTCGCCGGCCGCCGCACGCGCGGCGTCGGAATCGCCCGCTCGCCGCGCAAATAGGCGCCGGTGAGCGAGCCGCTGCCGTCCTGGAGCAGCTGCGAGGGCTGCCCTTGAAAGATCACGTGCCCACCGAGCTCGCCCGCACCGGGCCCCAGGTCGACCACGTAGTCGGCGGTGCGGATCGTCTCCTCGTCGTGTTCCACCACCAGCACCGTGTTGCCCAGATCCCGCAGCCGCGACAACGTCGACAGCAGCTTTCGGTTGTCGCGCTGATGTAGTCCGATCGACGGCTCGTCGAGCACGTAGAGCACGCCGGTCAAGTTCGCGCCGATCTGAGTGGCGAGCCTGATGCGCTGCCCTTCCCCGCCCGACAGGGTCGCCGCGCTGCGATTCAACGTCAGGTAACCGACGCCGACGTCGTTGAGGAAGCGCAGGCGCTCGCGAATCTCGCGCAGGACGCGGCTCGCGATCAGCGTCTCGCGCTCGGTCAGCTCGAACGCCTCGAACGCGTCGAGCGCCTCGCTGATCGGCAGATTCACGTAGTCGGCCAGGCCGCGGCCCTTCACCTGGACGGCCAGGCTCTGCGGCCGCAAACGAAGGCCATGGCACGACGGACATTCACGCAGCGTTCGAAACGGCTCGAGGTCCTCCTGAACGGTCCACGATCCCTCTTCGTATCGCCGGCGAAGATTCGGAATCACGCCTTCGAAGCCGCGGCCAAAGGGATCCTGATCGTCGCGCCCATGACTGCGGCGCTTGGGCAGTGAGAACTCCGGCTCTTCGTCCTCCTCGCCCTCGGCCGGTTCGACCACCGCGGCGCTCTTGGCGGCGAGTCTGGTGAGCTTGGCCGCGCCCGCCGGGCCGTACAACACGAGATCGCGATGCTTCTTCGACAGCTTGTTGAACGGCGCGTCCGGATCGAGGCCGTAGGTCTTGGCCAGGGTGATCACGGCTTCGCGCACCAGCTTCCGATCGCCGCGCAGCCACGGTGCGATGGCGCCGTTCAGCAGCGACCGCGATTCGTCGGGCACGACGAGGTGCGGATCGAAATCGTAGGTCGCGCCGAGCCCCTGGCAGCCCGGGCACGCCCCGTGCGGTGAATTGAACGAGAACGCACGCGGCGTCATCTCCGGCATCGAGATGCCGCAATCGACGCAGGCGAGCCGGCGCGAGAACAGCTGATCGCCTCCTTCGAACGTGTTGACCATCACGATGTCGTCGGCGAGATCGAGCGCCACCTCGAGCGATTCGGCCAGCCGCCGCTCGATGCCCGACTTGACGATCAGGCGATCGACCACGACGTCGATGTTGTGGTTGCGACGCCGATCGAGCTTGATGTCCTCCTCGAGCGATCGGAACTGTCCGTCGATCCGTGCCTTCGTGAACCCGCGCTGGCGCAGCGCCTGCAGCTCTTTCTTGAACTCACCCTTCCGCCCGCGCACGATCGGCGCCATCACGTTGATACGCGCGTCCGTCGGGTAGATCATCACCAGATCGAGAATGCGCTCGAGCGACTGCGACGCGATCTCCTTGCCGCAGTTGTAACAGTGCGGCACGCCGACGTTGGCGAACAGCAGCCGCAGGTAGTCGTAAATCTCGGTGACAGTGCCGACCGTCGAGCGCGGATTCGATCCGGTGGTCTTCTGCTCGATCGAGATGGCCGGCGACAGCCCGTCGATCAGGTCGACGTCGGGCTTCTCCATCTGCTCGAGGAACTGCCGCGCGTAGGCGGACAGCGACTCGACGTAGCGGCGCTGCCCCTCCGCGTAGATGGTGTCGAAGGCGAGCGACGATTTGCCCGACCCCGAGAGGCCCGTGATCACGACCAGTTGATCGCGGGGCAGGTCGACGTCGATGTTCTTGAGGTTGTGAACGCGGGCCCCGCGCACCGCAATCCAGTCGTGCGCCATACCACCGTAAGAGCCGCTTTCACGCGGCCCATTCCCACGGTTGGGAATTTCCTGAAGACTCGAAATTTCGATATTACCAAATCGAGCGAGACGCCGCCGAAAGTGGCGCCGGCCCGAGGGGGAAGGGCTCGAAGTACCCGGGTTCAGCCGTACCGGGCATGGTCCAGCCGCTAGGGGCGGACACCGCGTGCAGATTCGCGCATCCGCGAATGCCGATACCCGTACGCGACGTAGACAACCGCGCCGATCACGAGCCAGATACCGAAACGCTCCCAGGCCGTGCGAGGGAGTCCTAGCATCGTGTAGAGGCAGGCGAACGCTCCGGCCAGCGACACTCCCCAGACGAACGGCACCCGGAACGGCCGCGGACGATTGGGGTCCTTGTAGCGCAGCACCAGCACGCCGACGCACACGATCGCGAACGCCGAGAGCGTGCCGATGTTCGTCAGGTCGTAGATCTCGTTTTCGTCCGCCAGCAGTCCACCCAGAGCGACAACGACGCCCGTGATCCAGGTCGTCACGTACGGCACCTTGCGATGCGGGCTCACCTTCGCCGCCCACGACGGCAGCAGTCCGTCGCGCGCCATGGCGTAGAAAATGCGCGGCTGCCCGTACTGAAACACCAGCAGGACCGCCGTCAGCGAAATCACCGCGCCAAAGGAGACAATCCAGCCAATCGTCTTGAGCCCGGCCACATCGAGCGCTCTCGCGAGCGGATCGGCCGCCTTCAGCTCGGTGTACGGCACGATGCCCGTGGCTACGGCGCCGACAATGACGTAGATCAACGTGCACACCGCGAGCCCGACGAGGATGCCGATCGGCAGGTTGCGCTGCGGGTTGGTGGTCTCTTCCGCGGCGGTCGAGATCGCGTCGAAGCCGATGTACGCGAAGAAGACGATCGCCGCGCCCTGATGAACGCCGGTCCAGCCGTTGGGCGCGAACGGCACGTAGTTGGCCGTGTCGATGTGCATCGCGCCGACGACGACGAACAGACCGAGCACCAGCAGCTTCACGACGACCATGACGTTGTTGACGCGCGCGCTCTCGCGCACCCCGAGCAGCAGCACCCACGTGATGAGCATCACGATGGCGAACGCCGGGATGTTGACCAGGATGGGGATGCCGGCAATCTGCGGCGCCGTGTCGAGCAGCGATCGCACGGCCGGGTCCGAGCTGAGGATGACCGCGCGGTACCCGTGTGTGAGCCAGGCCGGCAGGGTGATGCCGAACCCGCTCAGCAGAGAGTTGAAGTAGCCGCCCCACGCCACCGCGACGGCGATGTTGCCGACGGCGTACTCGAGAATCAGATCCCACCCGATGATCCAGGCCACCAGCTCGCCAAGCGTCGCGTACGAGTAGGCGTACGCGCTGCCCGCCTGCGGAATCATCGCGGCGAGCTCCGCGTAACACAGCGCCGCCAGGCCGCACACCACGCCGAGCAGGATGAACGACAAGATGAGCGCGGGCCCCGCCGCCGCGCGGATCACCGTGCCGTCGGGCCGAATCTCGCCAGCGGCGGCCGTCCCGATCGACGAGAAGATGCCGGCGCCAATCACCGCGCCGATCGCCAGCATCACCAGGTCGCCGGCACCGAGCACGCGTCGAAGCGCATGCTGCCCATCGTGCGGCTGCAGATCGCTGATCGCCTTGCGTGCGAACAGTTGCGACATGGGCAAAGAGTATAGGCCCCAGGGCTCAGGCCTCAGGCCTGGACCCTGGGGCCTGTTGGTTTGGCAGGATCGGTTGGCATATTGTCCTTGTCAATCAACCGCATCGCGCGCGAAGCTCTGAGCATGTCGTCTGCCTCCCATTCCCCCCGGCGCATCGTCGTTGCCGCGTTTCCCGACGTCCAGGTGCTCGATGTGACCGGCCCGCTCGAAGTGTTCGGTCGCACGGCGCGTTGCCTGGTCGACCGCGGCGATCAGCCGGACCTCGCCTACAAGGTAGAGATCGCTGGTCCGCGTCGCGGGCCGCTCGTCACGTCGTCTGGGTTCTCGCTCGTCGCCGACGTTGCCTATAGCGATCTCACGAGCGGTATCGACACGCTGCTGGTCGCGGGGGGACGAGGCGCGCAAGCCGCCTCGCGCGATCGAACGCTGCTGGCCTGCGTGCGCCGGATGGCCCCACGCGTCCGACGACTCGGTTCGGTGTGCACCGGAACGTACGTGCTCGCTGCGGCCGGCGTGCTCGACGGGCGCCGCGCCACGACGCATTGGGCGTGGTGCGAGGACCTGGGCAAGCGATTTCCTCGAGTGGCGATCGATGCCGAACCCATTTTCGTCCGCGACGGACACATCTACACGTCGGCTGGCGTGACGACCGGCATGGACCTGGCGTTGGCGATGGTCGAGGAAGATCACGGCCATCAGATCGCGCTGGAGGTGGCCCGACAACTCGTGCTCTTCCTCCGGCGGCCGGGCAATCAGGCACAATTCAGCGCGCAATTGTCAGCGCAGTCGGCCGACCGCGAGCCGCTGCGCGAGCTGCAGCGCTGGATGGCCGACCACCTCGGCCACGATCTGTCGGTGCCGGCGTTGGCGTCACGGGTCGCGATGAGCCCACGACACTTCGCGCGCGTCTTCGCCTCCGAGGTCGGCACGACCCCGGCACGCTTCGTCGAGCGTCTTCGCGTCGAGGCGGGGCGACGGCGTCTCGAGGAGTCGACCGATGGCGTCGACACGATCGCGGCGGCCTGCGGATTTGGTACGGCTGAAGGGATGCGCCGCGCGTTCCGTCGCGTGGTGCGCGTGTCGCCATCGGCGTATCGGGCGTGCTTCAGAGATCAGCCGGTGCATTGATCAAAACACAGGCCCCAGGGCTCAGGCCTCAGGCCTCGGATTCAGGTAAAGGAATACTGCATGAGAGCGATCGCGCTAACCGTCGCCTGTATCGGCTTCCTCACCTCGGCGGTCGTCGTGACCGGGCAGCAAGGGCGCAGTGAGTCGAGCGTCACGCCGCAATCGGAGTCGCCTCAGTATGCGAAGGGATCGAATCTGGTGCGACCGCCCGACTACCGTGAGTGGGTCTATCTCAGCTCGGGTCTCGGCATGGAGTACATGCCCGATACCAATCGCGAGTCGCCGAGGTTCGGGAATGTGTTCGTCAATCCCTCGTCGTATCGTGCGTTCATGAAGACGGGCAAGTGGCCCGACAAGACGACGTTCGTTCTCGAGTTCCGCGCCTCGACCAGCGAAGGATCGATCAACAAGGGCGGACGATTCCAGTCACAGCTCGTCGGCCTCGAGGCGGAGGTGAAAGACTCGCGTTTCCCCGATGGCTGGGCGTTCTTCAACTTCGGGAGAGGCGCCGCGATCGGCAACGTTGCCGAACCGCTGCCGGTCGATGCCGGCTGCGTGGAGTGTCATACGAAGAACACCGCGGTGGAGCGGACCTTCGTGCAGTTCTACCCGACGCTGCTCGACGTCGCACGGCGAATGAAAACGCTCAAGCCGGGGTTCTGATCGATCGCTCGAGGCCTTCTCTATTCGAACCGATACGCGGTGTCGCCAGACGTGACCGCCATCTCGCCCGACGGCCCGAACGCCACTCCGATGAACCCGCTGCCCGAGGCGACGAGCTGCGGCTCGCCATCGAGATCCGGCATCCGATAGAGGCCGCCTGCACCGGCAAGCGCGTCGATCACATGCAGCACGCCGTCGTCGGGCGAAAAGGCCAACCCTTGCGGCCGCCCAAACGGAGTCACCAGCGATCGCACGGTACTGTCACGGCCGACACGATAAATGTGATCGTACGAGCCGAGCGTTGGCGCGCTCACGAACAGCTCTCCCGACGGACTGAACGCGAGATGAAATGCCGCCACGCTTGGCGGCAGCGTCGCGAACGGCTCGACCTTCGTGTCGCGAATCCGGAAGACGGTGCCCGAGCGGTCCCCCACGTACAGCACACCACCATCGTCAAACGCCAACCCGCAGGCGACGCCGAGATCCGATGCGATCTGCTCGTGCGAGCCATCGCTCTTCACGCGATACACTGCCCCCTCGAACCGGCTCGACACGTACAAATAGCCGTCGGGACCCATCGCCATCGATGTCGGGTTGACGATGCCGGTGACAAAGGGCTCGCGCGTGCCTTCGCGCGTCACGCGAAAGATCGAGACCGGCGCGGCCTGACCGCGCGATCCGCTGTAGGTCACGAAGAGATTGCCGTCGCGATCGAACACCGGGTTGTCGACCTGGTGCAGGCCGGTGGCCCACGCGGCACCGACCGTCACGAAGGCGGTCTCGCCCGGAAGGCTTTCGATGCGAATCGGCGTCGGTCCGCTCTCGAGATCGGGCGGCAACGCGATGATGATCCGTTCGCTCGATGCAAAGAGTACGAGCGCGGATTGATCGCCGACCATCACCTGCGGGACGGGATCGACGGGAAACTCGTGACCGCGAAGGGTGACCCGGCCGCCTTCGACGGAGCGAAGCGGCGTGACCGACGATATCGTGGAAGACAACATGGGCCGAACAACAAAGGCGGGTCCAAAGACCCGCCTCTAGGTAGTACGCCGAGAGCGTCGAGCCGTCTCGCTACGTATCATCGAGCTCGGCGTTCCAGTAGAGATAGTCACGCCAGCTCTCCGGTGCAGACCGGAGTTCGATCGTAATCCGGATCGCCGGTGCCGAATCGGGCCGGCGCGGCGGCTTGAGTAGACGCATTCCCGCCTCAGCTGGTGTCCGGCCACCCTTCTGCCGGTTACAGCTGATGCAGCACGTGACGATGTTCTCCCAGTCCTTCCGGCCGCCGTGCGCGACCGGCACGACATGGTCGAACGTCAACTCAGACGTTGGGAGCTGTTCGGCACAGTACTGGCACGTGTGGTTGTCCCGCGCGTAGATGTTGTTGCGGGAGAACGGCACGTAGTCGAACCGGCGCTTGATTTTGACGAAGCGAAGCAGGCGGATCACGGACGGCAGCTTGAAGCTGAATTTGACCGTACGGATCTCGCGGTCGTGTTCGGCGATGACCTCCACTTTGCCCTGGCACCAGAGCGTGATGGCCTTCTGCCAGTGCACGACCTTCAGAGGCTCGAACGTCGCGTTGAGAAGGAGTGCCTGCTCCATACCCCAACTCATGATGCCGGACGGTCGCCCGGACTGTCAAGGTTGTGACGTCTTAAATTGAAGCAACAAAAGGGTTACGGCGCTACAATGCGAGTGACGATGAGTCGACAGGCTGTCGCCTTGTTGCTGCTCGTGTCGTCTCTCGGCGCTGCCTGTGCAACCACGCGCACGACCGCAGGCAAGGGCCCGAACGTGCCGCGGCCTTTTCCGGGCGCGCCGCTGCCGCCGTCGACGTCCGATGCCCCTGCGGAGACCCCGCCAATTGCGACATCCCCTCCGCTCGTCGATGCCCTCCCGGCCGTCGTGACAACGGCGCTGACCTTGCGAGGAATGCCGTATCGAAACGGCGGCAGCCAACCGTCGGATGGGTTCGACTGCAGCGGACTGGTCCAGTGGGTGTTCGCGCAGCACGGAACCGTGCTTCCGCGCGATGTCCGTCAGCAGTTCGATGCCGGTAGGAAGATCGACGCAGATGAGGTGAAGCCTGGCGACCTCGTGTTTTTCAAGACCGTGAGCAA
>DASRJR010000364.1:0-5042 GCA_035649395.1 Vicinamibacterales bacterium
GCGAGCCGCAACTGTTGACGAAACACCGCCTGCTGGACGTCGCGCGGTGAGAAGTCGTAGTGATAGTCGAGTCCGATTTCGCCGACCGCGCGTGCCATCGGCTCGGCGTCGATTGCCGCGCGTGTGGTCTGAGCCGCTTCAGAGGGGTTGGCCTCGAACTGACCGGCTTTGTGAGGATGCACACCGATTGAGAACCGAACGCCATCCCAGGCTGCGATGACGTTCGCTGCTTGCACCCGCTCGGTTCGATCTTCGGCGCCGATGATGACGAGCGCTCGCACGACGCCGGCCGCCCGCGCTCGCGCCACCACGGCCGGGAGGTCTTCGGCGAATTCCTCACCGGCCAAGTGGCAATGCGAATCAATCATGTTCGTAGAGCGGGGGCTTCAGCCCGCGCGGATCCGCGGACGCTGAAGCGTCCGCTCTACGGCACCGGCGCGTCACCGTACACGCGACCCCGCCGGCAGTGCCGGATCGACGGCGAGCAGCGATGGCAATCCACCTTCCGGACTCGCCGCTAGGACCATGCCGTTCGATTCGATGCCCATCAGCTTGGCGGGCTTCAAGTTGGCGACGATCACGATCGTGCGCCCGACGAGCTGATCGGGCTGATAGGCTTCGGCGATGCCGGCGACGATGGTCCGTTGCTCGGTGCCGACATCCACCTTCATCTTGATCAACTTCTTCGACTTCGGCACCGCCTCCGCCTCGAGGATCTTGGCGACACGCAGCTCGACCTTCATGAAGTCGTCGATGGCGATACGCCCATCTGTCGCGGCCACGGCAGCGGCGCTCGCCGGGGCTGGCGCCGCCGCGGGGGTGGCCTGGGGCGCCGGCGCAGGCTGGGCTGCCGGAGGCGCAGCAGCGGGTGCGGGCGAGGCAGGCGTCGCCGAATCGTGTTCTGCTGTCATTCCACGAAGCTCCTCTACAGTTTTTTCGATGCGCGGGAAGAGCGGCTCTACTGCCCCGAGCTGACTACCGGCGGCCAAAGTGCCGGACGAGAGCGCGGTCCACGGTTCCGACGACGACACCCCGAGCATCGCTCGAATGCGAGCCGCGGCATTCGGCATGACCGGGTCGACCAGTGCAGCCACGACCCGCAGCGAGTCGGCCGAGTGGTAAAGCGTCCGATCGAGCACACCTCGCTGCGCCTCGTCCTTGGCCAGCTTCCAGGGCTCGCGCTCGACGATGTACTTGTTGACGTCGCGAATCAGGCTCCAGATCTCCTGCAGCGCGAGACTCACCTGAAACGTCGCGAAGTAGTTCTTCACGGCCCCGATCGTCTCGTCGGCTTCACGCTGCAACGCGAGATCGAACTGGTCTCTCGCCTGCTTCGGCGAGTCGGGCACACGTCCCTCGCGATAGCGGTGGATCATCGTCGTGGCCCGGCTCACGAGGTTGCCGAGATCGTTTGCGAGATCGGCGTTGAACCGGGTCAGGACGCCCTCGTCCGAGAAGTTCGCATCCTGCCCGAGCGGCATCTCTCGAAGCGCGAAGTAACGCAGGCCGTCAACGCCGAATACCTGCGCGTACGGCTGGTAGCGCGCGACGTTTCCGAGCGACTTCGACATCTTCGCGCCGCCCATCAGCCAGAACCCATGGGCGATGACGCGGCGCGGCGGCGGGATGCCCGCGGACATCAGGAACGCAGGCCAGTAAAGCGCGTGCTGGCGGACGATCTCCTTGCCGATGAAGTGCGTGACGGTCGGCCAGTACTTCTGGATTCGCGCGCTCTCGTCAGGCTGACCCGACCCGAAGCCCAAGGTCGTCAAATAGTTCGTCAGGGCGTCGAACCACACATACATCACGTGCTTGGGATCGCCGGGTACAGGAATCCCCCACTTGAACGACGTGCGGCTGATGCTCAAATCCTGCAGACCCGCCTCGACGAACGCACGCACCTCGTTGAGCCGGAACTCAGGCTGTACGAAGTCCGGGTGGTCGCGATACCAATCGAGCAGCGGCTGCTGGTACTTCGAGAGCCTGAAGTAGTAGCTCTCCTCTTTCAGGCGCTCGACTTTGCTGCCGCAGGTCGGGCACTTGCCGTCGACGAGCTGTGCCTCGGGGACGAAGATCTCGTCCACCGTGCAGTACCAGCCCTCGTATTCGCCCTTGTAGATATCGCCGGCCTTCTGCACACGGTTCCAGATCTCTTGAGCCGCCGCGTAGTGCCGCGGCTCGGTCGTCCGGATGAAGTCGTCGTTCGAGATCGACAGGTCGCGGCACATCTGCCTGAACGACGCCGCCACCTGATCGGCAAATGCCGGGGTCGGAAGTCCCGATTTCTGTGCGGCCCGTTCGACCTTCTGCCCGTGCTCGTCCGTCCCAGTCAGAAAGTACACGTCATGGCCCATCAGCCGGTGCGCCCGCGCCACCGCATCGGCCAGCATGGTCGTGTACGCGTGGCCGACATGTGGCTGGGCGTTGATGTAGTAGATGGGCGTCGTGATGAAAAACGCGGTCATAACCCCCGATTCTTCGCCTCGAGATACGCCTGCGTCGCCAGCGCTTGCACGTGCTTGGCCGGCAGGTTGTGCTGTACGGCAAGGCGGACGCAGTCGTCGAATTCCGGTGCAGCGTTCAACACTTCCCCATTCCGCCGCGCGATCTTGAAGCGGACCGGGCCGAGCGCGGTGTCAACCACCACGGTCTCGCGATCGAGACACTCGCGCGCCATCTCGCGATACCGCACGCCGATGGTCGTCGTCTCGCGGAAGATGAGGCCGGTCAGCCGCTCGCGGGCATCCGGCGCCGCGATCACGGTGACGAGCGTCCCTGGACGTCCCTTCTTCATCTGAATCGGCGTGTAAAACACGTCGAGCGCGCCGTCCGCGAGCAGGCGGTCCATGACGACGCCGAAGATCTGCGGATTCATGTCGTCGATTTCGGCTTCGAGGACGACGACCGTGTGGCTTGCCCTGAGCGAGCGCAGCGAGTCGAACGGGCTTGCGGCCGTCCGATCGGCTTCGCCGATCAGCACACGCAACACGTTCGGCGACTGCGCGAAATCGCGAGAACCAGCGCCGTATCCAATCTCCGAGATGCGCATCGGAGGAATGGGCCCGTAATCCTGTGCGTAGGCTGCCACCAGCAGCGCACCAGTCGGTGTCACCATCTCTGCCTGCTGCGGCCCGGCGTAAACGGGCACGCCCTTGAGCAATCGAGCGGTCGCAGGCGCCGGAACTGGATAGTGCCCATGTGAGGTCCGAATCGAGCCGCTCCCGACGTTCAGTGGTGACGCGATGATCCGTTCGACGGCGAGCCGCTCGAGTGCGAACACCGTGCCGACGATGTCGATGATTGAGTCGAGCGCGCCGACCTCGTGCAGATGCACACGATCGAGTGGAATGCCGTGAATTGCGGCTTCGGCCTCGCCGAGCGTCGTGAACAACTGCCGGGCGCGCGTCTTCCCTGCCGTGCTCAACGCCGACCCGTCGATCAAACCGAAGATTTCCGCGAGCGTGCGATGCTCGTGAGGCTGCCCTTCGTCGCCGTGTCGGTGAGTGTGACCGCGATCCGGATCGTGCGCGTGCCCGCCGGTCCGTTCGTCACTGTGATGACGTTGTGCGCCCTCATGCTGAACGACGAGCTCTCGATTCGGGTCCGGTCGATCCTCGCTCCGCACGCAGAACTTCGTCGCGGTCACGCCGGCGCGGGTCACCCGCTCGGTCCAGACCGTGTCGGGAGCGATGGCGAGACTGCCGAGAGCCTGACGCACCTCCGCGAGCGGCACGCCGGCGTCGATCAACGCGCCAAGCAGCATGTCGCCAGCCGCTCCTGAGAAGCAGTCGAGATACAGGGTCTTCACGTCGCTCCATCTTATCAGCGCCCTACCAGTCACGCCGTCGTCGGTGCAGCAGTGCGGCTCCAGACTCGAGCAGCGAGAAGTACTGCTGGTCGGCCAGGATGATGTGATCGAGCACGTCGATCCCCATGATGTCGCCGGCGTTGACCATGCGAGAGGTCAGTTCCAAATCGTCCGGGCTGGGTGTCGGGTCACCCGAGGGGTGGTTGTGAAACAGGATGATCGCCGCGGCGGCGCTGGCAGCTGCCTCGCGAAACACCTCTCGCGGCTGGACGATGGTCGAATCGAGCGAACCGGTCGAGAGAAGCTTGATTCGGATCACGCGGCTCTTGGTGTCGAGCAGTACGAGACCGAAGTGCTCCACTGACGAGGCGCCGTACAGCGGCAGCAGGTACGCCGCCAGCGCGCCCGGCGTCGTGAACCGCGGACGCTCGACGTGATCCCGCACCAAGGTTCGCCGGCCGAACTCGACGGCGGCGATCACCTGTGCCGCCTTTGCCCGACCGACTCCAGGCACGCTGCAGAGATCGCTCAGCGCGACTCGGGTGAGCCCGTGCAGTCCGCCCACGAACTCGATCAGCCGATTGGCCAAATCGAGCGCACCGCGGCCGCGCAACCCACCGCCGAGGACGAGCGCCAGCAGCTCGTTGTCGCCGAGGCCGGACGGCCCGAGCCGCTCGAGCTTTTCGCGCGGGCGGTCGTGTGGCGCAACATCTTTCATCTATACTCAATCCTTCATGCGTTGCCGGGTTCGCACCGGTGCGGCGTGGCCGCTCATCGCGCTCCTCGCCGCGGCCTGTGGTTCGCCTCCCAACAAGGAAATGGACCAGGCCCAGGGTGCGATCGACGCGGCCCAGGCCGCCGGGGCCGATCGATACGCCACGACCGAATACGAGGCCGCGCGCACGGCGCTCAAGCAGGCGAACGACGCTGTTGCGGCTCGCGACTACCGCCTGGCGCTCAATCACGCACTCGTCAGCCGCGAGCAGGCGCAAAACGCCGCGCGCACCGCGGCCGACACCAAAGCCAAACTTCGCGGAGACGCCGAACGTGCGCTGGCCGAAGTGACCTCGCTCGTCACCGACGCGCGCGAGCGCGCAGCCGCGCTTCCACCCGCCCGATCCCGTCGCGCACGCCAGGCGCTGCCGGGCCTCACCGAGCAGGTGCAAAAAGCGAGCAAGGCGATTCAGGCCGAGGACTACGAGGGCGCTCAGCGCACGCTCACCGCGGTGAAACA
>DASRJR010000365.1:0-10781 GCA_035649395.1 Vicinamibacterales bacterium
TGAACGTATCGCCGTTCACCTGATACCTGACGAACATGATGCGCTGATCGCCGGTCGCGTAGACCAGCTCCGGTCGCGTCCGGGACCATGTCGGGTCGATGCCGCCGCCGTTGGAAATCTTGACTCGATTCGTCCCGCCCGGATAACTCACGACGTACACTTCGTCCTGACCAGACTCGTTCGACTGGTAGGCGATCCAACGTCCATCCGGCGAAAACATCGGTGCGCGTTGGGAGTCTGGGCCGCCCACAAACATCGTGGGTTTGCCAGGCTTCCAGCCGGCCCGCTCATCGCCTTCGAGCGGCAGGATCCAGATGTCGTCGCGTTGTTGCGGATTCAATTCGTGAAACGCGAGCAGCTTGCCGTTCGGGTGAAACGACCAGGCGCCTTGACCGTTGGGGGCCTCCGTGAGCCGTTGGACATCTCCTGTCCCATCGGACCGCTGCCAATAGAGATTCAGCGGCCCATCGCGTCGCGAGCCGAACACAATGCGCTGGCCGTCGGGAGTCCAAACGGGTTTCTGAGATACGCCGCCACGCGTCAACCGCGTGAGCACATCTCGCGTCCAGACGTATGTCCACACGTCGGTCTGCCGGTTCCCCGTGCTGAGGTCGAGGGCGATGTGCTGGCCGTCCGGTGAGAACCGCGGATTCGTCCAATCGGCAGGCGTGGCTCGCAGCGGACTCGTGTGGCCGTCTCGATCGAGCCAATCGATTCGGAGTTGATCGTTGGCCGCAGATCCCGGTAGGTAAACTAGAGTGCCATCCCGCGCTACGTCGAAGTGCGCTCCTCCCACGTTGTTCGAGTCGATGCCGGCGACTACCGGAACGGACGGGCCAATCGTTTCGAGACGATTGAGATCGAACGGAATCGCGAAGAGCGTTCCTTCGTGCACGTAGACGACGTGTCCGCTCGGCAGGTATCGGCCGTAGTAGCCGCCACGCTGGACGATCTTCGGGTCACCCGACGGCAGCCGCTGAATCACGATATTCGCTTCGTCGAAGGTGGCGATGTCCGTATGCGCCGTGTAAAGAACTCCCCTGCCGCCAGGCAGGATTTGCGGCCAGCGATGTGTCGCCTCTCCTCGCGCTAGAGTGGTGACCGGCTGGGGTGTGCCGCCAACGTCAGCGGACACCCGCCTCAAGGGCGTGTTGCTTTCCGGCGCAAACACGATCGTGCCGTTCTCATCCCAGCTTGCTCCGCGGACGGCAGGCGACGAGCCCAATGCAACCGCGGCACCACCCTGAATCGAGACCTTCTTCAAATCACCCCGTGCGAAGAATCCGATCCACATGCCGTCAGGCGAAAAAAACGGCGTCGATGCTCCGTCGGTGCCTGACAGCGGGGTTGCCTGCAACTGGTCGAGGCGGCGGATGTAGATTTGCGGATTCCGGTTTGTCGTTGTTCGTGCGGCGAACGCCAACGTCTGTCCATCTGGTGATAGCACGGCCGGCGGCCCTTGAGTCGTGACGAGCGAAATATCCTGTCCGATGTCGACGCTGAACTTCCGAACCGGCGACGGCGGGCTGGTCTTCCAAGGCGCGAACATCACGAGCAGCACCCCGACGACGAGCATGCTCACCGCCGCCACCGCCCACGGCACCAGCCGCGGCCATCTCGCGACGGCTGACGACTCCGTTGCAGCCGGACCACTCTCCATTTCCTTGAGTCCGCGCTCGATCGCGAGTCGTGCCTCACCGATATCGCGAAGACGGTTTCTCGCGCTGCGATCGAGACAGCGCCGCAAAAGATCTCGGACGGCGTGCGGCGTCTTCGACGGGAGCGCATCGAAATCGATCGGTGCCCGAAGCACATCGGCCAGCGTGTGCGAGACGGTCTCGCCCTCGAACAACCGGCGGCTGGTCAGCATCTCCCACAGCACGACGCCGAACGACCAGATGTCGGAGCGTTTATCGACCGTCTTGCCTGCCGCCTGCTCGGGCGACATGTAGCCTGCGGTGCCCATGACGAGCCCCGCCTGGGTCGCGGCGATCGTGAGCGTCGGAGAGAACGTCGCGTTGACAGCGTGTTGATCCTGGACTTGCGCGACGGCCGCGAGACCGAAGTCGAGCACCTTGACGGTGCCATCGGGCCTGACCTTGACGTTGGCCGGTTTCAAATCGCGGTGCACGACGCCCTGCTCGTGCGCGGCTTCTAACGCTTCGGCGATCTGGCGTGCGACGCCGAGGGCTTCGTCGATTGGCAGCTCGCCTTGGCCCATCCGGTCGGCCAGGGTTGGTCCCTCCACGAGCTCGAGGACCAGCGCGCGATCCTCGACGCCGTAGATCGCGGCGATGTTCGGATGATTGAGCGACGCGAGCACCTGCGCTTCGCGAGTGAAGCGAGCCAGCCGGTCGGCGTCCGACGCGAAGACGTCGGGAAGGACTTTCAGCGCAACGTCACGATTGAGCTTCGGATCACGAGCCCGATAGACCTCGCCCATCCCTCCGACGCCGAGCAGGGTGACGATCTGATACCCGCCGACGGGAGTGCCTTCTGAAAGCGCCATGCGGTTCGGTGGGCATTCTAGCCGGTCCGGCTAAAGCCGGACACTACGTCCCCATGCGGCCACAGCCGGACACGACGTCCACGTCCGGCTAAAGCCGGACACTACAGCCGGACGCTACGCATGTGGCGAGTGCTCGAGCACGGTGGCGATCTCGTACAACGGCGGGGTCGTGTCGGCGGGGTCGATGGCGCGGCGCATCAGGTCTCGCAGCCGGATCAGATCGGCGATCACCTTGAACGTGCGCGACAAGCCGTACTTCGACTGGCCGAACTGACGCGGCCGATGGTTGACCGGGACCTCGGTGATGCGGCCACCGAGCTGGCTGGCCAGCGCAGGGAGATACCGATGGCTGCCCGGCCGCAGCTTCAGCGGCTTGACGACCTCGGACCGGAACACTTTCAACGAGCACCCGTTGTCGTGGATGCGGACACCACTGACGAGTCCGAGCAGGCGATTCGCGATCGCCGCGGGCACGTAACGGGTCAGATACGCGTCCTTCCGTTCCTTGCGCCATCCGCAGACGATGTCGTAGTTGCGCGCGAGCGCAAGCAGGCGCGGAATGTCGGCCGGGTCGTTCTGCAGATCGCCGTCGATCGTCACGATGAACCGCCCCCGCGCGTGGGCAAAGCCGGCGGCAAACGCGGCGGTCTGACCGAAGTTCCGGGTGAAGCGGATCACTCGCACGCGCGGATCGGTCGCCTGAATGGTTTCGAGGTGCGCGAACGTGCGATCGGTGCTGCCGTCTTCGACGAAAATCACTTCGTACGGCGTTGCGCCGGGTTGGAGCGCGCGCGTCAACTCGTCGTAGAACGGGGCGACATTCGACTCTTCGTCGCGCAGCGGCACGACGACCGAGAACTCGGGGGTGGACGTCACGCAGTCGCTCCGAGACGCCGCCGCCGGCGGCGCATGTAGACGATCCACGCCCCACCCGCGACGCCGATCACACCGGCCAACCACATCGCCACAATCGTCCCCTTCGTTCGCATCAGCTCGAGCGCCGCGTCGCCGTAGTAAATCGCCAGCGTTCCCAACGCAAGATAGCGAACGCCCCGGGCCACGCCGATCGCCGTGACAAACGCCAGCGGTCGCACGTTGGCGAGCCCGGCGGCGAGCACGAACAGCTTGAACGGTGCCGGCGGCGGCAACAAGGCCGGCACCACCAGCGCGAGCAACCCGTAGCGCTTGTAGACTGCCAGCGCGCGGTCGATGCGGCCGGACGACAGGCGCTTGCGCAGGAACGTCTCGCCGCCCCTCTCGGCCAGGTAGTAGATCACATAGCAGCCGGCGATCGAGCCGAGCGTCGCCATCAGCGCGTAGTACGGCATTCTCGCCTTGTGCTCGGTCACCATCAGCACAACGAGGACGTCGTTGATTTGTGGAAGCGACACGAACGAGGAGTCGAGAAACGCGATCGCGAACAGGCCCGGGCCGCCCAACGCCAGTGCGATGGCGTTGAGCCAGTTGATGAACGCCTTCAAGGGGTAGGCTGCGCTATTCTGAGCACAACGACGTGATTATAGCCCGCGAGCGTCAGCGATCGACCGCTCCCTCATCGCGCTCGATCGAGTACGCACTTGCCGCGACAGCGGTGATCGTGGCGCTCGGCGCGTGGGTCTTCTACCTGCGTGAGGGACTCGTCCTCAGCCACTACGACGCCAAGGCACACCTCGTCGTGGCGCGTCGCGTCATCGACAGCCTCACGCCAGGCTGGCGGCAGCTGGGCGCCGTCTGGCTGCCGCTGCCGCACCTGATCCAGATCGTTCCGACGCAAGTCGACCTGCTGTACCGCACGGGTGCGGTTGCCTCGCTCGTCTCGATTGCCTGTCTCGGAGTCTCCGCGTGGGCCATCGCGCGTCTCGTGCTGAGCGCGACCGCATCGCGCCTCGCGGCGGCAACGTCAACGGCCCTGCTGGTGCTCAACCCGAATCTGGTTTACGTGCACACCACGCCGATGACCGAGCCCCTGCTGATCGCGGTGGTGTTGGTGATGGTGCTGTGGATGTACGAGTGGCTCGCTGGTCCGCCCGAGACGAGCAGCCCGAGCAAACTCGGCTGGATTCTGTTCGCCGCGGCGTGGACGCGGTACGAGGCGTGGCCCATCATCACGACGGCGATCGCTGCGGCCGCCCTGGTGCTGTGGACCCGGCGGCACTCGATTGGATCGATCGTGCGACAGGTATGGCGACTCGCACGTTGGCCCCTTGCCGCCGGCGCACTGTTCCTCGTGAACAGCAAGGTCACAGTCGGCGCGTGGCTGGTATCGAGCGGTTTCTACGTGCGCGATCCGACCTACGACGGCCTGGCCGGCAAGGTGCTCCTCGCCGTCTGGTGGGGCACGCATCGGCTCAGCGGGTACCTGATTGAGATCGTCGCGCTGACCATGGCGGCGCTGTTGATCGCGCGAGCGCTCACGCGGCGTACGGACGCGGCACTCGTTGTGATCGTCGCCTTGTTCGCCGCTGCAACGGTGCCCGCGTTCGCCTTCTACGAGGGCCATCCATTCCGCATCAGATACATGCTGCCGCTCGCGTGCGCGTGCATCCCACTGTGCGGCCTTGCCGTGGGGCGGCAGCCGCGTCCCGGAATACGAATGCTGCTCGCCATCGTCCTCGTCGCGTCGGCGCTTGTCGAATCGCCGCCGTGGAGCAGGCAGGCGCCGCTGCTCATCGAATCCCAGCTGGATGCGTTGAATGGTGTTGGACGGCAGCAGGTGACGCGTTGTCTCGCCGGCGGCTATCGCGGCGAGAAGGTGATGGCAAGCATGGGCTCACTCGCCCACTACATGCAGGAGCTCTCGCGTGAAGGCTTTGTGATTCGTGACTTCATCCACGAGGGCAACGGCGCGGTGTGGGATCTCGCACTCGAGACCGGACCCGCGCCGCATGCCGGATGGATGCTCGTCGAAGAACAGGCCGAAGGCGGCGATGCGCTCGCCGAGCGCATTCGCCGCGTTCCGGCGTTCGCTGCGGGAATGTCCCGTGTGTGCGAAGGAGGCGGGGTCGCGCTCTATAGGCGCCAGTAGGGCGGTCGGCTCAGAACCTCACCCCGAACGTCCAGTTATACGTCCAGCCGCCGAGATCGATCTTCGGACCCGCAAAGAGACTATTCAACGTACCCTCAGCCTTCTGATATCGAATCTCGAAGCCACTGCTGATCGAGCGCCCAGCGAAGCGAAGTCCGCCAACGACGACCGGCCCGACCTCCGCGCCGCTCTTCACGTACGTCGTCGAGTCGCGAAAGATCTCGTCGCCTGCACCTGGATCGACGAACTCACCGGTCTCGCTGTATCGCCAGGCGATGATGCCGAGCCCCGCGCCGATGTAAGGCTGGATCGGGCTCGACTGCCCCGTCGGGATCAGACGCACGGTGAACGTTGTCGGCACCATGCGCAGCCGAAGGTCCTGATCGATCTCCGTGCCGTCGGAATCGATGAAGTTCTGATACACGCTCGGGACGGTTTGTCGCGAGAAGCTCACGCCGATGCCGCCCTCGATGAAGTTGCCGATCGGAAAGAGCCACTCTCCGCCGACCGACGCGCTATTGAAATCATCGATCTCGTAGAACAGCCCGTATCGCCCGGCATTCAGGTTTGCATTCAACACGTCGCCGGTCGTCCGCGCGTCCTCACCGAGCGGTGTGAAGTATCCCAATGTGAAGTTCACTGTTTGTTGCGCCCGTGCAGGTTGTGCCCATGCGAGCATGGCCGTGCACACACACATCCCAGTCACTATGAATCTGTGCAACATTTGATCTCTCCGAAGCGGCCGGTGGAGGGCACCGGTCAAGCTCGGGGCGGTGAAGTGCAGGTTGAATGCCAGCGGAGAGTGCGTTACGCGCGCGTGTTCGACGCCAGGTGTCGCGCGGAGGGGTCAATTCGTCCGGTTTGGAGCACGTTCCCGCACGTCGCGAATGACGCCAAGCATGGCGTCGTGCACGTGGCCGTTGGACGCGACCAGATGCGCCGCCGCCGGGTCGAAGTGTGAACCATCCATTCCGGTCACCCGCCCGCCTGCTTCCTCGGCGATGAGGGCGCCCGCGGCCACATCCCACGGGTGCAGGTGCTGTTCCCAGAACCCTTCGAACCGGCCTGCGGCGACGTAGCACAGGTCGAGTGCGGCCGACCCGAGCCGACGCACGGCTCGAGCGGTGCCGAGAAAAGCGCCGAACATCGCGAGCAGATCGGCGGTGTGCTTGTGGACGTCGTACGGGAACCCCGTGACCAGCAGCGAATCCAGCAGCGTGGCCGTCGACGACACGCGGAGCGGCACACCGTTCAGAAAGGCGCCGACGCCACGCTCCCCCGTGAACAACTCGCGCCGAGTCGGGTCGTAGATCGCCCCCACTTCGGCGCGTCCGTCGATCTCGAGCGCCAGCGACGCGCAGAAGATCGGCAGCCCGTGAGCATAGTTCGTGGTGCCGTCGAGCGGGTCGAACACCCATCGATAGCGCGAGGAGCTGCGGTCGCCGGGCCGGCTCATTTCCTCGGCGAGGATGTCGTGGCTCGGAAAGCGCTCCGCGATCAGCGCGCGGCACACGCGCTCGCATTCGAGATCGACCTCGGTGACGAGATCGATGGCGCCCTTCTTCTCGACGTGAAAGCCCGACTCGCGGCGGGACAGCTGAATCTCACCGGCGCGGAGGACGATCTCGACGGCCGTCGCGAGAAACGCCGGGTCCGGTCCGGTCACTCGTTGGCGTTCTGCAGGAATTCAGGCGCGCCGACGCGCTTCACCATCACGACTTCCATGCCGCCCTCGGGAGCCCGGCGCAGCACGAGTTCGTCCATGAAGCTGCGGATCAGGAAGATGCCGCGGCCGCTCGACTTCAGCATGTTCTCAGGGGCCAGCGGATCGGGCAGCGCATCGGGGTCGAATCCGGGCCCCTCATCACGCACGCGGATGGCGATGCCGGCGGGTCGGTTGCTGTTGAGCGGCGTGAACTCGACGTGGACCCGCTTGCGCTCGTCGCCGGCGTTGCCATGCTTGATGGCGTTGATCACCGACTCGCGCACGGCCACGCCCACCCAGTGCAGCGCCTCATCATCCAGTCCGGCGAGGCGCCCCAGATGGTCGCTGGCGACCTGGACGAAATCCAGCATCTCGTACGTGCTCTCGAACTCCAGACAGACGGTATGCCGATGGCTCATGCGCTGTCGAATTATAGGTTACGGCATCCGTCGTTGATCGAGAACGCCGGGGAGTAGAACGTAAAAGCCCGGTTTTCTGTACAACGGAACGTCAGGATCCAGCCTGTTGCCAGCCCTCCTGTTATAGTTCGATGATGCCCTCGTCGCAACCAGTAATGGTACAACCCGCCGCCCGGGTTCGGGGGCGGGTGCAGCCACCGGGCGACAAATCCATCTCGCATCGCTATGCCCTGATGTCGGCGATTGCCGACGGAAAGTCAACGATTCGCGGTTATTCCACCGGCGGCGACTGTGCCTCGACGCTGGCCTGCCTGCGCGGCCTGGGCGTCTCCGTCGAACAGATCGGCCACGACGCCGACGGCCTGCAGTTGACCATCGACGGACGCGGCCTGCGCGGCTTCACGGCTCCCGCCTCGCCGCTCGACGCCGGGAATTCCGGCAGCACGATACGGATGCTGGCGGGCATCCTCGCGGCGCACCCGTTTGCAACGACGGTCACTGGCGACGACTCGCTGCGGCGACGGCCGATGCGCCGGGTCATCGTCCCGCTCGAGCAGATGGGTGCACGAATTGCGTCGTACGACGGTCGTCCCCCGCTCACAATTCAGGGCGCAACCGAGCTGCAGCCGGTTGACTTCACCCCGGAGGTCCCGAGCGCGCAGGTGAAGAGCGCGGTTCTGCTCGCCGGTCTGCACGCATCCGGCGTGACGCGCGTGCACGAACACGTCGCGACACGCGACCACACCGAGCGGGCGTTGCGCACGTTCGGCATCGACGTCGACCGCACGCCCGATTCGGTCGCGGTGACCGGCGGCCAGCGATTGACCGGCCGGCCCTTGGACGTTCCAGGCGACATCTCATCGGCCGCGTTCTGGATGGCCGCCGCCGCGTCGCTTTCGGGCTCCGAGATCGTTATTACCCATGTTGGGCTGAACCCGACGCGTTCGGGCATCCTCGACGTCCTGCGGCGCCTCGGCGCCGAGGTCGTCGTCGAGGAGGACGGTGCGGCGAGCGGCGAACCGATCGGATCGATCATCGTGCGCCATCGGGGCCTCGGGTCGGCGGTCGTCACCCCGGCCGAAGTGCCCGGCGTCATCGACGAGCTGCCGGTGCTCGCGGCGCTGGCGACCCATGGCGGGGAATTGCTGGTCACGGGCGCCGCGGAACTGCGGGTCAAGGAGAGCGACCGCATCTCGGCGCTCGCCGACGGGTTCAGGCGGATGGGCGCGACGATCGAGGAACTGCCGGATGGCTTTCACGTGCACGGCCGCGATCGGTTGCGCGGCGGCGAGGTGCATGCGCGCAACGATCACCGGCTCGCGATGGCGTTTGCGGTCGCTGCGCTGGGGGCAACGGGACCAACGACGATTCACGACGCCGGCGCCGCCGCCGTGTCGTATCCGGCGTTCTTCTCGGTGCTCGAATCGCTGCGCGTGTGACCACCGACAAGATCTATCTGGTCGGGTTCATGGGCGCGGGCAAGACGACAACCGCGCGGGCGCTCGGGCGCGTGCTCGGCTGGCGGGTGGAAGATCTGGACGAGCGGATCGAAATGCGGGAGCGCCGGACCATTGCCGGAATCTTCGCGCAGCACGGCGAGCCATACTTCCGGCAGCTCGAACGGCAAGCGCTGACCGAACTGCTGCCGGAACGGCATATCATCGTCGCCACCGGTGGTGGCACGTTCGCCGAAGCCGACAACCGGGCGGTCATGTTGGCCGACGGCCGGGTGGCGTGGCTCGATGTGCCGCTGGAAACCGTCATCGAACGTCTGCCGGCCGATGGCCGGCGTCCGTTAGCGGCCGACCGGACGCAGTTGGCGCAGCTGTATGCCCGGCGGCAGCTGACGTACGCTCACGCGCACGTTCGCATCGACGCCACGGGTCCGGTGGCTGAGGTCATCGAACGGATGCTGGCCTGGATCGAGTTCTAGTGGAGCCTGCCATTAGATGCGCTATTTGATCGTGAGCGACGTGCACGCCAACCTCGAAGCGCTCGAGGCCACCCTCTCGGCGGCGGGAGAGGTCGATCGAGTGCTGGTGCTGGGCGACCTCGTGGGCTACGGAGCCGACCCGAATGCCGTGATCGATCGCATCCGCGGCCTCGAGCGGGCGACGATCATCCGCGGCAACCACGACAAGGTCGGGGCCGGCATCGAGAACGTCGACAGCTTCAACCACCTCGCCCGCTATGCGATTGCCTGGACGGCGTCGGCGCTGACACCTGACAACCGCGAGTGGCTCGCGGCGGTTCAGCCCGGACCGGTCGCCATCGACGCCCTGGTCGAGATCTGTCATGGCTCGCCGTTCGACGAGGACGTCTACATCTTCGACGACCTCGACGCCCGTCGCGCGATTAACGTGACCACCCGCCCGCTCTGCCTGTTCGGGCACACCCATGTGCCGGCGGCGTTCCGCTTCGACGGCGACCTGAAACCAATCGGTCCCCCCCGCGGCGCCCGCTTCCGTCTGCCGCTCGACGACGGCGCGAAGTATCTGGTCAACTGCGGCGCCGTCGGCCAGCCCCGCGACGGCGATCCCCGCGCGGCGTTCGGCTTGCTCGACACCGAGTCGTCGTCGCTGACCGTACTGCGCGTCACCTACGACGTCGCCGGAGCGCAGCAGAAGATCGTCGACGCCGGCTTACCCGAAGTCCTCGCACAACGGCTGGCCATCGGGCGCTAGCAGGTAACGGAGGGTACGGAGGAAACGGATTAACAAGAGAAACGAAGCAACGGAGAACTGGACTCTTGACGGAATCCGCCGGAAGTGTGGTTGTTATTTCTGCGTACCTTCCCTTTCGCTGAGTCGCGAGAATTGCCAGTTAATAGCCTCTGCGTTGCAAATTGCTCGGGATGTCGAGCGGGCGCGAAGTTTGGCCGCGATCGAAGTGCATCGAGTTCTCGGGCCCGGTCTGCTGGAGTCTGTATATCTTGAATGTCTTCGGCTCGAGTTGACGAATCGCAATCTGCGGTCCGCCGCTCAAGTCGCTATTCCGATTGCCTATAAGGGACTCGATCTCGGTGTGGGTTATCGCGTCGATCTGCTCGTCGAGGATCGCCTCGTTGTCGAAGTGAAATCAGTTGAAAGGGTGATAGCCGTGCACAAGGCGCAGGTGCTGACA
>DASRJR010000366.1:0-2600 GCA_035649395.1 Vicinamibacterales bacterium
CGCGGCGCGACGGTGGTGATCGTGGTCGTGGACGATGGCGGTCACGTGCTGTTCCTCGAACGGCTGAACGACACGCAGGTCGCGAGCGTGGACGTCGGCATTGGGAAAGCGCGAACGGCGGCGATCTTCCGCCGGCCGAGCAAGGTGTTCGAAGACCAGATCCGCGACGGACGCGTCGCGGCATTGGCGCTGCCAGGCGCGACGCCGCTTCAGGGTGGTCTTCCACTGCTGGTCGGCGATCGCGTCGTTGGCGCGATCGGTGTGAGCGGCAACACGCCCCAGGAAGACGAAGACATCGCCAAGGCCGGCGCGGCGGCGTTCACGGCGTCGCTCTCCGGCGAGGCTGCGCAGCCCGGCGTGTCGTTTTGGAAGAGCGATGACGTAAAGGCGGCGTTCACGAAAGGCAGTGTGCTGTTTGGCGGCGAAGACGGTCGCAACTACATGGTGCACGCGAGTCATCGCGAAGGTCCTGGGATGGCGGAAGTGCACGAGCTCGACGCCGACATCATCTACGTGCTCGACGGGTCCGCAACGTTCGTGACCGGCGGCACGGTGGAAGGTGGCAAGACGACCGCGCCCGACGAGATTCGCGGCGCCTCGATCAGGAACGGCGACGTGCGCCGGATCTCGAAAGGCGACGTGCTCATCGTGCCAGCTGGCACACCGCACTGGTTCAAGGATGTCAGCGGCCCGCTGAATTACTACGTCGTGAAGGTCCGGTAGGTGTGGCCATGACGCGCTTCACAGCAGGCCTCAGGGCCCAGGCCTCAGAGCCCACATTCTCGAACACGGTCGCACTCGCGGCGACGATGACGTGGCTTGCGCTCAGCGCTCCGGCGTGGGCACAGGTCACAACCGATGCGCCGGCGGTGCGGCCGGACGCGATCGTCAACCTCGCGACCGATCACGGCGCGGCACTGGTCAACGGCCAGTGGCGCTACAGCGACGCGACCATCGTCGAGGTCGATCATCATGCGCCCGGGCCCGACCTCCGGCCATCGGGTCCACCCAACCGCACCTTTGACATCGCGCCGCACGCGGGTGCGGCCGACTTCAACGATGCGACGTGGCAGGCGATTCCGCCATCGGGACTCGAGACGCGTCGATCCAACGGCCGCCTCTCGTTCGGATGGTACCGATTCAACCTGACAGTGCCCGAACGGGTCGGCGCGTTCGAGACGAAAGGATCGACGGTCGTCTTCGAGATCGTTGTCGACGATTACGCGGAAGTCTGGGTCGACGGCAAGCTCCCGATCGCACTCGGTCAGACCGGCGGTCAGTTCATCAAGGGCTTCAATGCCCCCAACCGCGTGGTCGTTACGCGCGAAGCGGTACCGGGGCAGCGCATTCAGCTCGCGGTGTTCGGCGCGAACGGGCCGCTGTCGAATCCTCCAGGGAATTTCGTCTGGGTACGCTCGGCGACGCTCGACTTCTACGCCAAGGGCAGGCTCGGACGAAAGGCGGAGACGAAAGCGCAAGTGACGCGAGTCGATCCGGCGCTCGACGCGATCGTGCCGCAGGACCTGATGATCGAGAAGCTGGCCGATGGTTTCATCTTCACCGAGGGACCGGTGTGGGTGCCCGACGGCTATCTGCTGTTCAGCGATCCCAACGCCAACACGATCTATCGCTGGACCCCGGACGGCCAGGTCTCGGTCTTTCGGACGAAGAGCGGTTACGCCGGCGTCGACATCGCCGAGTACGGCCAGCCCGGCTCGAACGGCATCACGCTCGACTCCGAGGGTCGAGTGACGATCGACGAGCACGGCAATCGCCGGGTCGTCCGCATCGAGAAGACCGGCGCGGTCACGGTGCTGGCCGATCAGTACCAAGGCAAGCGTCTCAACAGTCCGAACGATCTCGTCTATCGGTCCGACGGCACGCTGTTCTTCACCGATCCGCCGTTCGGACTTCCGAAAGCGTTCGATGATCGCCGAAAGGAGTTGCCGTTCAGCGGCGTCTTCTCACTCAAGGACGGTCGGCTGCAGCTGGCCGCCAAGGACCTGACCGGGCCGAACGGCATCGCCTTCTCGCCGGATGAACGCTATCTCTACGTGGCGAACTGGGACGAGAAGAAGAAGGTCGTCATGCGCTATCACGCTCACGACGACGGCACGCTCTCTGACGGCGTCGTGTTCTTCGACATGACGTCCGCAGCCGGGGAGGACGCGCTCGACGGCGTGAAAGTGGATGTGCGCGGCAATCTGTATGTCTCGGGCCCAGGCGGATTGTGGATCCTGTCGCCTGAGGGCAAGCACCTCGGCACGATCGTCGGCCCCGAGCATCCGCACAACCTTGCCTGGGGGGACGAGGACGGCCGCACGCTGTATCTGACGGCGCAGACGGGGTTGTATCGCATCCGCTTGAAGGTTCCCGGCGTACGGCCGGGCCCACAGTCCCGCGACTGATCACGCAGGGCGTTCGACGGGCGCGTTCATCGCGCCCGCCGGCGCCTCTCTCACGGTGTAACGCCGCGCACCCCGACGACATCCAATTCGATGAACACACCGGACCCGTTCCGGTTCTGGAGGAGTGAGCCATGAGGTCGTGGAACGTATCAACCGTCGTCAGTTGGGTGCTCCAGTTCGTCGTGGCTGTCA
>DASRJR010000367.1:0-18585 GCA_035649395.1 Vicinamibacterales bacterium
GACGATGCAAGTGAGACGGGTGAGGCGGGTGAAGCGGGTGAAGCGAGTGAGGAGGTGACAGAGGCGGGTCACTCGCGTCGCCTGCCTCACGCGCTTCAGACGTTTCACCCGCCTCACCCGCCTGTGTGTCAAAATGTAAATCCCGCATGAATGCATCCCTGATGTCACCCACACTCGCGCAGTCGGATCCGGAGATCGCGTCGGCGATCGCCAATGAAACGGCCCGACAGGCGCATGGATTGGAACTGATCGCGTCGGAAAACTTCGTCAGCTCGGCGGTGCTCGAAGCCGCCGGCTCGGTGATGACCAACAAGTACGCCGAAGGCTACCCCGGCAAGCGCTACTACGGCGGCTGCGAGTTCGTGGACATCGCCGAGTCGCTGGCGATCGCGCGCGCGAAGGCGCTGTTCGGCGCCGACCATGTCAACGTGCAGCCGCACTCCGGCGCGCAAGCGAACCTGAGCGCGTACCTCACGCTGCTCAAGCCCGGCGACACCGTCCTCGGCATGAACCTGGCCCACGGCGGTCACCTGACGCACGGGCACCCGCTGAATTTCTCTGGAAAGCTTTACACCATCGTTCCCTACGGCGTGCGCAAGGACGACGAGCGCATCGATTACGAGGAGTTCGAGAGGCTCGCCGATCAGCACAAGCCGAAGATGATCATCGCCGGGGCCAGCGCGTATTCGCGGGTGATCGACTTCGCGCGAATGGCGGCCGTGGCCCAGCGCGTCGGAGCGCCGTTGATGGTGGACATGGCCCACATCGCGGGCCTGGTCGCCGGCGGCGTGCATCCAAGCCCGGTACCTCACGCCGATATCGTCACCACCACGACGCACAAGACGCTGCGCGGTCCGCGCGGCGGCATGGTGCTCTGCCGCGAGCGTTACGCGAAGGATCTCGATCGGACGGTGTTCCCGGGCGTGCAGGGCGGGCCGCTGATGCACATCATCGCGGCCAAGGCGGTGTGTTTCAAAGAGGCGATGGAACCGACGTTCAAGGACTACCAGCGGCAGATCCTCACCAACGCCCAGCGGCTTGCGGCCGCGCTGCGAACACAGGGGTTCCGCCTGGTGAGCGGCGGCACCGACAACCATCTGATGCTCGTCGACGTGTTCTCGAAGGGCGTCACCGGCAAGCTCGCGGAAGCCGCGCTCGGCAAGGCGGGCATCACCGTGAACAAGAACGCCATCCCGTTCGATCAGAACCCGCCGATGATCGCCAGCGGCATCCGTGTCGGCACACCCGCCGTGACGACGCGTGGCATGCGCGAGGCGGAAATGGATCTGATCGGAGAGCTCATGGCCCGCGTGCTCGCCGCTCCCGAGGACGATCGCACGATCGCGGCGGTCAAATCCGAAGTCGATCGTTTGTGTCGGCGGTTCCCGTTATACGCCGATCGCACCGCTCACCTGGAGCGGGCATGAGCACCGCCGCCGAGTGGGCGTCGCGGGTGGCCGGCGACGGCTGCCCGCTGGACGATCCCCGGCCCGACTCGAACGACTACTGGGACCTGGTCGCGAGACTGACCGTCTCATCGCTGTATCTGTCGAAGAACCAGACGTACCGCGGCCAATGCCAGTTGATCTTCGACCCGCGGCATGTCGCGAGGATCGACCAACTGTCGCGTTCCGAGTGGGCGGCGCTGACCGCCGATCTCTACCTCGCGCAGCAGGCGGTGATGCGTGCGGTGCGGCCGGATCACCTCAACGTCGAATCGCTCGGCAATGTCGTCCCGCATCTGCATTGGCACATCGTGCCGCGGTACGTCGGCGATCCGATGTGGGGCGCACCGATCTGGCAGGTGCCACTCGACACGATGCCCGACACGCGCCTGCCCGACGCTGAACGCACGCAGCTGATCGCGGCGCTGCGCGAGGCACTGTTTCAGCGCGCGTCCTAGCCTTTTGGTCTGAACTGGAAGCTTCGAATCGCCGCCTCTTCGTCGTCGAAGGTCTCGAAGGCCGTGCGCAACTTCGCCAGCGTGAACAATCGTTGCCCACGCGCGTTCAAATGCAGCAGACGCAAGTCGCCCCCGCTCTCGCGCACGGTCTTGAGCTTTGCCGCCATCATGCCGACGCCGGAGCTGTCGATCGACGTCACGCCATTGAGATCGACGATGATTCGCACGCACCCACGGTCGATCAACTCGTGAATCTTGCGGCGGAACGCCAGGTCGCCATCGTCGAGACGCATCTCGCCCGACAGGGTCAAAATCGTCACATCCTCGGCGACGCGTTCGTCGATGTGCAGCTTCGGCTCTGCCATGAGTCGCGATTATAACGAGCAGGCGTCGGGCCCGATCGCATCGGGTAGTCTCGCACACGTGTGGCACGCACTCGCCGCGATGCTGGCGTCGCTCTACGTGTCGGCACGCCGGTTTCACATCCGCGGCGTACCGCGCGTCTCCGGACGCATCCTCTACCAGCTCATGCGTTGGAGGCATCGCGAGCTGACGGCCAGGCCGGCGAGCCGCATGGCGGATCAAGCGGAGGCATCGCCGATCGGACCGCACGATCGCGTTCGCATTGCAGGTCTCACGTGGTCAGTACCGCACGACGATCGCAAGCCGGGAAGCCTCTCGGACCGGCTGCTTCGGGGCGAGCTTCCACTGGCCGACATCCTGTACACGCGGCAGTTCGCGCGCGGCGGCGTCATGATCGACATCGGCGCGAACATCGGCACAACGGCGATTCCGCGACTGCTGCTCGGCCACGTCGATCGCGTCTACGGTGTCGAGCCCGATCCAGCCAACTACGCCTGCCTGCGGCGCACGATCGCCGACAACGGCCTCGAGCAGTACATGTCGTTCGATCGCGTCGCGCTTGGCGCCGTTGACGGCGAAGCCGATCTCCTCGTGGAGAGCCGGTTGGGTCGCCATCGCCTTCTGGCCGCCGGTACGACGGCGACGTCGACGATTCGTGTGCCCACACTGCGGCTCGATACATGGTCTCAACGTCTCGGCCCGGACCTCGATCGCGTGCGGTACGTGAAGTGCGACACGCAGGGATGGGAAGCACACGTGTTCGCCGGCGCCACGGCGCTGCTCGCCCACCGATCGATTCTCTGGGAGATTGAGATCTGTCCTGGCCTGCTCACCGCCGCCGGCTCGACGCTGGAGAACCTGTGCGCAACCGTGGCGCAGCACTTTCAGTGGTTTGTCGATCTGCGCGCGGACGATGAGACACTGGATCGCCAGCCGACGGCCAACCTCGCCGCGGCAGTGAAACGAACCGTGGCTGGACGACGCAACTACACGAACGTGATCCTCGGAAACTGATGTCCTCGAATCCAAACACCGGCGCCTCTGAGCTGAACGCGCTCGTGGAAGAGGTGTTTGGCGACGACGGCGCGATTGCGCGCGCACTGTCTGGCTTCGAGCCTCGCGACGGCCAACGGAGGATGGCGCAAGCGGTGGCAACGGTTCTGGATGACGGCGGCACCTTGCTCGCCGAGGCGGGCACCGGTACCGGCAAGACGCTGGCGTATCTCATCCCGGCGATCCTGAGCCGCCAACGCGTGCTCGTCTCGACGGGCACGAAGAATCTGCAGGAACAGATTTACTTCAAGGATCTGCCCGCGCTGCGTGACGCGCTCGGCGTGCCGTTCACGGCCACGCTGATGAAGGGGCGTTCGAATTACCTGTGCCTCCATCGGCTCGACGCGTTCAGCGACGTCGAGGCCGATCAGGGCGCCGATGAGCCGCTCGGGTCGGAACGAATGGTGTTCCTGCCCATCGTCCGCGAATGGGCCGGGACCACGGCAACAGGAGACCGTGCCGAACTGCGCGAGCTGCCGGAGGACGTCGCGATCTGGAAAGAGCTCTCCGCTGACGCCGACGCCTGCCTGGGCAGCGACTGCCCGCGCTACGACGACTGTTTCGTCACGCGGATGCGTCAGCGCGCCGCCGAGTCCGACGTGGTCATCGTCAATCACCACCTGCTGTGCGCCGATGCGTCCGTGCGGCAGAGCGCGTACGGCGAGGTCATTCCGTCGTGCGCCACGCTCGTGATCGACGAGGCGCATCAGCTCGAGGACGTCGCGACGCAGTATTTCGGCATCTCGTTCAGCATCTATCGCGTCGACGATCTCGTCCACGACGGTGAACGGATGCTGGCCGCGGGTGAGTTCGACCCCGCGCAGACGCAGGCCGTGACGGCGGCACTCTTCCGCACGGCCGAGGCGGCGCGCCAGTTCTTCTCCGGAATCACCTTCGCGCGCGGCCTTCAGACGGCGCCGGATCCACGCGTGCGCTACACGGCGGACGACATCGCTGAACACGCTGAAGACGGATTCACGCTCGCCGGCGCCTTCGAAGAGCTGGAGGCCGCACTGGCTCGCGCACAAGGCGGGAGGGGCGACGATGACGTGCCTCCGCCGCCCAACGAGGCCGCCGCAACGATCGAACGGCGCGCGCGCGAGTTGCGAAGTGATTTGCGTTTCCTGCTTCGAGCGGACGATCCCGATTTCGTGTACTACGTCGAGCAGCGTGGCCGCAGCGTGTTCCTGCGGGCCTCTCCAGTCGATGTCTCACGCATCATTCAACGGGCGCTGTTCGATCGGTTCCGCACGATGGTGCTGACGTCGGCGACGCTGGCGGTTGACGGGGCGTTCGCGTACGTGAAGGGGCGTCTCGGCATCGGCGACGCGATCGAGCTTCGCGTGGCATCGGAGTTCGACTACGCGACGCAGGCGCTGTTGTACCTGCCGCGGCGGATGCCGCCGCCCAGGTCGCCAACGTTCGCCGAGGCTGTGGCGCGCGAAACGATCGCGCTGCTGACCCGGTCACAGGGGCGTGCCTTCGTGCTGTTCACGAGCTACAAGGTGCTTCGCGCCGTGCAGCCATTCGTCGAAATGGCAGTGCCCTATCCGGTCCTCGTGCAGGGCACCGCACCGCGCTCCGCGCTGATCGACGAGTTCCGATCGACGCCCAATGCCATCCTGCTCGCGACATCCAGCTTCTGGCAGGGCGTCGATGTCGTCGGCGAGGCCCTGAGCTGCGTCGTCATCGACAAGCTGCCGTTCGCCTCGCCTGGCGACCCGGTGACGGCCGCCCGCATCGACGCGGTCACCGCGAATGGCGGGAATGCCTTTGCGGACTATCAGGTGCCGCTTGCCATCCTCACGCTACAACAGGGCTTGGGCCGTTTGATTCGCCATCGAGGCGACCGGGGCGTGCTCGCCATCCTCGACCCGCGACTGCGGACCATGGGATACGGCCGGCGGTTTCTGTCGTCGCTGCCGCCCGCGCCTGTGACATCCGACCTTGCTGCGGTCGATCGATTCTTCACGTAGCGCGCCGTCGTGGCGAGTGCGAGGCGATGGCTACGACGTGGACCGAGGGCAGGGCAGCATCCACCGCGGATCGGTCGACACATCGCCGAGATCACGTCTGATGAGCACGTCGTAGGCGTCGAGGCCTGTCGCCCCGAACGTCGTCATCCCACCGTTGCGGTAGCGTTCGTGCAGGTAGGTCGCGAGACGTGGAAAGGTCTCGTCGAATCTGTCACCCGTTCGGACGATGACCACCGGGACATTCTGCGTGGCGAGTTGCTCGATCGTTCGATGTTGATCGGGCTCCGACGACCAGTGCCTGCCGAGCACGACGGCCATACCGCCGGCAAAGCCGCGCTGTGAGAAGTAATACACCTCCGGTGCGAACCACGTCACCAGCACGTGCGCGTCGGCCGGCGTGCATGAGTTCAGGTAGGTGACGAGCGCGGCCGTCGGCGCCATCGCGGGAAAGAAACGCGAGCCTGGTGCGGGCGGACCAAACGGCGTGGCTAGGGCGACAAGGCGTTGGATCACGACGAGCGGTATCCGCTGGACGTGAAGTCCGCGCGCCTGCGCGACGATAGCGGCTGCGGCGATCGCGGCCGCAATCAAGCCGATCTGACGCGACGAGAGGCGTCCATGTGGAGTGTGAATAAGGCTTGGCCATTCGCGGCGGCCGACGAGCGACGCCGCAAGAACGGCAGCCGGTGGGATGGCGGCCCCAATGCGGGCCGCAATCGGATCCCGCAGGATGAAGACACAGACGCAGGCCAGCAGCACGGCGCCGCCGATGATTTTCGCATCTGGTTCTGGCGTTGCCGCATGACGCGCGCGCCATCCGACCGCCACGCGCAGCAGCGCCGCCGGGACCATCGTGACGGTCAGCACATACATGACCGATGTGGAATCGAACGCGAGACGCGGCGCCCCGAACAGCTCCGAGCGCTCTCCTTCCTGAGCCGCGTAGGCCGCGATCTGTCTGAACGCCTCCGGCAGGCCAACGACGGCCTGCAGGAAGACAAGCGCCGGCGCTGCGGACAGGAGCACCGCCGCAACGTAGACAGCAGCGTCCGACGACATTTGGCGGGGAGATGGAAATCGTCGCGCGATGATGGTCGCGAGCGACGTCAGCATGACGAACAACCCGTTGTCGTAGCGAAACAACGCCGCGAACGCCGTCACCGCACCCGCCACACAGAGACGACCACGCGTGGGTGAGTCCGCATAGCGCCAGGCGAGCGTCAGCCCCAGCATGTAGAAGAGCACCTTGTCATAGTCGTAGTAGCGCGGCTGCGCGAGCGCGGTCAGACCGGCGGTTGCGAGTGCAAGCAGCAATGAGCCGGTGAGCATCTCAACCAACCAGAACGTCAACGCGCCCGACAGGGCGATCGCCGCGCTGGTGAGAACGGCTTCACCGAGCAGTCCACCGCCGGTGAGCGCTTGTGCGGCTGCCGATGCGTACAGGGTCAAGAAGTATCCAGGGTCGCGAAAGTCGGCGAATGGATGATCCCCATAGGCGAGGATCTGTCGACCTCGGGAAATCCGGTCGAAATGGTCGTTGAGAAAACTGACCCGGAGCAGCAGGACGCCACCAAGCGCGAGCCACACGATGACGGCAAGAACGGACTTCTGCGAGGGCCGCACGTCACGGGGCATTCGCACCCATTTTCAGCCGATTTACTTTGGTGGATGAGCCGGGAGGCCGCCCCAACGTCTGAATCGATTCAGACGCAGGTGCGTCGCGGGATCAGCCTACCGTCTCAAAGCCGATCGGCGTTTCCGCGCCACGCAGGCTGCGGTGATGCCAACGGTGCTCAGCCAAAGAGTACTCGGCTCGGGCACGGACACGGGAGAGCCCGCACCGGAGACGGTGACGATCACTGCCTGATCGGGACGATCGGCGGAGCGATCGATCAGCGAGAGTCGCGGCTTGAAGCTGACCGTGAAAACGAGATCACCGTCTGGCAACAGATCGAAGCCACTGAAGTCGTTGAGCGTCAGCTGAAGATCGGGGGCTTCAGTCGTGAGCCCGGATGGGTTGATCAAGTAGGTCAGTCGCAGCGGTGTATCCGTGCCAGGGATGAAGACCTCGTTGAACGACGCGTCGCCGACGTTGAGGGTGAGAGCTGTCGGTGTCCCTGGTCCGGCAAGCGTCTCCATCAGACCCACGCTCAAGAAATCGACGTCGACGTGGAGCAGGTCTCCCGCGTCGGCCGCGTCGGGCACGAACACCGGAGCGCCAAACACGAGGATCGGGTCCACGCAGAGCGCGGGGTTGACTTGACACGGAATGTCTGCCCAACTCACATCGACGTCGTTATCGAGGGAAATCGGTGCTGCGATTGCCGTGATAGGGGCACTAAACAGCAAGATCGCGATGAGCACCGTCAACGCCGGCATGTTCCGCCTGGGAGTCATGGGCACCTCGATGGATGAGCTGGGATCCCGCTATGTATCAGGAGTCATCGCTGGCGTCAAGTCTTGCCTGTCCAGGGATTCAAGGCTGCTTGACGGGCAGATTGGGCCGGCGTTTCGGGCGACGCTGCCGCCGGGACCCGTCATCTCGGACCTCGCTGCAGTCGAGCGTTTCTTCAAGTAAACTGATGGATACAGTTTTTATCCTCTGGAGGGTTTCCATGCGGATCAGAGTGCTCCGCGGCGTCGTGGCCCTGGTGGTTGTCTGTGCGTTCGCGGCACCAGCGCTCGCGCAGAGCGTGGTGCGCGGCAAGGTCACGGATGCGCAGGGCAAACCAGTGCCGGACGCGATGGTCGAATTCGCGTCGACCGATTCGAATCGTAAGACCTCGACCAAGACCGACAAGAACGGCGAATTCCTTCAGGTAGGGTTGCAATCGGGCGGGTATAAGGTGACCGCCTCGAAGCAGGGGGTCGGTTCGCAAACGAAGGACGCGTCGGTCAAGCAGGGGCCGAGCCAGCTCAACTTCACCATCAGCGCCTCCAGCGGGGCAAGCGCAGCGGACAAGGAAGCCGCGGCGGCGGTGAACGTGGCGGCGACGGCGGCCGTTGAAGCGATGAAGGCGGGGCGCCATGACGAGGCGATTGCCAAGTTCAACGAGGTGATCGCGAAGGTCCCGAACTGCGTCGACTGCTACTACAACCTCGGCGTCGCCTATCAGAGTAAGCAGCAGTACGCGGAAGCGGAAACGGCGTTCAAGAAAGTGATCGAGCTCAAGCCCGATCACGGTGATGCCTACACCGGTCTTGCCACCATCTACAACGCGCAGAAGAAATTCGATCTCGCATCCGAGGCGAGCGCCAATGCCGCTAAGTACTCCGCCGGCGTCGGCGGCGGTGGCAGCGCTGAGGCCAGCTACAACCAGGGCGTGATCTTCTTCAACGCCGGCAAGTTCGCCGAGGCGCGTGACCAGTTCGCAGCGGCGACGAAAGCCGACCCGAACAACGCGATGGCTCAGTATCAGCTCGGCATGACGGCGCTGAACCTCGGCCAGATTCCCGAAGCGGTGAGCGCGCTCGAGGCGTATCTGAAGATCGATCCGAACGGACCGAAGGCTGGAGAAGTGAAGGCCGCACTGCCGGCGCTGCAGCAGATGTTGAAGAAATAGGCTCTGGGCTTTTGGCTTTCGGCTTCAGGCTGGTTGACGGGCTCGCGGCATTGCTGGCCGCGAGCTCGAGGCCCAAAGCCTAGAGTCCAAAGCCAAGAGCCATGTCCGCGATCGCCTCCAACCTCGCCGCCATCCGCGAGCGTATCGCCACCGCGGCTCAGTCAGTCGGCCGCGACCCCTCGTCGGTCTGTCTCATCGCCGTTTCCAAGACATTTCCGCTTGACGCCGTGCGCGCAGCCTATGAGGCCGGACAGCGGAACTTTGGCGAAAACCGGGTCCAGGAAGCACTACAGAAGATCGAACGATCTGCCGACCTATCAATCAGGTGGCATTTGCTTGGCCACCTGCAGACGAACAAGGCGCGGAAGGCCGCGGCGTCGTTTGCGGTCGTGCAGTCGGTCGACAGCGTCGACGTGCTGCACAAGCTCGATCGGGCGGCCGAGGAAGCGGGCTGCGCGCTGGAGCTGCTGATTCAAGTGGACCTGGCTGGAGAGGCGACCAAGTTCGGCGTGGCGCCCGCCGACGTGCCGCCGCTGTTCGAAGCGTCCGCGGCGTGCCGCGCAGCCAAGGTCATCGGGCTGATGACACTGCCGCCGCTGCCCGAAACGGCAGAAGAGGCGCGCCCGTGGTTCCGTCAACTTCGAGAGCTGCGGGACGGGTGGCTGGCTGAGGGAGTGCCGGCCGCGATGCTTCGAGAGCTGTCGATGGGCATGAGCAGCGACTTCGAAGTCGCCATCCAGGAAGGCGCCACGATGGTGCGAGTCGGGACGGCCATCTTCGGAACCAGGCTCCAGGGCCCAAGGCTCAGGCCCCAGGCCTCGGAGCGGTCAAACGGTAAGGACAACTGAGGCCTGACGCTGGGGCCTAGGCCTGGACCCTGTGGCCGACGATGAGGGTGAGAATCGCGATGACCAACAACGACGACCACGGACAGGTGACCGACACCAGGCGCCTGCCCTCGCCCGACCGCCACTCGGTCCCGACGCCGCTCGATGTGCGTCAGGCCAAGTTCAGCTCGGCGATCAAGGGCTACGACAAGTCCGAGGTCAACGCGTTCCTCCTCGAAGCTGCTGACGGCTACGAACAGGCGCTGCGCGAGAACGAGCGTCTACGCCAGGACCTGATTCGTCTCGAGGCATCGATCCGCCAGTATCGCGAGCTCGAAGGTGCGTTGAAGGGTGCGTTGATGAGCGCGCAGAAGGTCTCCGAGGACATGAAAGTGAACGCGCAGCAGGAAGCCGCGCGTATCGTCCGCGAGGCCGAAGGACACGTCGAAGTGTTGATGGCGCGGACGCAGGGGCAGCTCGAAGACGTGCAGCGCGCGATCGACGGCTTGCGCGCCAAGCGGCGCGAGTCGGAGCTCGCCGTCGAGTCGATCATCGGCGCGCTGCAGAACACGCTCGAGTTCGTCCGCGAACAGGATCAGCGCGATCGCGTGGTGTTGTTGAGGCCGAACGAAGCGATTCCTGCTTAGCAGCAATTCAGAATTCAGAAGTCAGAATTCAGACACTGAATCGGGGTGAACGGCGTGATGCTTTTCACCCCTTTCTTTCCTACAACTTAGCGTCTGAATTCTGCATTCTGCATTCTGCATTTCCTCGTGTCACCGAATCGTCACGAACCATTGCGGGTGGTACGCCGTCAAAGAATCAGGTGGTGGAAAAATGAACGTGCTGACGCTTCTCTTTGGCGTCTCTTTGATCCTCTTTGGCTTCGTGACAATGGTCCGGAAAGTGCACGATCGCTCTTTTCAGGAAAGCGTCGCGATGTTGCAAGACGCTCGCGACAAGGCGCCGGTCATCTCGGCATTCGCGGCTCTCATGGTGCCAATCGTCTCGGCGATCTCGGGTGGGATCGCGTTCCTCGTACTCGCCGTCATGATGGGACGTTGGTGAAATCTGAATGCAGAATTCAGATTGCTGAATTCAGACACTGAATCGGGTAAAAGGCGCAACGCGTTTCGTCCACGTCTTACAAACGACTCAGCGTCTGAATTCTGAATTCTGAATTCTGCATTACGCCGTTCACGCAATGTGAGCGCCCTTCGTCTCCACATACACCGCATATAACGACTGACTCGCGGTCATGAAGAGGCGATTGCGCCTCGCCCCGCCGAAGCACACGTTCGCGCACGTCTCCGGCAACCGAATCATCCCGATGCGCTCGCCCGCGGGCGAGACGACCTGCACGCCGGGCCGCGCGCCGGCCCAGATGTTGCCATCCGCGTCACAGCGAATGCCGTCGGCGGCCGATGGCGCGCCGGTGCCCGGAATATCGAGCTGCGCGAGCCGCTTGCCTCCGCGAAGCGCCGAGCCGTCCACATCCCACGCTTTGATGTCGCGCGGCATACCGGTATCAGCCACGTACAGCCGCTTGTAGTCGGGCGAGAAGCACAGACCGTTGGGCTGGCCGACGTCGTCGGCGACTTTCGCCACCTGCCCCGTCTTCGGATCGACGCGATACACCGCCGGCTTGTTCTCCGACTCCGCTTTGAATCCCTCGTAGTTGCCGTTGATGCCGTAAGTCGGATCGGTAAACCAGATGCCACCATCAGGATGCACGACGATGTCGTTGGGTGAGTTGAGCCGCCTGCCCTCGAACTTGTCGGCGACCGTGGTGATCGTGCCGTCGCGCTCGTATCGCGACACGCGCCGGTTGCCATGCTCGCAGGACAGCTGCCGCCCCTCGTAATCGAAGGTGTTGCCGTTGCTGTAGCCCGCAGGAGTGCGGAACGTCGTCACACGACTGTCCTCGTCAATCCATCGCATCTGCACGTTGTTCGGGATGTCGCTCCAGATCAGATACCGGCCGACGCCGTTCCACGCCGGTCCTTCGGCCCACAGCGTGCCGATGTGCATCCGCTTGATCACCGTGTTGAACACGATGTACTTCCGAAAGGCGGGCGCGAGCGCGATGATGTCCGGATCGGGATACGGCATCGGCCCCGGCTGCGCCCAGTCGCGCGGCGTCGGATTCGGAGAGACCGGCTGCGGCGGACCCTGAGCGAAGACGCGCACGGCCGCTGCCATCCCGAGTGTGGTCGTCAGAAACGCTCGCCGATCGTGTCGTGTCATGAGCAGGGCTCTCGGCTTTGGGCTTTCGGCTCTGGGTTTTTTGAGTCGTGCGTCTTGCGTTTGGTTACATCGTTGCTGCGTTGAGCTGCGATTCGACGAACGGCGCCTCGTTCACCTGCGGTCGCTTCTTCCGTGCCGCGACCAGATACCACTCGCGCGCGGATGCGAGGATGACGACCAGCACGATCGCCATGAAGAACAGCGCCAGCGCCGCATCGACGCGATCGTTGAAGATCATGCGGGCCGTGTTCGGCGCGGTGCTGTTGGCGAGCGACGCCGCGTGCGAGAGGAACCCGAGCTTCGGGTCGGGCGAGAACACCTTCTGCCATCCCGCGGTGAGCGTGGCGGCGGCCAGCCACGCCAGCGGGACCAGCGGCACCCACGAGTAGCGCAGCTTGCCCATCTTCACCAGGATCGTCGTCGCCACACACAACGCGACTGCGGCGAGCAACTGGTTGGCGATGCCGAAGAGCGGCCACAGCGAGTTGATGCCGCCGAGCGGATCGACGACGCCTTGATACAGGAAGTAGCCCCAGCCCAGGACCACGAGCAGCGACGACAGCAGGATGCTCGGGTACCACGACGTGCGGCCAAGCGGGGCGTAGATGTGGCCGAGCAGCTCCTGGAGCATGAAGCGGCCGACGCGCGTGCCCGCGTCGATCGTCGTCAGGATGAACACCGCCTCGAACATGATCGCGAAGTGATACCAGAGCGCGAGGCCTGGGCCGGTGAAGACATTCCCGAGAATCGCAGCCATGCCGACCGCGAGGCTCGGCGCGCCGCCGGTGCGCGACAGCAGCGTCGTTTCCCCCATCTGCCGTGCCAGATCGTTCAGTTGCTGGGGACTGACCATGAACCCCCATTGCGCGATCGTCTGGGCCGCGGTCTCGGAGGTGGCGCCGAGCGTCGCCGGCCCGACGTTCATCGCGAAGTAGACGCCCGGATCGAGCGTCGCCGCCGCGACCATCGCCATCACGCCGACCAGCGACTCGGTCAACATGCTGCCGTAGCCGACGAGCCTCGCGTCCGGCTCGCACGACACCATCTTCGGCGTCGTTCCGCTCGAGATGAGCGCGTGGAATCCGGACACCGCGCCGCAGGCGATCGTGATGAACGCGAACGGGAACAGCTTGCCGGCGAACACCGGACCGCTGCCGTCGATGAACTGCGTCACCGCCGGCATCTTCAGCGTCGGCATCACGAGAAGAATCGCCACCGCCAGAATCAGAATCGTGCCGACCTTCATGAACGCCGACAGGTAGTCGCGTGGCGCCAGCAGCAGCCAGACGGGAAGGACGGACGCGATGAAGCCGTACACCATGACGGCCCACGACAGCGACGTGCCCGGCCAGGTGAAGGCCGATGCCCAGGTCGGATGCTGCGACACCCACTGGCCACCGATCAGCGCCGCGAGCAGCAGGGCAATGCCGATGGCGGTCGCTTCGGCGACTTTGCCGGGCCGTACCGCATTCATCCACCAGCCCATGATCAGCGCGATCGGGATCGTCATCGACAGCGTGAACAATCCCCACGGGCTGTCGCGCAGCGCGTTCACGACGACGAGCGCGAGGACAGCGAGCAGGATGATCATGATCGCGAAGATCGCGACCATCGCCGCGAGACCGGCGACCGGGTTCACTTCCTCCTTCGCGATCTGTCCGAGCGACTTGCCGTCGCGCCGGATCGACGCGCACAGAATCAGAAAGTCCTGAACCGCACCACCGAGGACCACGCCCGCGATCAACCAGATGGTGCCGGGGAGGAAGCCAAACTGTGCGGCCAAGGTCGGGCCGACCAGCGGACCCGCGCCCGAGATCGCCGAGAAGTGATGGCCGAACAGGATCCACTTGTTCGTCGGATGGAAGTCGCGTCCGTTGTTCAACCGCTCGGCCGGCGTCGCGCGGCGTGCGTCGAGCTCGAACACCTTGACCGCGATGAAGCGAGAGTAGAAGCGATACGCGACGAGATAGCTGCAGACGGCGGCGACAATGAGCCACGCGGCGCCGATTGTTTCTCCGCGCGCCAACGCGATGTAGCCGAACGCCACGGCTCCCAGTACCGCAACACCAATCCAGATGACAGCGCTTAGCAACCGATTCATGTCACTTGAAACTCAGATAGGCGATCGTGTTTGCCGCCGATTCAGCGACCCATAGTCTAGTCCCGAGTCTGCGCGGCGGCTGCCGATCGCTGCCCGCCGTCAGGCCGGTCGCCCCCACGTTGGCGCCGGACAAGGGAAACTCGGTGATCACCCCGTCGGAAGTGACCCGCCCGACGACCGATCCTTTCGTGTACCAGACGTTGCGATCGGGGCCTACGGCGATGTTGATCGGCGATCCCATCTGACTGGGAATCGGGAACTCGGTGATGCTCCCGGTCATCGTGATCCGCCCGACGCGGTTGCCGTCGGGCCGGCGGCCGTCCATCTGGCCAGCGAGCTCGACGAACCACATATTGCCGTCAGCACCGGCAGTAATGTCACCGGGGCCGCTGTTCGGGCGCGGCAAGGGGAACTCGGTGATCTCGCCTCTCGGGGTAATCCGGCCGATCTTGCTGGCGTGGAATTCCGAGAACCAGATGTTGGCATCAGGTCCAGCCGCAAGAGCGCGGGGACCCGAGTCGGGCGTCGGTATCTGGAACTCGGCGATCTCGCCCTTCGGCGTGATCCGGCCGATCTTGCCCCCGCCGAACTCGCCGAACCAGATGTTGCCGTCGGCGCCGAGCGCGATCGCGCGCGGCATGCTGTTGGGCGTCGGGATTGCGAACTCGGCAATGGTGCCATCGGGCGCGATCCGGCCCATGCGATTGCCCGTGTGCTCCGAGAACCACATGTTGCCATCGGCACCCAGGGCAATGATGCGCGGCGAGCTGTTCGGATTGGGCAGCGAAAATTCCCGCAGCGCGGACCCGTCGGGGTTCATCCGGCCGATACGGTTACCAGCGCTTTCGGTGAACCACACGGTCCCGTCTTGAGCGAGCGCGATGGTCGTCGGACCGCTGCCGGGAGTCGGGAGCGGGAACTCCGTGGCGGGTCCCTCGGCGAGCGTGAGTCGCTCATCCGGACGAAGCCAGCGCTGCTGCGCGAATGCGGCCATCGTAAGGCACAGTATCCCTAGCGCGCACATGAACTTAAGCGTCATAATTGGGGTCTTGCCTCGGGAGGAGTGTGCCCCGAGCCGTAATGTTATAGTTCACGGCCTTCTGGCGTAGCTAGAGATGATGAAATCGCGACGGATGCAGCGCACGTTGATCGCGGCTGGATGTGCTTTGGCGGCCGTTTCCGCCTGGTCGTCCGGCAGCATCGACGCGGCCCGTTCGCCGCAATCGCCGGCCAATCCATCCGCTGCCGTGGGTAGAGCGGACGCTTCAGCGTCCGCGGACACGGCGCCGGCTAAAGCCGGCGCTCTACGTATCCAGACACAAGCTCAAGCGACACCGCCCGATCCGGCAATCGTCAAGCAGTACTGCGTCACGTGTCATAGCGAACGGTTGAAGACCGGCGGCCTGTCCCTGGAAGGCCTCAGCCCTGCCGAGGCAGGCGCGCACGCCGACGTATGGGAGAAGGTCGCCCTGAAGCTTCGCGGCGGGATGATGCCGCCTCAGGGGATGCCCCGTCCCGATCAGCCGACCCTCGAGCGCTTCACCGTCAGCCTCGAACAGACGCTGAACCGCGCCGCCCTGCCGTCGCCTGATCCCGGCCACAAGCCGGTGCATCGCCTGAACCGCACCGAATACGGCAACGCCATCCGCGATCTGCTCGACCTCGACGTCGACGTCGCCGATCTGCTGCCGGCCGACGACGAGAGTCACGGGTTCGACAACATCGCGGGCGTGCTGCGTGTGTCGCCGTCGCTGCTCGAGCAGTACCTCGCCGCGGCGCGCCAGATCGCTAGCCTCGCCGTCGGCTCCGATCGCGACGTTCTTCGCCTGGCCTACCGCATTCCGCCCGATGACTCGCAGGAGGACCACGTCGACGGGCTTCCGTTGGGTACGCGTGGCGGCATGCTCTTCAAACACAACTTCCCGCAAGACGCGACCTACGAGTTCGGCGTCATCCTGCTTCGCAACATCGTCGGGTACATGAAGGGGCTCGAGTTCGCGCATCTCGTCGAGATCTCGGTCGACGGCGAGCGCGTGTTCGCCACGATCGTGGGCGGCGACGCGGACAATCGGGCCTCCGACACCAACATGTCGGAAGCGGCGAACAAGATCGATGAGCGGCTGAAGGCGCGCGTGCCCGTGAAGGCGGGGCCGCACATGATCGGTGTGACGTTCGTACGCCGCAATGCGGCTGAATCCGACGAGCCGCTGCAGCCGCACGAGCGCGATCACGATCTGCAGAACATGAACGGCATCCCGTTGATCGATCACGTCAACGTGACGGGACCGTACGATCCGACGGGACCTGGCGATACGCCCAGCCGTCGACGCGTCTTCACATGCCAGCCTCGAGCGGCCGCAGAGGAATCGGCCTGCGCCCGAAAGATTCTCACGGCCGTGACGCGACGCGCGTACCGTCGGCCGGCGACGAAGGACGATCTCGACCCGGTGCTGGCGATGTACGAGGCGGGCCGCACGGCGGGCACGTTCGAGAACGGCATCGAACGCGGTCTCCGTCTGATCCTGGCGAACCCGAAGTTCCTGTTCCGCACCGAGACGGCACCGGTCAAGGGCAGCGTGGCGCGTGTCAGCGACATCGAGCTCGCCTCGCGGCTGTCGTTCTTCCTGTGGAGCTCGATTCCCGACGAAGAGCTGCTGACGGTCGCCACGCAGGGCAAGTTGAGTCAGCCGGCGGTCCTCGAGCGGCAGGTGCGACGGATGCTTGCCGACCCGAAGTCGCGCGCGCTGGTCGACAACTTCGCGAGCCAGTGGCTGCTGCTTCGCAACTTGAAGGGGCACATTCCGACGCCGGGCGATTTCCCGAACTTCGACAACGAGCTCCGCCAGTCGTTCCGCACTGAAACCGAGATGTTCTTCGAGACGGTCATGCGCGAGGACCGCAGCGTGGTCGATCTGCTCGACGCCGACTTCACGTTCGTCAACGAGCGGCTCGCGCGACACTACGGAATCCCGAACGTCTACGGCAGTCACTTCCGCCGCGTGAAGATCACGAACGACGAGCGCCGCGGTCTGCTTGGACAGGGCAGCATTCTCACGGTGACGTCGTACCCGAACCGCACGTCGCCGGTGCTGCGCGGCAAGTGGATCCTCGAGAACGTGTTCGGAACGCCGCCGCCGGCGCCGCCGCCGAACGTGCCCGACCTACCCGAAAACGAGGCCGGTCAGGAGGCGAAGTCGCTGCGTGCCCGGCTCGAATACCATCGCCGCACGCCGACGTGCGCGACGTGCCACCGGGTGATGGATCCGCTCGGGCTGGCGCTCGAGAACTTCGATGGCGTCGGCGAGTGGCGCGTCAAAGAGCTAGGCGGCGGTATCGATCCGGTCGGGCAGCTCGCCGACGGCACCACGGTCGATGGTCCGGTCGCGCTGCGCAAGGCGGTGTTGCGCCGCCCCGAGATGTTCGCGCGCACGATCACCCAGAAGATGATGACCTACGGCCTCGGGCGCGGCGTCGAGCTGTCGGACATGCCGACCGTTCGCACGATCGCGGACGAAGCAGCGAAGCAGAACTATCGCTTCTCGTCGATCGTGCTCGGCATCGTCAAGAGCGTGCCGTTTCAGATGAAGAAGGCCGTGGACCAGGCCCCGCAGCAGAGCCTGGTTGCGTCGCATTGATACGTAGGGGCCGCCTTCAGGCGGCCCAGTGTGTAGGGGCCGCCTTCAGGCGGCCCAGGAGAGTCACCATGTTCGTGACCAAGAAGCACCTGCCCCGCCGGACGTTCCTCCGCGGCATGGGTGTGACCATGGCGCTGCCGCTGCTGGATGCGATGATTCCGGCGCGCACGCTGCTGGCGCAGACCGCGGCGCTCCCAAAGACGCGCCTCGGATTCGTCTACGTGCCGCACGGCGCCATCATGGACAAGTGGATGCCCGCCAGCGAGGGCGCCGGCTTCGAGTTCACGCCCATCCTCAAGCCGCTCGAGCCGTTCCGTGATTACGTGAACGTCGTCAGCGGCCTCGGCCACCGCGCCGCCGACACCACCGCGGTGCACTCGTTGAGCCCGACGACGTGGTTGAGCGGTGTGCGGCCCAAGGCGACGCAGGGCGTCGATGCTTACGCCGGCGTCACCGCCGACCAGATCGCCGCGCAGGCCATCGGGCAGGACACGGCGCTGCCCTCGATGGAGATCGCGACCGAGGACCACTCGGGCCTGATCGGGTCGTGCGACCGCGACTACGGCTGCATCTACATGAACACGCTGTCGTGGCGCACGCCGACGACGCCGCTGCCGATGGAGATCAATCCGCGCAAGGTGTTCGAGCGGATGTTCGGGCAAGGTGGCAGCGCCACGCAACGGTTGGCACGCATTCAGGAAGACCGCAGCATCCTCGACGCCATCACCCGGGAAGCGTCGAACCTGCAGCTGCAGCTCGGTATCGCCGATCGGCAGACGATGACGCAGTACCTCGAGAACGTGCGCGAGATCGAGCGCCGCATCCAGCGCGCCGAACAGAGCCAGGGCGATCAGGAGTTGGAGCTGCCGAGCCGCCCGGCCGGCGTGCCGTTCGACTTCGAGGAGCACGTCAAGCTG
>DASRJR010000368.1:0-8662 GCA_035649395.1 Vicinamibacterales bacterium
TGCAGTTGACGATGGCGGGCGACTGGATTCTCGTCGTCAGCGGGCAGCTTCGCGACGGCACACGGATCGTCAAGCAGATCGACCTCGCCGGCGTGCGGCCTGCCGGCTAATCCGATGGACGTGCTGCGCCTGCCGCTCCTCGGCCCGTTTCTCCGCTGGCGGCGCGCGCGCCTGTCGCTGCAGCTCGTTCTGCTCGTCATCGCCGCGGCAGTCGTGGCGCATGGATTGACAGGTCCGCAGATCGCGCCTCGCAACCTGGCCACGGTCCTCACCTCGATTCACTGGCGCGGTCTGCTCATCGTGGCGCTCCTCGTGGCCGGGAACCTGTTCTGCACCGCGTGCCCCATGATGCTCGTCCGCGACACCGGGCGCCGGTTCTATCATCCGGCGTTGCGCTGGCCGCGACGGCTGCGGGGTAAGTGGCTCGGCATCGTGCTGCTCGCGCTGGTGCTGTTCGCGTACGAGCTGTTCGATCTGTGGTCGCTGCCGCGCGCCACGGCATGGTTCGTCATCGGCTACTTCGCGCTGGCGCTCGTGGTCGACCTGGTCTTCGCAGGCGCATCGTTCTGCAAATACCTGTGCCCGATCGGCCAGTTCAACTTCATCGCCTCGTCGATGTCGCCCACCGAACTGCAGGTGCGCGATCTCTCGACGTGCCGCACGTGTCACACCGCGGACTGCATCAAAGGACGACACAGCCTGCTGGAGCCGCGTCGCGTGGAGCGCCGCGGCTGCGAGCTGAGCCTGTTTCTACCGATGAAAGTCGGCAACCTGGACTGCACGATGTGCCTCGACTGCGTCCAGGCGTGTCCGCACGACAACATCGCGCTGACCACGCGTGTGCCCGGCGCCGAGTGGCTCGATCCGCGCCGGCGATCCGGGATCGGCCGCCTGATGCAACGACGCGATATCGCGGCGCTCGCCGTGGTCTTCACCTTTGCCGCGCTGCTGAACGCGTTCGCGATGACGGCGCCCTCGTCGCTCGTCGAGCGCCGTCTGGCCGCGATCGTAGGGGTGCAGTCCGAAGCGCCCGCTCTCCTCTTGTTGTTCGTGATTGGACTCGTGGTCGTCCCGCTCGCGCTCGTCGGCGGGGCCGGATGGACGATGCGTTCGCTCTCCGCCAGCGCAACGCCGTTGCGGGACACGATCACGCGGTACGCGTTTCCACTCGTACCAATTGGTGTCGGTGTGTGGCTGGCTCATTACGGCTTCCATCTGTTGACCGGCCTCGCGACCGTGGTGCCGGTGATGCAGAGCGCCGCGATCGATCTGTCCGGGCACGCGCTGTTCGGCGAGCCGGCGTGGGGATGGGTCGGTATGCAACCGGGATCGGTCTTCCCACTCCAGCTCGGCGTCGTGCTGCTGGGGGCGGCGGGATCCGCCGGCCTCGTCCACGCGACCTCGCTGCGCGATCACCCTGCCGCAGCCGGACGCGCATCAGTTCCATGGCTGGTTCTCGTCGCGCTGCTCACGACGACCGCGGTCTGGATCCTCTCGCAGCCGATGGAGATGCGAGCGGTGTTCGGATGATGCGCGGTCCTTCAAATGTCTCTAGCCGGCCTTGGTCCTTAGGCCTTCGTTCTTGGTCCGTCCCAGGTCCTTGGTCCGTGGTCCGTTGCCTCAATCCGCAACGAAGGACCAGGGACCAGGGACGGACGAAGAACCAAGCACCAAGGACCGAGGACGGAACGCAAAACACCGATTCGAAAGACACGCCAAGGGCTGCATCTACGATCGCGATCATGCTCGCGTTGACGTCATCCGTCGCAGCACATTCAGGACCGCCGTTTCCTATCGTGACGAGCGAAATGCGAGGACCCTATGTGATCTCCGTCTGGACGGATCCAGACGCGACTGACGACGGCGTCGCCGCCGGGCAGTTCTGGGTGATCATCGAGCCGGCCATGGATGGGCAGTCGATTCCGTCAGGAACGCACGCTCGCGTGTCGGTGCGGCCTCTCACGACCGCCGGACCCGCGGGGCCTCGCGCGCCGGAGTCGGCTCTGAATACGAGCGCCGCCGCCGTTCGCGGTGACCTCACCAACCAGTTCGCCTCCGTGGTGTTCGACCACGAGGGACCGTTCTCGGTTCACGTCGACATCGACGGCCCTCTTGGTCGCGGAGCAGTGGACTCGCGTGTCGACGCGACCTACGATCTGCGGCCCGCCCCGTACATGCTGGCGTGGTATCTCGGCCCGTTCGTCATCGTCGGCATCTTGTGGACGCGGCTGTTGCTTCATCGGCGCGCGGCGCGTGTCGCATCCGACAGGACCGCACCGCCGTGACGACGCGTTCGGGCCGCTCGCCAACGACGGCTCTGCTCCTCGGGCTCGTCATCACATTGGCCACCGTCGTGGCGTACTCGTGGTACATCTCCGAGCAGATCTCGGGGCTGCGCCGGCTTCAGACCGATCTCACCGATCGCAACCGGCGCGACTCGCTGCAGCTACTGCGCATCCAGAACGATCTCAACCAGCTCGGGCTGGCGATGCGCGACATGCTCGACAACGAGGAGCCGTATCCGCTGACCGCCTGGTCCGACCAGTTCGCACGCATCCGCACCGACCTCGACGATGCGCTGAAGCGGCAGGGCGAGGTCGCGTTGGCGCGTCAGACGCCCGAGCAGCGACAATTCCTTGCCAATTCGGTGGCACAGTTCTGGGACGCGTCCGATCGCATCTTCGAGCTCGCACGCGCGGGACGCGCCGACGAGGCGCGCGCGCAGATCCGGCTGTCGCTCCAGGCCAGGCAGGCCGCGCTCGGCACCGCGGTCGCGCGTCTGCTTGTCCAGAACAACGAAAGCGAGGAACAGACGGCGCAGCAGGTCCAGGAGATCTACGCGAGCGTGCAGCGTCAGGTCTATTGGTTCCTCGCGGCCACTCTCGCAGCGATCGTCGCCACCAGCTTGTATCTGATCCACTCCAATCGCCGGCTGTTCGCCCGGCTCGCTGCGCTTTCGAACGAACGCCGTGAGCTGGCACAACGGCTGATTGCGACGCGCGAGTCGACACTGCGCGAGATCTCACGCGAGTTGCACGACGAGTTCGGCCAGATCCTGACGGCCATCGGCTCGATGCTGGGGCGGGCGGGCCATCAGGCGCCCGAGGGATCGACGCTGCGCGCCGATCTTCGCGAGATCCGCGAGGTCGCGCAGACGGCGCTCGACAACGTCCGCGGCCTGTCGCAGACGCTGCACCCGTCGATTCTCGAAGAGCTCGGCCTCGAGAGCACCGTCGACTGGTATCTCACGACCGTCGAGAAGCAGCTTGGAATCAGCGTGAAATACGAACGCTCTGGCACCGCCGCGCCGATCGACGCGACCGTCGGTATTCACGTGTACCGCGTGCTGCAGGAAGCGCTCAGCAACGTGGCGCACCATTCGGGCAGCCACGCGGCCGTGGTGCGTCTGCGTATCAACATCGCTACACTGGAGCTGGAAGTCGAGGACCACGGGAAAGGCCTCGAGCCGGACCGGTCGCGACAGGGACTCGGCCTCGTCGCGATGCGCGAGCGCGCGGCGATCGTCGGCGGCACCCTGGAATTCGATCGGCCCTCGGCTGGCGGCACGCGCGTGCGCTTGATTGTGCCGTTGAAAACCGCCGCGGAAGCTGAAGCCTCCGCTCTACATTTGACCTGAGGTCTCGTAGCGCGGGCGTCACCCCGCGCGTGAACGTATGGCCGATAAGATCACCGTCCTCCTCGTCGACGACCACGCGCTCGTGCGCCGCGGCTTCCGCCGCCTCCTCGAAGACGACCCGGACATCGCCGTCGTCGGCGAAGGCAGCAACGGCGACGAGGCGATCCGGCTGACGACGGAGCTCCGGCCGCACGTGATCGTGATGGATGCAGCGATGCCGGGCACCAGCGGCCTCGCCGCGACGCGCACGATCATGAAGAGCACGCCGGCGGCCAAGATCCTGATGCTCAGCATGCACGCTGAAGAAACGCTGGTGCGCCAGGCCATGGCGGCCGGGGCTCGCGGCTACATCCTCAAGAACGCGCTCGATCTCGACCTGGCGGCGGCGGTCAAGCGTGTCGCTGCCGGTGACACCGTCTTAGACCCGGCACTCGCACAGCCCGCGCCGCTCTCGGGTGAGCGCAACAAGCGGCTGACGCCGCGCGAGCTCGAGGTATTGCAGCTGATTTGCGATGGGCTGTCGAATAAACAGATCGCCGAAAAGCTCGAGCTGAGCGCGAACACCGTCGCCGTGCACCGCGCCAACATCATGAACACGTTGGGGGTGCACAAGACGGCCGAGCTCGTGGTCTACGCGCTGCAGAACGGACTAGTGAATCCGTTGTGAATCGCCGCGATTTTCTCTCTCACTGCGGCGCGGGGGCGGCCTGGGCGGCACTGCCCTCGTCGCTGTTCGCACAGTCTCCGCGACCAATCGGGTTTCGACTCGTCGACGTGACCGCGGCGGCGGGGCTGCAGTTCCGGCATACCAGCGGCGCCTATGGCGGGAAGCTCTTACCCGAAACGCTCGGTTCTGGGTGCGCGTTTCTCGACTACGACGCCGACGGCTGGCCCGACATCCTGCTCGTGAACGGCATGGAGTGGCCCACCGACCAAAGCCTGGCTCGCCGTAGCCTTGGCGAAGGCGGCGCTCGCCGTAGCCTTGGCGGAGGCGGCGCTCGCCGTAGCCGTGGCGAAGGCGGCGGCCGTTCGACGCTTCGCCTCTTTCACAACAACCGCAACGGCACGTTTACCGACGTCACGCGCGCGGCGGGACTCGATGTCGAGATGTACGGGATGGGCGTCGCCGTCGGCGACTTCGACAACGACGGATTCCCCGACCTGCTGGTCACGTGCGTCGGACAGAACCGTCTCTTTCGAAATACCGGGAAGGGCACCTTCATCGACGTCACGAAGACGAGCGGCCTGGATCGCCGTCAAGCGTTCAGTACCTCGGCGATGTGGTTCGACTTCGATCGCGACGGGCTGCTCGATCTGTTCGTCTGCAACTACGTGAAGTGGACGGCGGAGCACGATGTCTTCTGCAGCCTCGACGGCAAGCAGAAGTCCTACTGCACGCCGGAGGCGTATCGCGGCGAGACCTGCTGGCTGTTCCGCAACCGCGGCAATGGGACGTTCGAAGACGTCACAGCCACCTCCGGCATCTTCGATTCGAGCTCGAAGTCGCTCGGCGTCACGCTGATCGACTACGACCAGGATGGGTGGCCCGACGTCTTCGTGGCCAACGACACACAGCCAAACAAGCTCTATCGCAACCTTCGCAACGGGCGGTTCAAGGACGTGGCGCTCGAGGTTGGAGTCGCACTCAGCGAAGATGGCAAAGCGCGTGCCGGCATGGGGGTCGATGCCGCCGACTTCGACAACTCGGGCCGCAGCGGTCTCGCCGTGACCAATTTCGACAACGAGATGATCGGCTTGTATCGTCCACAGCCGTCTGGGACGTTTCAAGACGTCGCACGGCGCGCCGGCGTCGGCACGCCATCGCTCAATCGGCTCGGCTTTGGATGCGTGTTTGCAGACCTGGATCTCGACGGCATGCTCGATCTGATCGTGGCCAACGGGCACATCGACGAAACCGTGCGAAACATTCGAGGCAACGTCGGGTATTCGCAGGCACCGCTGCTCTTTCTCAATCAGGGCAACGCCTCGTTCCGGGAAGTGTCGACCCAGGCGGGTAGCACGTTCTCGCAACCGCGCGTCGGACGCGGCCTCGCGCTCGGCGACTTCGACGGCGACGGCGACGTCGATCTGCTGATGACGACCAACAACGGTCCAGCAGTACTCTTTCGCAACGATCAGATGGGTGGGAATCGCTCGATTCGATTCAAGCTGATCGGCACGGCGTCGAACCGCGATGCGATCGGCGCCCTTGTGCGGATCGTTCATGGTGGGACATCGCAATCGCGCACGGTCAAGGGCGGGTCGAGCTATTTGTCCCAGTCGGAACTGCCCGTCACGTTCGGCGTCGGCACACACGACGTGATCGATCGGGTCACGATCGCGTGGCCGAACGGGCGAAACGAGGAATTCACGAAGCTGCGAGCGGGCCGGCGATACGTCTGCACCGAAGGAAAGGGACTCGTGGAGTCATGACTCGAACGCTGCTCCTTGGAACGATCGGCATCGCGGTCGCGCTCACCGGCGTAGCGGCGCAGCAGGCCCAAGCGCCGGCGCCCAGGTTCGAAGTGGCGTCGGTCAAGTTGAGCGACCCGAACGCACCTGGGCCGCTTGGACAGATCCCGATCGTGCGACCGCAAGGTGGCGGCCGGCTATCGGCAACGAACGTTTCGCTGCGCTTGCTGATTCGGATGTTCTACGGCTTTCAGGAATTTCAGATCGTTGGCGGCCCGGCATGGCAGGCTTCTCAGAAGTTCGACATCGTTGCCAAGGGAGAGGACGGCGCGACGATGGAGCAACTTGGGCCAATGGTCAAGGCGTTGCTGGCCGAGCGGTTCAAGCTGAAGACGCACACGGAGATGCGGGAGATGCCCATCAGTACGCTGCTGGTCGCGCGCAGCGATGGTAGGGTGGGCCCGAATTTGAAGCCCACAACCTCCAAATGCACCGGCAAGGAACTGGAGGAAGACCAGCGCAAACGAGCGGAAGCCGTTCTCAAAGGCGGGCCTGCCGCACTCGCGTCCGTCATACCCAAACCCGGAGAGTGCGGCATCGCGCCGGTCGGCAGCGCCAATGGTGCCGGTCTGAGCGCCACCGGTCAGACTCTGGTCCCGGTTGTCCAGTTGCTCACGCAGGCGCTGAACAAACCGGTGTCTGACAAGACAGGATTGACCGGGCTCTACGATTACGAGTTGACGTTCGATCCTGAAGTGCTGCTGCGAATCGCCTCGCAAGCTGGTGTGAATGTGCCGCCGGGTGCCGCGAACTTGCCGCCATCCGACAGCCCCTCACTCGTCACCGCGATCCGCGAACAGCTCGGCCTCAAGCTCGAAAACGACAAAGGACCGGTCGAGGTCTTGGTCATCGACAGCGCCGAAATGCCGACGCCTGACTAGTGCTTGTCTTATTCCGTCACCCGTGCCGGAGATGGCGGAACCGACAGCACCACTCCTTGTTTGACGCGCGTGACGATGCGGAAAAGATTCTCCACACTGCGGGTCGGATCGCCGTCGAGTACCAGAAAGCTCGCCTCATAGCCAGGCTCGAGACGCGCGATCTTGCGCATCGGGAAGATCATCGTCGGCGTGATCACGGACCACATTCGCAGCACCTCGAGGGGCGAGAAGAGATCGAGTGCGGCGATCGTGCGTGCCTCCTCGTCGCTGGTCTTGTCGTAGTTGTCGGTGCCGAACGCAATCGACACGCCGGCCGTCTTCAGCACCGACAGGTTGTTCCGGATAAGCGCTCGAAATGCCTGGGAGTCAGGCGGTGTAAACCCGCGTCGTCCGCGTTCAGTCGCGTCGAGGAGGTCGCTGACCGTGGTCACCACCGTGACACGCCGTTGCGCGGCCTCCTGTGCGTCCGCGGCCGTGAGCCGGTGTGCATCGAGGTTCGGGTAGAACGGACGCTCGCGGAGGGGTGGTCGGAAGCCTGGAAGGTGCGCCACTTCGTCGACGCCGCCACGAACCGCCGCGCGGAAATCGGCGGCTGTTTCCACGTGCGCCGCCACACGTAGTCCGCTTGCCTTCGCACGCTGGACGATCAGCGGCACGAGGGCCGGGTCGAGGCCTTTCCATCCGTTGAACGCTGGATCGTCGCGCCGGCGGGCAAACTCCTCGGAGTAGAGCAGGTAGATCTTGATGAAGTCGGGACGGCCCGCGAGAATGGCCGGCCATTTCCTGGCGAGATCATCCGCGGAGTCGATGGCATGGTAGAAGGCGCCCTCGCCGTCCGCCTCCGTCCATATCTTGCGATCGATGTTGCGCTGCACGACAAACAACGGATGGCCGCCCGTGGCTGTGAGACCGCCGCCGGCCAATCGGACATCGACGCCTGATGGGGAGTTGAACCGCGGGTGCAGGGTCGAGTGCTGCTTGGGGTGGGTATTCGGGTTGCTGACGAAGAAGATGCCGGCTTTCAGATACCGATCGATCGCCGCCTCGCTGTCGATGTTGTGATTGTGTCCTTCGCCGAACGGCGGAACCACGTAGCCGCCGGCCAAATCGATGACTTCGGCGTCCGCCGGACGCGTGCGCGAGAACAGGCCGTCCGCCGTGACATACAGCGGCTCGGCAACGAAGCGCTGTCCGTTGAACACGCGCCCGTTGACGAACGCCCGATTCCTTGCCGAAAACGTTGAGCCTGGCACGGACTGCGCGACAAGCAGCGCGGTAAGAAGCGCGGCAAGGACGGAGGACACAATGCCTATTCCTGTCTGAGCGCCACCAGTGGATCGACCCGCACCGCGCGCCGCGCGGGCAGCCAGATCGAAAACGCCGCGACAGCGCCAAGGACCGCGATGACCGCAACCAGAGTCGGGACGTCCGTCGGGGTGACGCCGAAGAGCAATCCCGTCAGGAACCGGCCCATCGCGATGGCGGCGGCGAATCCCACGATGAGCCCGACGCCCGTCAGCCGCACGCCCTGCGCGACGACGCCACGCAGCACACGGTGTCCGTCGGCGCCGAGCGCCATGCGCACGCCGATCTCTCGCCGTTGCTGCGCGACGTTACATGTGAGCACCCCATGAATGCCCACGGCTGCGAGCGCCAGTGCGAGCGCCGCCAG
>DASRJR010000369.1:0-17657 GCA_035649395.1 Vicinamibacterales bacterium
AACGGCTACGCCGCGGCCCTGTTGGCGAAGGCCGGATTCACGTCGGGTGAGCGCGGCATCGAGGGCCCCCGCGGGTTCGCGCACGTGCTGGCGGCGTCGCGCGATCTCTCGAAGATCGGCACGCGGCTCGGCGTCGACTTCGATCTGCGCGAGAACACCTACAAGCCGTTCCCCTGCGGCATCGTCAATCATCCGACGATCGACGGCGCCATTCAGATTCACGACCAGCACCAGCCCGACCCGGCGTCGATCGTCGCCGTCCGTCTGCGCGTCGCGCCGCTCGTGCTCGACCTGTGCAACCAGCAGAACATCTCACGCGGGCTGCAGGGCAAGTTCTCGGTGTATCACGGCGCGGCGGTGGGGCTCGTTCGTGGGAAGGGCGGTTTGCGCGAGTACACCGACGAAGCGGTCAATGATCCCGCGATCAAGCGCGTGCGTGAATCGGCCACGGCGGTTGGCGATCCGTCGATCACCGAGGATCAGGCGCACATCGAGGTGGAACTGAAGGACGGCCGCCGTCTGACGAAGTTCGTCGAGCAATCGCTCGGCAACATTCATCGGCCGCTCAGCGATCGTCAGCTCGAGGAGAAGTTCCGCGATCAGGCGGTGATGGTGTTGGCCGCTGCAGACGTCGATCGGCTGATCGACCTGTGCTGGCGCATCGACGCGCTCGAGGACGTGGGGGACGTGGTCAACGCAGCCGTGCCCGCCCACGCGCGAGTGGCACGTCCGTCAGCGGTGTTGTAAGCGGGCACGTGTAAGCCGGGCTTGCAGTGTAGGCCGGGCCTTTTAGGCCCGGCGTTGAAGCGTTGGAGGTACTTCGTTGTTCCGATCACGCTTGGCGTCTCTGCTCCTATTCATCTGCACGACCACGGCGTGTGCGCGCCAATCCTGGCCCGAACCACCAGCGGTCGATCCTGCTGCGTATCAGAAGGAGTACGACACCTGGCGTCAGCAGCAGCAGGAAGGCGTCGCCAGCATCCTCGCGATCGTCGGCATCTGGCCCCTCACGGAGGGTGACAACCCCTTCGGGTCTGACGCATCGCTACCGATCGTCCTGCCGGCATCCGTCGCGCCCTCCAACGCCGGCGTGCTCCGCCGCCAGGGTGAGAAGGTCACGGTCGTGCCAGCACCCCGATCGCCGCTGCGGCTCGCCGATGGCAAGGCTGTGACGGCGCCGACGGAGTACACCGAAGGCATGGCAATCGGTTCGGTGTCGCTCATTGTCGAAGGCATGCCCGGCGGCCGTCTGTTCGTGACCGGTTTCGACGAGGCCCATCCGGCGTTGAAACAGCCGCCCACGGTCGACGCGTTCGCGCCGGACACCCGTTGGCGTGTCGCGGCGCGGTTCGACCCGTTCGACACGCCGAGGACGGTCAAGGTGTCCGACGTGCGCGGCGGAACCGTCGACTTCACGGCCACGGGTCAGCTGGTCTTCCGCCTTGCCGATCGCGAGTGGCGCCTGACTGCATTCGACTCGGGACCGGACGAGCCGTTCTTCGTGATGTTCAAGGACCAGACGAACGGTAAATCTACTTACGGCGGCTATCGGATCCTGTCGCCCACGCGCGTCAAGCCTCGCGAGTTCACTGTGCTCGACTTCAACATGGCGATGAACCCGCCGTGCGCGTACTCACCGTACACGACATGCCCGCTCCCGCCGCCCGAGAATCGGCTCGACATCGCTGTCGAGGCCGGTCTCAAGCGATTGCCATCGGTGCGGGGATTTGAAAAGTCGTAGAGGGTAGAATCCTAGCTCCTCAGGTGACTCTGCCCGCCGCCACGTCGTCGGCACCCGACGCGGAACGCCGCGTGTTCGCGAAGATCGGGTGGCGGCTCATGCCCGTCCTCATCCTCGCCTACATCTTCAACTACCTCGATCGCAACAACGTCGGCTTCGCCGGGCTGACGATGAACCAGGCGATCGGGTTGACCGCGACCGAGTTCGGTTTCGGCGCCGGCGTGTTCTTCGTCGGGTATTGCCTCCTGGAAGTCCCGAGCAACATCGCGCTCTATCGCGTCGGCGCGCGCGTCTGGCTGTCGCGAATCATGATCACCTGGGGGTTGATGTCGGCGGCGACCGCGCTCGCGGTGGGGCCCAACAGCTTCTACGCCCTGCGCCTGCTGCTCGGGGCCGCCGAGGCCGGTTTCTTCCCGGGCGTCGCGTTCTATCTGGGGACCTGGTTTCCCGCGCAGTACCGCACGCGAATGATCGCGTGGTTCATGGTCGCCATTCCGGTGTCGTCGGTGATCGGTGGGCCGATCTCGGGGTGGCTGCTGACGATGGACGGCCTGGCCGGCATCGCCGGATGGCAATGGATGTTCATCCTCGAAGGACTGCCCGTCGTCCTCATCGGTCTCAGCCTGCTGCGGTTGCTCGCCGATCGTCCGGAGGACGTGTCGTGGCTCACGGACGACGAGCGTCGCATCGTGCGTGAGCGGCTCGCGGCCGAGCAGCGTCCTCGCGAGGTGCGGCATCTGGGGGCAGCCGTTCGTGACGTTCGTGTGCTCATCCTGGCGCTGGTGCAGTTCGGGTTCCTCGTCGGGTCGTACGGCATCGGTATCTTCCTGCCGCTGATGCTGCGCGAAGGCAACCTGACCGATGTGGAGGTCGGCTTCGTCAGCAGCGCGTGTTACCTGGCCGCGGTGATCGGAATGATTCTGTGGGCGGGACACGTCGATCGCGGCGCGAGCAAGGTGGTCAACCTGGCGCTCGCGTGCGCCCTGTCGGCCTGCGGTTTCCTCGGTGCCATTCTGTTCCGCGACAACTTCTGGGCGTCGGTCATCTGGATGGCGGTGGCGGTGACGGGCGTGAACGGCGCCCGCGCGATCTTCTGGACGATCCCGCCGCGCTTCCTCACGGGCATGGCCGCTGCCGGCGGTCTGGCGTTCATCAACTCGATCGGCACCACCGGTGGGTTCGTCGGCCCGTATGTCTTTGGATGGCTCAGAGATGAGACCGGCTCGTTCTCCGCAGGTCTCCTGGCGATGAGCGGCTTTCTCGTGCTCGCGGCCGTGCTCGCGTGGTCGCTGCGCCGCTTCGCGCCGGGCGAATGATGCCGCCGCTCGCCAGCCAGGTTGCGGAGTGGGTGTCGCGCGTCGCGTTCGAGGACCTGCCCCACGACGTCGTGGAGGCGACGAAGCGACGCATCCTCGACGTCATTGGCCTGGCCTATGCCGGTGCCGAGACGCCGTTCGGCCGCGCGACGACGGCGGCGGCGATCGCGATGTCACCGCCAGGCCCTGCGCGCATCATCGGGGCGCGCGATCGTGTCGGCGTGACGACTGCAGCGTTTGCCAACGCCGCGCTGCCGCAGGCGCTCGAGTTCGACGACACGCACAACGAGTCGATCGTGCACATGAGCAGTCCGGCGGTCGCAGCGGGGCTGGCACTCGCGGAGACGCAGACGATCTCGGGACACGACCTGATTCTGGCGATTGCGATCGCGAACGAGATCTCGTGCCGCGTCGGGAGCGTGTCGTCGGGGCAGTTCCACCGGCGCGGATTTCACCCGACCGGCTTGTTCGCGCCGTTCGGCATCGCCTACGGTGCGGGCCGCCTGCTTGGACTCGACGCGCAGCAGCTGGCGTACGCCGCGGGAACGTGCGGCAGCTTCGCTGCCGGCGTGCTCGAGTGTTGGGTGGACGGGACCGACACCAAGTTCCTGCACTCCGGATGGGCGGCGCAGAGCGGCATCGCGGCGGCGATGCTCGCGCGCGCCGGCGTCACGGGACCACCCAGGATTTTCGAAGGGCGCTTCGGGCTGTTCGCATCGCATCTGCAGGATCTCTCGGTGGCGCGCGATTTCGATCGCATCGGCGAGCGGCTGGGCACGTACTGGGAGAGCCGCAACGCGTCGTTCAAGCCGTTTCCGACCGCACACGTGCTGCATCCCTATGTCTCGGCGATTCTCCGCGTGCGTCATCAGCACGGCATCACGCACCGCGACGTCGCGAGCATCGACTGCCCGGTGGCGGAGTTCAACGTGTCGATCGTGTGCGAGCCGGTCGACGAGAAATGTGCGCCGGCCTCGCGCGCACACTGCCGCGTATGCCTCCAATACACGCTGGCGGAAGCGCTCTCTACGGGACAGTTAGGAAAGCAGGCGTATGACGATTCGAGTCGCCTGAATCCCGAGGTGCTCGCGCTGGCACGCAAGGTCCGCTATCACGTCGACGCGTCGTTCCCGGGGCCCGGCCGCTTCAAGGGCGCCGTCCGCGTGACGCTCACCGATGGCCGCGTGATCGAGGAGGTCGAAGAGTACAACCGCGGATCGGCGGAGAACCCGATGACCGACGAGGAGCTGCGGGCGAAGTTCGACGACAACGCCAGCGGCTTCCTGCCGGCGGCCGAGCGCGACGCCCTCGCGAGCACGATCGCGCGGACGGAGCAGCTGCCTGACGTTCGAGGACTCCTGAATCTCGCTTGTGGTCCGTAGATCTTCGGAACTGAGGACGAAAAAGAGCAACAGACCCCGGTATCTCCTGTCGAACCGTTGCTCCGTCAACGCTGTTGCGGTCGTTCGAGAAGATCGCTAGCATGTCGCTCCGGCGAGGCGAAAACATGTCGACGGTAGTCTCTCGGCGTGGGTTCATCGCGCAAGCGGCGTTGAGCGGTCTCGCGGCGTCGTTGCTGCCGGTTGGCGCTGTGCGGGCCGCGGCGCAGCGTCAGGACTCCACGACGCATCGTTCCATCACGGCCAACGGCATCCGGATCCATCTTGCCGAGCAAGGGCAGGGACCGGTCGTGCTGCTCTGCCACGGGTTTCCGGAATCGTGGTACTCCTGGCGGCATCAGCTGCCCGCGCTCGCCGCCGCAGGGTTTCATGCCGTCGCGCCAGACATGCGCGGCTACGGCCAAACCGATCGCCCTCCCGAGATTGACCAGTACACCGTGCTGCATCTGGTCGGCGACGTCGTCGGCATCGCCGACGCGCTGGGTCGAGATCCTGTCGTCATCGTTGGTCACGACTGGGGCGCCACCGTCGCGTGGAACGCCGCCATGCTTCGTCCCGATCGCTTCCGGGCAGTCATCGCGCTCAGTGTTCCGTTCCGGCCTCGTGGTTCGATGCGTCCGACCTCGGCGATGCCTCAAACCGAGAGCGCGATCTTCTATCAGCTGTACTTCCAAACGCCGGGCGTTGCCGAGGCCGAACTCGAACGTGATGTGCGAAAAACGATGCGACTGTTGCTGTCGGGGGAAGGTGTATCCGGAGGCATGGTCCCGCGAAGCGCGGGCTGGCTCGACGCTCGCTTGGCCGCTGAATCGCTCCCGCAGTGGCTAACGGAGCGCGACCTCGAGTTCTACATCGCTGAATTCACGCGCGCCGGCTTTCGCGGCGGACTGAATTGGTATCGGAATATCGATCGCAATTGGGAGCTGCTGGCGCCCTTCGCTGGCCAGACGGTGGCCATTCCAGCGCTGTTCATGGCCGGAGACCGCGACTCGGTGCTCACGTTTCCGGGATACTCCGACGCCGTCAACACTCTATCGTCGTCCGTTCCAAAGCTTCGGCGCACGATCCTTCTGCCCAGGTGTGGTCATCGCACGCAGCAAGAGCGCGCGGCCGAGGTGAACGCCGCGATGGTCGAGTTCGTGAAATCGCTCTGAGAAGTCTCCGGTGCGCGTCCTGAACGATGCACCCGCTCACTGATACGCTCTGGCCCGGCGTGCTGCTCTGGGTCGTGCTCTATATCTCCGACTACTGGTGCACCCTGACCTGCGCGCGGATGTATCGGGGCGGCGTTCAGCACGTCGTCGCGTTCGAGGGCAGCTACGAGCTGACGCCGTATTACCAGAAGGACGTCGATGCACTGCGGTGGATGAGCCCACGGTTCGTCGTGGCGCTGGTGGCGTCAGTCAGCGTGCTCGTCGCCCTGTGGTCGGTGTCTCGCCAGGAAGCCGCAAGTGCATATGCGTTCGGCCTCGGCGCGCTCGTCCTGGTCGAAGCGGCCGTTCATGTCAGACACGTGCGCAACTTGTACATCTTCAAACGGATTCTCGCGCACGACGGTGTCAGCGGCCGAATCGAGTACGCTCGCTCGTTCGCACTCGGACTGTCGGGCCTCGAGCTCCTGGGGTTCGCGTTCGCTTACCTGGCCGCCTGGCTCGCCGAGCCCAACGCGTTCCTGGCGGGAGGAGTCGTCGGGTGTCTCTCGCTGGGCGCGCAGCACATGCTGCGCGCTCGCGGGGGCACGCGTTCGGCAGGAGTCGCCCCGCAGTGACGTGGTATCCACGCCATCGCAGCCGTTGGAGGCTCAACGCACGAAGGGATTGAACGAATGCGCACGCACATCGCTTGCATCCTGCTCGTCGCCGCGTCTGCCGTGAGCGTGTCGACCGGCTGTCGAGGGCCGGTCGAAGAGGGGGCGGCGGCCACCTCGCGTCCCGCCGACCCGCTTGCCGACGATGCGCGGAACGTGAAGCTCGTCGGCTATCACGATCTGCAGGGCCGTGAGTCGCTGGTCGTCACGACGTTGTCCGATCAGGCCAACGGCAGCTGGGCCTACGTCGGTCATCACGAGAGTTATTGGGACGACAAGCCGAAGCGGAATCCGATCACCGGGAAAGACGAGTGGAACGGCACGTCGATCCTCGACGTGGGCGATCCGGCGAAGCCGCGGCTCGTCTGGCACATCCCCAACGACTCGAACCGCAACTCGCGCGGCGTCTCAGTGGTCTACGACTACAAGTTCGATGGGTCGGGGCACGACTACCTGATTCGCAACTCCGAGATCCTGACCGAAGGGGAGACGGGCAAGGATCTCAAGTACCAGATCTTCGACATCACCTCGCGTGATAGCGATCCCAGCAAGATCTCGCTCGTCTCCGAGATCACGGGAACGCCGCCGAACTCGTGCGGTCGTGGGTGCGGCGGCACGTTCATGTACCGCGCGCACAAGGGATGGTGGTCGCAGGACACGGGCTACTTCTACGCCGCGTCTGGCGAGCCCGGCTTCCGTAACGTCGTCATTCAGATCTTCGATCTCAAGGATCCGCGCGCGCCGAAGTTCGTTGGACGCGCGTGGCTGCCCAGTCAGAAGGATGGAGAGCCTGGCTACGAAGGCCAGTACGCGCATCACCCGGTCGTCGACGAAATACGCAAGCGCCTCTACGTCGGTTACCGCGGCTCCGGATGGGCGGCCGAATTCGACATCGCCGATCCGGCCAGGCCCAAGCTGGTATGGTCGATCGACATGAGCCCGCCGCATCGCGGTCCACACACGGTGTCTCCGATCGTCTACGACACGGTGCCGAACTTCGGGCCGCAGGCGCTGCCGCGCCGATATGCGTTCATCGTGGACGAAGCGGGCGGTGCGGCGGACATGGCGCCGTGCACGAACGGCGTCCGCACGGGCTCCTACATGCTCGACATCACCGACGAGACGAGGCCGTTCCCGGTCTCGGTGTGGCAGGTTCCAGTCGGGGACTTCTGCAAGAAGGGCGGCCGCTTCGGACCGCATCAGTCAGCGGAAACGGTCAACGGACGGATCAACCGATTCGAGAACAAGATTGCCTGGCTGGCGTATTTCAACGCCGGCATCCGCGTCGTCGATCTGTCGAACCCATATCGGATCGAAGAGCTCGGCTACTACATTCCCAAGACCAACGCGCGGTCGCACCCGATCGCGAAGGACCAACCCGTGGTGATTCAGATCAACGACGTCGACATCGATCACCGGGGTTTGGCGTACGCGTCGGATCGGGTTGGGAGCGGGTTGTTTATCTTGCAATACGCGCCCGCGAAATAGCGGCGCCGACTGAGGCCTGGGCCCTGGGCCCTGAGGCCTGTGTTAACGTTTCGGCATTCTGGAGGGCTACATGCGCCGACACGTCGCTCTGTCGTTCGTCCTCGCCTCGCTCTCACTCGGTGTTCTCGCTGCACAGACCAGCAGCGCGCTCGGCGATCGAACGACGCCGCTCCGGCCGCTCACCGGCGACACGAACGTCGGGGTCAGCAATGCGGTGTTGCGCGACCAAGCGGACGTTCGGGCGATCCGGGTGATGGTCACCGCCGGTGGAAAGCGTGCCATGCACGCGCACACCGACGTGAAGTTTCATCTGTTCGTCCCGATCTCGGGCCCGATGGTGGTCGATCTCGATGGCGGGCAGTCGGTCGACGTGCCCGCGTGGCAGCCGTATTACATGAAGGCCGGCACGCAGCACGGGTTCCACAACAGCGGAACGACGCCGGTGGAGATTATGGAGATCTTCGTGAAATAGACATGTCGATTGTTGATTTCAGGATCTTTGATTTGTGAATCGTTGTTGATTGTTGATTTCTGTCTGGCGCGAGCAACCTGGTTGAGTAGTCAATCAACCATCACGATTCAACAATCAACAACGAATCAATAATCAAGAATCGAGCAGATCAACAATCGACCGTCCGTCAGTGCACCAGCGTGTAATGGGCGTCGGATCTCAGGTCATCGACGCCACGCTGATCACGTTCGCTCCGCCGGCGTGGAGCGCGTCGACGTGCGCGGCTCGGCGTTCGAGCACGGCGCGCTGATTGATGTAGCCCTTGTCGGTGATTTCCCCCTCGTCAATCGAAGGTGGATGCTCCAGCACCAGCAGCCGGCACGGTGCTGATGAACCCCCGGTCGATTCCGCGTGCAGTATCGCGAGCGCCTCCCGCAGTCGCGTTCGAACGCCGTCCTCGTCTAGCGCCAGCGCACGCACGGCCATCGGATTGACCCACACGAGCGCGCCGATCTCGTTCCGGTCGTGACCGGTGATGACCGCGTCCTGCACCAGCGGGTTGCACGCGGCGATGAGACGCACGCGCACCGCGCCCGCATGCACCCATGTCCCCGATTGCAGCTTGAAGTTCTCGATGACGCGACCGTCGAAGGCGAGGCCACGCGCGGGGTGATCGGCGTCCACGAAACGCATCGCGTCGCCGATCTTGTAGAAGCCGTCATCATCGAACGCCGCACGCGTGAGATCCGGGTTGCCGAAATATCCCGGCGTGACATTGGGTCCGCGGACCCTCACCTCGAGCTTGGTTCCGGACGGCACCAGCTTCAACTCGACGCCAGGCAGTGGATTGCCGACGACCTCCGGGCCATCGATCGGGAAATTGACCACCGCCGCCCCCGGTGCTGTTTCGGTGGAGCCCCACCCCGACAGCATGAACACCCGACGGTGGCTCTGCGACGCCGCCAGCGCCCGAAGCCTGTTGTACAGATTCTGTGGCAGGGCCGCGCCGGCGTAGAACATTGCGTCGAGCTTGGCGAAGAACGATTGGCGAAGAAGGTCGTCGCTCTCCAGCAACGGCAACAGCAGGTCGAAGCCGCGCGGCACGTTGAAGTACAGCGTCGGCGACACCTCGCGGAGATTGCGCGCCGTGAGCGCAATCAGATCGGGCATCGGCTTGCCGCCGTCGATGTAGAGCGTGCCGCCGTTCCGCAGCACCATATTGAACGTCGCGTTGCCGCCAAACGTGTGGTTCCATGGCAGCCACTCGCACAGCACCGGCGGAGTGTCTTCGAGAAACGGCCAGATCTGCGCCCAGCCTTGCTGGTTGGAGCAGAGCATCTGCTGGGTGTTGATCACGCCTTTCGGCGTGCCGGTCGAGCCGGACGTGAAGAGAATCTTCGCGATAGTCTCCGGCCCGATTGCAGCGAACGCCCGATCGATGCGTTCGCTGGGATCGGTCTCGAGTAGTGCCTCGATGGAGGTCGACGTGGCACCCACAGCGGCAAGCGCCGGTGCGAACCGTCCCGGATCTTCGGCAAACACCACGCCCGGTCGGAGCAGTTCGAAGATGGCCTTCAGTTTGGCGTGGTCTCTCGACACCAACGAATACGCCGGCGAGATGGGCGCGACCACGATGCCGGCATGCATGGCGCCGAGCGTCAGCAGCGCATGGTCGATCGAATTATCCGACAGGATCGCGACCGGGGTTGCGGCTGTCAGTCCCCGCTCGAGCAGCGAGGTGCCGATGCGGCGCGTCGCGTCGAGGGCGCCTGCATAGGTGACTCGCCGCCACTGCTCGCCGCGACGCTCGGCCAGGAAGCAGCGGTCTGGCTCACGCGCCGCCCACTGGACCAGCCACTCGCCAACGACGCGTGCGAACGGCGCGAGCGGCTCTGGCGAACGCAGAATCGACGTGCCGTCGTCACGACGCTCGACGACGACCTGAGCAGGCGCGAGCCGTATGGTCGTGCTCACGGCACGCGACACGAGAAGTTCTTCGCCTCGTCCGTGCTGCCCGATCCGCTGTAGACCGCCACTTGTGGATAGGCGCACAACGGACGCGTGCGATCGACTTTCCCATCGCGAGTACGCGACGCGAGGATCTGATTCGGCGTCTGCTTCTTCTCGACCCAGCTGTCGAGCGCCGAGAGCGCATCGAACCTGTCTGTCCCTTCGCCGCCGGCGCAGTGATCCATGCCGGGCACCATGAACAGGCGATACGAGTCGTTCACCTTGCTCGCGCCACCATGCACGGCCAACACGCTGTTGTAGTAATTGATGCTGTTCTGCGGCGGGATGCCGGGGTCGGTCCAGCCGTGATACTGCAGCAGCTTGCCGCCACGATCGAAGAACTTCTTCAGGTTCGGATCGATCGCATCAATCGATCGACTGCCCCGGGTTGCACGTTCGTCGTCTTTGTCGAAATCGTACTTGCGATAGTCCCACGCCGGATCGTTGAACACGACGTATTTGAAAATCCCTGTGACCAGCGGTATCGGTTCCTTCATCGCCTGGCCGACGCCGGTCGACCATCCGAGCTCACCACCTGGAGCAAGGCCGGGAAACAGTTGTTGCTTGGTCCGTGGATTGACCGAGCCACCGTACGTTTTTCGAGCCGTCTCTACCTGCGGAGGCGTGAGGCACGACGAGGTGTCGGAGCCTTTACAGGCGAGCACGCCAGGATCGAACGTGCAGGCCGCCGGGTTCTCCAGCACGCCGTCCTTCACGCCATCCCGTGCGTCGCAGGCGTTGACGACCCCGCTGTGCAACACCTTCAGTTTGTCCGGCGGAAGAGCACTTCCTTCCTCCTTCTGCAGCGCTTGCGACACCCAGATGAACTGCGCTGACAGCCGCGACATGTAGTTGGCAGGTGCGCCGGCGATGATGCCGTCGTAGTCCTCGGGATATCGCTGCGCTTCCATCAGGCCCTGACGGCCGCCGGTGGAACAGCCGTTCCAGTACGCGCGCCTGAGCGGATTGTCATAAAACGCCGCGACGATCGCCTTCGACTTGACGGTCATCTCGTGCACCGCTCGATAGGCGAAGTCGGTCCACTTCTCGGGATGTCCTGCCGCGAAGCTTCCATCGACGACCGAACCCTGATGACCCGTGTCCGTCGACGCGGTGGCGTATCCCCGCGAGAGTGGTTCCGTCATCGCCCAGTACCAGATCTCTCCTGAATACCCGCCGTTGCCGACACCGACGAACTTGCCATTCCATCCTGACGCCGGCATCCACAGTTCGAATCGGATGTCGGAATCCGCGACCGGCTTCACGGACACCGCCACGCGGCAGAACGCCGGGAGCTTGGTGTAGGGCGGCACGGGTGGTGGAGTCGGTATGCCGGCCGCCGTCTTCTCCGGCGCAAACGCACCGGCGGCGACGGACTTCGCCAGCGTGATGGTCGTGTTTGAAAGCGTCAGCGACGTGAGGCTCTCGCACGGCGTCGCCGCCGAGGCGGACATCGCCCACATCATCGCGAAGGGGAATGCCATGAGCACACGACAGGTCGTTTTCATGGCGGCGATCTTAGACCAGACTCACCACGGGCGTCCTGGATGGCACTCGCCCTTGGTGAGTCGAATATGATTCCGTCCACTCGATGACATCGACCCGCGGCCTCTGGCTGAAGGTGCTTCTCCCGATCGCGGTCGGCGCCCTCATCGCCCTCGTACCCGCTCCTGAAGGACTTCAGCCGCGCGCGTGGTGGTATTTCGCGCTGTTCGTGACGGTCATCGGCGGCATCATCACCGAGCCCATTCCACCGGCGATCCTCGGCATGGGCGGCGTCATCATCGCCGCCGCCGTCGGCCTCGTTCGCGACATGCCGGCGCAGTCAGCGCAGTGGGCGCTCAGCGGCTTCGCCAACACGACGGTCTGGCTGATCTTCGCCGGCTACATGTTCACGCTTGGCTACGCGGAGACCGGGCTGGGCCGCCGAATCGCGTTGCACCTCGTGAAGCGCCTCGGCCATCGCACGCTCGGCCTTGGCTACGCCGTCGCTCTCGCCGATCTGATTCTGGCCCCGGTCACGGCATCGGCCACGGCTCGCAGCGGCGGCACCATTTTCCCCATCGCGCGTCAGATCCCGGAGCTGTACGACTCGCGCCCGCACGACGGCACGGCGCGGCGGATGGGGGCCTATCTGCTCTACACCGCACTGGTCGCCAGCTTCGTCACGAGCAGCATGTTCATCACCGCGCTCGCGCCCAACACGCTCGCCATCTCGGTGATGAAACAGACGGCCGGCGTCACCGTCTCGTGGGTCGAATGGGTCGTGGGATTCGCGCCGGTCGGCATCATCCTGATCGCCCTCGTGCCGTGGGTGATCTACAAGCTCTACCCGCCCGAGATCCGTGTGGCGCCGGAGGCGCCGCGCTGGGCGGCCGATCAGCTCACGGCGATGGGCACGATGTCGAGGCGGGAGCTCACCTTGCTGGTCCTCGTCTGCCTCGCGCTCGGGCTGTGGATTGGCGCGACCCATTATGTCGAGCCGGCCATCTCGGCGATGTTCGTGGTCCTGCTCATGGTGCTCTGCGGCGTCGTCTCGTGGAATCAAGTCATCGGCAACGCCCAGGCATGGAACGTGCTGATCTGGTTTGCGACGATGGTGACGCTGGCAGGAGGGCTGGCGGAGTCCGGCTTCATTCAGTGGCTGGCCCAGTCGATGTCACCGTCGTTCCGCCAGATGGCGCCGTCGACGGCGATCGTCGCCCTGGTGGGGGCGTACTTCTTCCTGCACTACCTCTTCGCGAGCATCACTGCGCACGCGGCCAGCATGCTGCCGATCTTCCTCGCCGTCGCCGTGACGATTCCCGCCGTGTCGTCGAAGGAGTGGGCGCTGCTGCTCGCGTATCCACTGGGACTGATGGGCGTGCTGACGACCTACACCGCGGGCCACAACCCGATTTACTACGGCAGTGGCTACATCAGCCGGCGCGCGTTCTGGACGCTCGGACTCGTGCTCGGTGCGTTGTTCTTCATCGTCTATCTGGCGATTGCGGTGCCGTGGTTGGCTTATCTCACCGGCTAGAGACATCTGTCGATTGTTGATTTTGGGGATCTTTGATTGTTGATTCGTTGTTGATTGTTGATTTGCTGATTAGTGATTGAAAGCAGGTCCGTGCGCAACGAACCGTCTCGTTGAGTGCTCAATCAACAATCAACAGTCACCAATCAACAACCAATCAATAATCAAAGATCGACCAAATCACGAAATAGACATGACCCCCACCGATATCAACCCCAAATCCGGCGACTTCGACGAGTACCGTCGTGCCGTCCGCGAGCTCTGCGCCGGCTTCGGCAGCGAGTACTGGCGTTCGCTCGACGAGCGTGCCGCGTATCCGGAAGCCTTCGTGAAGGCGCTCACGGACGCAGGGTGGCTATCGGCTCTGATTCCTGAAGAATTCGGCGGTGGTGGACTCGGCGTCACCGAGGCGTCGGTCATTCTCGAGGAAATCAACCGGTCTGGCGCCAACTCCGGCGCCTGCCACGCGCAGATGTACATCATGGGCGCGCTCGTGCGGCATGGGTCGGCGGCGCAGAAGCGGCAGTATCTGCCCGAGATCGCCGCCGGCCGGTTGCGGTTGCAGTCGTTTGCCGTGACCGAGCCGACGACCGGCACCGACACGACGAAGACGCGGACGATGGCTGTCCGCCGAGGCGATGGCTACGTCGTCAACGGGCAGAAAGTGTGGATCTCGCGGATCCAGCATTCCGATCTCATGCTGTTGCTCGCGCGGACGACACCGCTCGAACAGGTGACGAAGAAGACCGAGGGGCTATCGATCTTCCTGGTCGACCTGCGCGGCGCCGAGCAGCGCGGCATGACCGTTCGGCCGATTCGCAACATGGTCAATCACGAGACGAACGAGGTGTTCTTCGAGGACTTCCCGATCCCGGCCGACAGTCTCGTCGGCGTCGAAGGCCAGGGGTTCCGCTACATCCTCGACGGCATGAATGCCGAGCGAGTGCTCATTGCGGCAGAGTGCATCGGCGACGGCTACTGGTTTATCGACCGGGCCCGGGCGTACGCCAACGAGCGGATCGTGTTCGATCGTCCGATCGGCAGGAATCAGGGCATTCAGTTCCCGATCGCGCGGGCGTATGCGAACGTTCGTGCAGCCGATCTGATGCGGTACGAGGCGGCGCGGTTGTTCGATGCCGGGCAGCCCGCGGGCGCCGAAGCCAACATGGCGAAGCTGCTCGCGGCCGATGCGTCGTGGGAGGCGGCCAACGTCTGCCTGCAGACGCACGGCGGATTCGGCTTCGCTGCGGAGTACGATGTCGAGCGCAAGTTCCGCGAGACGCGGTTGTATCAGGTGGCGCCGATCTCGACGAATCTGATCCTGTCCTACATCGGCGAGCACGTGCTCGGGATGCCGCGGTCGTTTTGAAATGGGGTCGGGAGTCATTACGAGACTCGTAATGGGGTCGGGAGTCTTTTTCCGTCTGGCTCTTTGTTCGCGCCGGCGCTTGTGCGACAGTGTCGGCACGAAATGACTCCCGACCCCATTACAAAGCTGTCGCGCAGCCTGCTCTACGTGCCGGCGTCCAAGCCGGCGATGATCCCGAAGGCCGCCGCGAGCGCGGCCGATCTCGTCTGCATCGATCTCGAAGACGCCGTTGCGCCGCAGGACAAGGAGGCGAGCCGCGGTCACGTCGTGCAGGCGTTGAAGGATGTCAACTTCGGCCGCCGGACGCGAGTCGTTCGCATCAACGGGCTCGATACGCCGTTTGCCTACCGCGACCTCGTTGACGTCGTCGAGGCCGCCGGCGACCGCATCGACGTCATCATGGTGCCGAAGGTCGGCTCGGCACGCGACGTCGCGTTCGTCGACACGATGCTGACGCAGATCGAGTCGAACGTCGGATTGACCAGGCGCATCGGTATCGAGGCACAAATCGAGACGGCCAGCGGATTCCTCTCGTGCCGCGAGATCGCCGCGGCCTCGCCGCGGCTCGAGGCGCTCGTGTTCGGTGCCGGCGATTATGCCGCGTCGATGCGGATGCCCTCGTCCGCGATTGGCGAAAGCGACGCCAACGACGAGCTCTATCCCGGCCACCGGTGGCACGCGGTGATGCACATCATCGTCGCCGCGGCGCGCGTGCACGGCCTGCGGTGCATGGACGGGCCGTACGCCGGGTACACCGATGCCGTCGGGCTCGAGCGCGCATCCCGCATTGCGCGCGTGATGGGGTTCGACGGCAAACAGTGCATTCACCCGGGTCAGCTGCCGATCGTCAATCGCGTGTTCGAACCCAGCGAGGAGGAGATTGCCAAGGCCGAGGCGGTCGTCCGCGCGTACGAAAACGCCGTGGCTGCGGGTCGCGGCGCCGCGACGCACGATGGCCGGATGATCGACGCTGCCAACCTCCGCATGGCGCAGACGATCCTCGAGCGGCGTCGTCTGGCGTCGAGCACGTGACCGGCCTGGCCTCGCGACCGCCTTCGACTGCGCTGCCGTTGGACGGTCTGGTCGTGGTCGCCGTCGAGCAGGCGGTGGCAGCGCCGTTCGCGAGCCGGCAGTTAGCCGATCTGGGCGCGCGCGTGATCAAGATCGAGCGACCCGGCACGGGCGATTTCGCCAGGTCCTACGACGCCACGGTCAAGGGGCTGGCCAGCCACTTCGTCTGGATCAACCGTTCGAAGGAGTCGCTCACGCTCGACCTGAAGCGGCCCGAGGCCGCCGATGTGCTGCGGGCACTCCTGGCGCGCGCCGACGTGTTCCTGCATAACCTGGCGCCGGGCGCGATGGCACGGCTCGGATTCGACGCCGCCTCGATGCGGACGACGCATCCGCGATTGGTCGTGTGCGAGATCTCGGGCTACGGGTCGAGCGGGCCGTATCGCGACAAGAAGGCGTACGACCTGCTGGTGCAGAGCGAAGCGGGGCTCGTCTCGATCACAGGCACGCCGGAGACGCCGTCGAAGGTCGGGATCTCGATCGCCGACATCGCGGCCGGCATGTACGCCTTCTCGTCGATCCTGGCGGCGCTGCTGCGTCGAACGACGACGGGCGTCGGTGCCGCCCTGGACATCTCCATGTTCGACGCGGTCGCCGAGTGGATGGGATACCCGGCGTACTTCGCGATGTACACCGGCGTGCCACCACAGCGCAGCGGTGCGGCTCACCCGGCCATCGCCCCCTACGGCCCGTACCCGGCCGGCGATGGCAAAGTCGTGTTCATCGGCCTGCAGAACGAGCGCGAGTGGGCGCGCTTCTGCACTGACGTACTGGAGCGCCCGGACCTGCTGACCGATGCGCGGTTCGGCTCGAACTCGGGTCGCGTCGACCATCGCGCCGCCCTCGACGCGCTCATCATCGATGCGTTCGGCCGCCGTCCGGCGGCGGAGATCATCGCGCGGCTCGACGCGGCGCAGATTGCCAACGCGCGCATGAACAGCGTCGGCGAATTTCTCGAGCATCCGCAGCTGTCGGCGAGGGATCGTTGGCGCGAGATCGAATCACCCGCTGGCCCACTGCGTGCGCTGGTGCCGCCATTTGGATTCGACGATCTCGAGCCGAGGATGGGAAGCATTCCCGCAGTCGGCGAGCACACCGACGCGATCTTGACGGAACTGGGCCACGGCGCCGGGACTGTCGCCGATTGGCGTCGCCAAGGCATTGTTTGACGGATGCGGAGAGCGGAGGCTTTAGTGCGTTTTCGAGATGTTCGTAGCGCCGGCTCACCGGGCGAGCCTGGGATCGGCTCCCGGTTCGTCGGCGTGGAAAATCGGGGCTTCCGGCGAGTGTGCTGACGATGACGCCGTCGCCTTGGATGATTCGATCGACAGCCAAGAATCGTGTCGGTAACCAGCTCACCCGTACGCCAGTGGCGAATCCCCGGCGACGGCGCTCGCCGCGCCTCCAGACCCGATTTACCCTCTTCGCCCCTCACGCCGCGAACAGGTCGCCGACCCCAGGCTCGCCCGGTGATCCGCCGCACCCTCGGCCAAGCGACGATGGTGTGGCTGGGGCGAAGCGACTGTTCGCGCCGCGACACGCGAGAGGGGGTAAAACGGCTCGGGAGCGTTCCGATCGGCGGCGGCGGTGATTCGCCACCGCCGCACGGTGCACCTCGTTATCGACACGATTGTTCACGGTCGTGCGGATCAGATCAGCCGCCGCCGGCAGCGTCAGCACATGCGCGGACGAGTCGTTTTTCCGCGGCGTCGAACCCGGAGCGTAGCCCCGGCCACACCGTCGTCGATTGGCCCACGCGGCCACGCTGGGACGCTACGGATAACTCCCAATCGCTCTAGCCTCCGCGCCGACGCGACGCGCAGGCTGAAGCCTGCGCTCTACGACGAGGACCACCCGCCATCGATCGGCAACACCGCGCCGGTGATATCGGACGCTTCGGGACCGCAGAGAAACGCGATCAGCCCTGCCACATTCTCGGCCCCGATGAAGCGTCCGGTGGGTTGTTTGGTCGCAAGGAACCGCCG
>DASRJR010000370.1:0-10948 GCA_035649395.1 Vicinamibacterales bacterium
ATCGAAGGCCTGATCCACGTGTCGGAGTTCGACGACTCGCACGGCGGCGAGAAGATCGAGCTGACCGTTGGCAAGAGCTACCAGATGAAGATCATCAAGCTGAGCCCGCAGGAGCGGAAGATCGGCTTGAGCATCCGCGCATTGAAGAACGAGGACTATCGCGCCGACTGGGAGGCGTACTCGGAGAGCAGCGGCACCGGCACCGCAACCCTCGGAGATCACTTTCGGAATCGGTAGGAGCAGATTTTGAATACTCCTGGCGGCAGCATGACCAAGGCGGAGCTCGTGGAGGAAGTGTCACGAGTCTCCGACCTGACCAAGAAGCACTCCGAAGTCATCGTCGACACCGTCTTCAAGAGCATCATCGACGCCTTGCACCGCGGCGAGAAGATCGAGCTGCGCGGGTTCGGCAGCTTCCGCCTGCGCAAGCGTGAACCGCGCAAGGGGCGCAACCCGAAGACCGGCGACAAGGTCGACGTGCCGCCGAAGAAGGTGCCGTATTTCAAGCCGGGGAAAGAGCTCAAGGAGCTGCTGAACCGCGACGAGGACGCCGCGCAGCCGGAGGCTCCGACCGGCACCGACGGCCCCAGCAGCGCCGCGCAAGCGTAACACCGGGGTGTGGATCACCTCTGGTCGCCCTGGCGTCTCGAGTACGTGACCTCGAGCAGGTCCGACACCACCTGCGTCTTCTGTGATGCCATCGCCGACGAGCGCACCGATCCGCTCGTCGTCTTCACCGGTGTGACCGCGTATGTCATCGTCAACCGGTATCCCTACAACAACGGACACGTGATGGTGGTGCCCCGCCGTCACGTGGCGACGCTCACCGAGCTCACGCCCGACGAGCTCGCGGAGGTCGCGCGGTTGACCCAGCGCTCCGAGGCAGTCTTGCGGGAGGCGTACACGCCGGGCGGGATCAACGTGGGGCTGAATCTGGGGAAGCCCTCCGGCGGCGGCATCCACTATCACCTGCACGTGCATCTCGTGCCGCGCTGGGTCGGCGATGCGAACTTCATGACGGTGTTCGGTAACACCCGCGTTCTCGCCGAAGAGCTGCACGTGACGGCGGAACGGTTGCGTCCGATCTACGATCGTCTCGCGCGCATATGACGCGGTCCGACTGATGGATTTCAACCTGACGGAGACCCAGGCGAGCTGGCAGTCCAAGGCTGTCGCGTTCGCCTCGTCCCTCGCCGCGAGCGAGGCGAAGGAGGTCGTCGCGCGCGCCGGGCAGGCAGCACTGATCCAGCCCGACGCCGATCTCCTCGCCGCCGCTGTCGTCGTGGATGCGGTCGCATGGGAGTCCGCTGCCGCCGCAATCACACTTGCGCTGCACACGGGCGTCGTCATGGGACTTGGAGACGACGCACGCGCGGGAGCGCTCGTGCGCGGCGAGATGGTCGGCGCGATTGCCCTTTCGTCCGAGGACCTGCCATCACCGCAGAATGGCCGCCTGCATGGACGCGCCTCGTGGGTGGCGCCGCTCGCCGATCGCGGTGTGGCAATCGTTGGCGTGCGCGCCGGCAGCGGTGTGGAGGCAGCGGCGGTCGAGTTGGACAGCCCTGGGGTCACATGTGAGCCGGTGGAGTCGGCGGCATTGAGCGGGCTGATTTGCGGTCACGTGCGCTTCGACGGCGCGGAGTTCACGGCGATGGGCGCCACCACCCCGTCGATGACGCGCGTGCGGGTGCTGCTCGCCGCGGCGGCATTGGGCATGGGGCGGCGCGCGCTTCACGAGGCGCTGAGCGTGGCGCGCGGACACACCGGACGCGGCGCCGGCGGCGAGCAGACGGTGCAGGGACTGCTTGCGGACTCGGCAACGGAGCTCGACGCGGCCAAGTTGCTGACGTGGAAGGCCGCGTCCTCGAGGGCGCCGTCGCTGGCCGACGCATCGATGGCCAAGCTCGCGGCGACCGACGCGACGCAGCGCGCCGTTGCTCGAGCGACGCAGGTGGTCGGCGGCGATTCCTTCCGGTCCGGACACATCGTCGAACGCCTGGCGCAGGACGTGCGCGCACTGGAGCTCTTCGCCGGGCGCACCGAGGCGTTGCGAGAGGCCGTTGCGCTAGAGACGCTGCCCCCCGGATAGCTAATTCGACTCGTACACGCCGGCCCTACAGAACAGGGCCGGGCCTGTTCTTCAGGCCCGGCGTGGTCGCACTTGACACCACTCTGTTAGTACTAAATACTTAGTAGACAAATGCGCACGCCCCATCCGACACTCACGCCGCAGGAACTGGCCATCATGAAGGTCGTCTGGCGTCGCGACAAGGCGACGGTCCGCGACGTCTACGAGACGCTGCGAGAGAGCCGATCGATCGCTTATACAACGGTGATGACGATGATGAAGATTCTCGAGGACAAGGGATACCTCAAGAAAATCCTCGTCGACCGCGCGCACGTCTACCGGCCGGCGCAGCGCCGACAGCAAGTCGTCGGGGCGATGCTGCGCGACTTTCTCGATCGTGTGTTCGACGGCGCGCCTGATGCGCTGCTGCTGCATCTCGCCAAGGACAACAAGCTCACCGACAAGCAGCGGCGTCTCGTGCAGCAGCTCATCGAGGAGACCGAAGAGTGACCGCCAGCCTCATCGCCGACGTGGTCGCCTTGAGCGCGCAGATCACGTGCGTGGTCGCGATTGCCGCACTCGTGTCTTTCGTCGTCCGGATCGACGCGGCCGCGGTACGGTACCACTACTGGCGCGCGGTCCTGGTGCTATGCCTGTTGCTGCCGTGGATGCAGGGACGCCAGGCGACCACGGTAGCGGGGGATGGCATCGCCACTATCGTGTTTTCAGTGTCGACGATCGCGACCATCCCCGTGCCGGACGACGCGGTCGAGCGCGCGGGCGTGTCGTGGCCGGCAATCGGCGTCTGGATAGTCGTCGGCGTCATCGCGCTCAGGCTTGGCGGGCTCGGTTTGGGTCTCATGCGTCTGAGGCGGCTGCGGCGATCCGGACGACTGGCTGAACCCAACGCCGAACACGACCATCTGCAGTGGGCGCTCGGCACACGAGCGGAGATTCGGTACGTCCCCGGCGCACAACCGGTGACGTGCGGCGCATGGCGGCCCGTGGTGCTGCTGCCCGAGGCCTTGCACGCGCATTCGCTCGCGATTCAGCGCGCGGTCCTGACGCATGAACTGCTGCACGTGCAGCGGCGCGATTGGCTCTGGGCGATGGGCGAGGAAGCCATTCGTGCCGTGCTCTGGTTCCACCCGGCAATCTGGTGGCTGGTGGGTCGGGTGCGGCTGGCACGCGAGGAAGTGGTCGACGAGCTGACGGTGCTGGCGACCGGGCAGCGGCGGACCTATCTCGAGGCGTTGCTCGTGTTTGCCGACGCGGCTCCCGCGGTTCCGGTCGCGGCGTTCGCGCGGCGGCATCACTTGTTTCGCAGAATGATGTTGATCTCGAAGGAGGCGGTCATGTCGTCGAAGCGAATCGTCTTCTCATCCCTGGTGCTGGCGCTCGCGCTGCTGGCTGGAAGTTGGTACGCGGTCGCGGCGTTTCCCATGACCGAATCGTTGCGGCAGATCAGCGACGGTCCACGAGAACCGCAGTCACCAGCGGACATGCGAAACCGTGCTTCCGCGGCGCTCGCGGTGGTCCAAAGCGCGGTTCGTCGAGTACCCAGTGCGAGGCAAACCGCGGCCACCGGCGCGATCGGGCCGCTCGAGCAGACCGCCAAGCCGATCACACCAGAGAACCCCATACCGCGACGCACGTACTCTGTGACACCGCAAAACCCGGGCGGTCCGGACGCAGGGGTCGTCGTGCTGACGCTGCGTATCACCGTGAACGGTCTTGGGCGTGTCGCGGAGGTGCGATCGCTCTCGGGTGTCGTCGGTGGTCGTGTCGGGATGCCGGCGCCGGCTGGCTCGGGTCGTGGGCGCGGCGTTCCGGAGGTACAGGGCCGCGCAGTCGCTCCACCAAGCGAGGAGTTCACTCGTGCGGCGATCGCTGCGGTGCGCCAGTGGATTTACGATCCGCCGGCCGATCCGCCGATTGCGTTCGACGTGACGCTCGCGTTCGCGCCAGGGTCGGAGACCAGGCTGCTCGCGCACGGTGGTCCCGTTGGTGCGCCGGGCTTCAGATTCGGCGGGCCCGCTGGTGCACCGCCGCCGCCGCCACCGCCCCCACCTCCCGGTGGTGCCACGTCATTCAACTGGACCAACGGAGCCGTGCGAATCGGTGGCAACATCAAGGTGCCGACCAAGACGAAGGACGTTGCGCCGGTGTATCCGCCAATCGCCCAATCAGCGCGCGTGCAGGGCGTGGTGATCCTGGAAACGCTGATCGGTGCCAACGGGCGCGTGGAGGACGCGCGCGTCTTGCGCTCGATCCCGCTGCTCGATCAGGCGGCGCTGGACGCGGTGAGGCAGTGGGAGTTCACCCCGACGCTCCTGAATGGCAACCCTGTTCCGGTCATCATGACGACGACGGTACAATTCAGCCTGTTGCAATAAGGTGAATTGACCGTGGCCCGTCGTTTCGGAACGCATGCCGGACGACGGTCCTCTGTACCGGGGGCGCCATGCGCCAGACGTTCTACGTCTCGACTCTCGCCGTGCTTGCGATCGTTGGTGCGACGCCGGCGGTGCGGGCTCAGGAAGGCGATGCCGCTCACCGTGACCGTCACGGTGCAGTTCACGCTGCCGTGATGCGCTACGTCTTGTAAACGATCGCCATCAACAGCGCGACGTCGTTTTTCTGGACCGTCGGCAACGGCGGCAGGTTCTTGTATGTATCCAGCAGCTCGATCTTGAGCTGAGTCCGCGTCGAGATCGCTGCGGCCAGGCCGACGCCGAACGTGTAGAGCGCGTCATCGAAGTTCTTGGTCTTCCACAGCGCCGTGACCGACTGCGTGACCGTCGTCGTCGACGTGATGGCTTGACTCAGCTTCTCGCCGGCCGCGACGGCGCCCGATGATGAGACGTCGAAGCCGGGATTCTTCTCCCAGACGCCGCCAGCGCTTCCGTCAACCGACAGCTTGGTGGCCATCGTGTCGAACAGCTTGTAGCCGAGGCCGGCTGTCGGTGCGAGCAGGTAGTCGATCTGCTTGAAATCGTCCTTGAGATAGACGTTCTGTCCAAACACGAACGCCCGCGCCGTCAGGCTGTACTCATCGCGCACGTTGAGCCCGAGGCGATTGGCCGTCAGCGCGCCTTCGGTCTTGCCACGCAGGAACAGCGCATCCGACTTGACGACGTTCCTCGTCTGCGGGTTGTAGACGAGGTCGTAGGCCGCGTTCACGGTCGAGGTATCGGTGTTGCCGCTCGTGAGCGCAAGGCCGGCACTGAGCGCGACCGTCCAGATCTTCGGCTCGGCGGGTGGCGCTTGCGCCAGCGACGAGCTCGCGCTGACAAACCACACGACCGCTGTCAGAAGGATCAGGCGTACACACATTGGGGACTCCTTGGCAGAGCGTCGCGGGAACCACCAGCGCGCGAGCGCTAGCGCGTGGGCTCGAGCCGCCGTTCGATGTGATCGAGCTTCCCGGCGGCGCGTGCGTCGAGCAGGATCCGCAGCATGCGTCGCAGCGGCTCCGCGGCGCCCCAGAGCAGCTGGTCGCCGACCGTGAACGCCTGCAGGTACTCGCCGCCCATCGACAGTTTTTTCAGACGTCCGACCGGCACGGTCAACGTGCCGCTCACCGCAGTCGGCGTCAAGTCGCGCAGCGTCGCGTGCTTCTCGTTGGGCACGACCTTCACCCACTCGTTCGCGCCGGCGAGCAGCCCTTCGACTTCGCTCAGTGGTACGTCGCGCCGTAGCTTGACCGTCAGCGCCTGGCTGTGACAGCGCATCGAGCCGACGCGCACGCAGATGCCGTCCATCGGGATCGGGTTCGACGACCGGCCCAGGATCTTGTTCCCCTCCGCCTGCGCCTTCCACTCTTCGCGGCTCTGACCGTTGCCGAGATCGGCGTCGATCCAGGCGAGCAGGCTGCCCGCGAGCGGGAAGTTGAAGTTGTCGACCGGAAACGAATCGCTGCGCTGCGTGGCGATGAGCGCGCGATCGATGTCGAGGATCGACGACTTGGGATCGGCGAGCAGATCAGCGACCGAGGTGTGGGCCAGTCCCATCTGGGCGACCAGCTCGCGCATATGCTTGGCGCCGCCGCCCGACGCGGCCTGGTACGTCATCGACGTCATCCACTCGATCAGGTCGGCGCGGAACAGGCCGTCCATCGCCATCAGCATCAGGCTGACGGTGCAGTTGCCGCCGATGAAGTCCTTCATCCCACGATCGAGCGCGCGATCGATCACCGGGCGGTTGACCGGATCGAGGATGATGACCGCATCGTCGGCCATTCGCAGATGACGTGCGGCGTCGATCCAGTAGCCCGTCCAGCCGGCCTGACGCAGCTTGGGGTGGATCTCCGCGGTGTACTCACCGCCCTGGCAGGAGATCAGGACGTCCATCGCGGAGAGCTCCGCGATGCTGGTCGCGTCCTTCACGGTAGTCGCCCGCTTGCCCACGGACGGCGCCGGCGTACCCGCCTGCGACGTCGAGAAGAACTGGGGATCGACCAGATCGAAGTCCCGCTCCTCGCGCATGCGCTGCACGAGGACGGAGCCGACCATACCGCGCCATCCGATGATGCCTACCTGCATGACGTCCATTGTACAAGTGGAAAAGTGGAAAAAGTGGAAAAGTGGAAAAAGTGGAAAAGTGGAAAAAGTGGAAAAAGTGAAGTGCAGAAGTTGAGAAGTCGGGAAGTGCGACGGGGCGCCTCGAGAGGCGTCCGGCACCGGGCTGGTGCTTCGAGTCGCGCCCAGCGTACTTATCGACTTCGCGACTTGATCACTTCCACTTGTTCCACTTTTCCACTTTTCCACTTACGCAAGTATCTGCTTCGCGATCGTCTGCAGCTGCAGATTCGACGTGCCCTCGTAGATCTGACCGATCTTCGCGTCGCGATATAGCTTCTCGACGGGATAGTCCTTGACGAACCCATAGCCGCCGAACAGGTTCACCGCGAGCGAGGCGACGCGCTCGGCGACTTCAGAGGCGAACAGCTTGCACATCGCGGCCTCGCGCAGGAACGGCTGGCCGCCATCCCGCAGCCGCGCCGCGTTGTAGACCAGCAAGCGCGCCGCCTCGATATCGGTAGCGGCACGTGCGAGCTGAAACTGGACGCCTTGAAAGTCGGCGATCGCCGATCCGAACTGGCGGCGCTCCTTGGTGTACTTGATTGTGTGGTCGAGGGCCCCCTGCGCCAGTCCGAGCATCTGCGCGCCGATGCCGATGCGCCCTTCGTTCAGCGTCTCGATCGCGACCTTGTAACCCTTGCCGACCTCGCCGAGCACGTTGGTGCGAGGAACCGCGCAATCCTCGAAGATCAACTCGCACGTGCTGCTGGCGCGGATGCCCAGCTTGTCTTCCTTCTTGCCGATCGTGAAACCGGCGTTGCCGCGCTCGACGATGAACGCGGTGATGCCGCGGTACCCGGCCTCGGGGTTGACGGTGGCGAAAACGATGAAGAGGTCGGCCTCGTTGCCATTGGTGATCCACAGCTTGCGGCCGCTGACGCGGAACCCGTCGCCCTGCTCGGTCGCACGTGTCGCAAGGGCGAAGGCGTCGCTGCCTGAGCCGGCTTCCGACAACGCGTAGGCGCCGACGGCGCCGCTCGCCAGTCGCCGCAGATGTCGTTCGCGCTGGTCGTCGGTGCCCCAGCGCAGGAAGGCGTTGATCACCAGCGTGTTCTGGACGTCGACGAGCACTCCCACCGATGGGTCGACCCGCGACAGCGACTCAACGGCCAGCACCGAGTGAAAGAAGGTGCCGCCGGCGCCGCCGAGCGCGTCGGGGACTTCGATCGCCATGACACCGAGCTCGAAGAGCTGATCGACCAGCTGTCGAGGCATCTTCGCCTCCTCGTCCATCTGCCGGACGAGTGGCCGAATCTCGCGCTCGGCAAACTCGTACACGCTGTGTCGGAGCAGTTGCTCGTCTTCGGAGAGACAGGTCAGCGGTGTGGGCACAGGCGCTATTGTCGACTCCCAACCGCCAAATCCCAACTCCCAAAACTCGTCTATGTCCCTGTGACGAATTGGATGCTGGGCGGTTAGGAGTTGGAAGTGGAGAGCGGTATCATCGGCATGAGGCGGCAAATGATGACGAAATGGCGATTGCAAGCCGCGTTTCTCTTCGTGGCTGCGGCCGGTGTGTGGTGGTTGGCCGCGGTGCCCTTTGCGCAGCAGCCCCAAAACCGGCAACAGAACCCACCCGCTCAGGGCGCACCCGCCAGCGGCGCGCAGCAGGGTGAACCGGCGCAAACGCCTCAGGGCCCGACGTTCCGCGGTGGCATCGACTTCGTCCGCGTCGACGTGATCGTCAGCGACAAGAAACAGCAGCCGGTCACCACCCTCACGCAAGACGACTTCGAAGTGCTCGAGGACGGCAAGCCACAGAAGATCGAACAGTTCAGATTGGTGCAGGTCGACGGCCGGCCCAAGGCAGGCGATCCGCCGCCGCGGGAGATCCGCAATCGCGATGACGAGGAGCGCGAGGCGGCGCGTGACGACGTCCGGCTGTTCGTGTTCTTCCTGGACGACTATCACGTCCGCCAGTCGAACTCGATGACGGTGCGTACACCGTTGACGCGATTCATCTCGACGCTGCAGCCGAACGATTTGGTCACCGTGATGTATCCGCTCTCGCCGGTGAGCGAGCTGCTGTTCACGCGCGATCACAAGTCGGTGATTACGGCGATCGAGCGGTTCGAGGGGCGCAAGTACGACTACCGTCCACGCAACCTGCTGGAGGAGAACTACGTACGCTACTCGACCGACGACGTCGAGCGCATTCGCAACGACGTTGTCATGAGCGCGCTGCGCGGTCTCTCGACGCATCTGGGCGCGTTGCGCGAGGGACGTAAGTCGGTGGTGTTCGTGAGCGAGGGATTCACCGCGCTGCTGCCGCCGCAGATGCGGCGGCAGGACGCGTCTCGTCCCGCTGATCCGATCCAGGCCGCCGCCGGTGGAGCGCTCGCGGACAGTCCGCGGGAACAGACCGCCGAGTGGTTCAGCCAGAGCGATGTGTACTCGCGGCTGCGCGACGTGTTCGACACCGCCAATCGCAACAACACCGCGTTCTATTCGCTGGACCCGCGTGGCCTCGCGCCGTTCGAGTTCGGGTTCGACGATCTGCCGGCGGGCGCGCCCACGCCGAGTTTCGCAACCGATCGCCGCGTCCTGCAGATGACGCAGGACACGCTCCGGTCGCTCTCTGAAGAGACCGACGGCCGCGCCATCGTCAATCGCAACACGCTCGAACAGGGACTCGCGTCGATGGTGCGCGACTCGAGTGCGTACTATCTGCTCGGCTATACGACGACTCAAGCCGCCAGCGACGGCAAGTTCCATCAGATCCAGGTCCGGCTCAAGCGCCGCGATCTCGACGTGCGCGCCCGCAAAGGGTTCTGGGCGCTGACGCCTGCTGACGTCGAGCGCGTAAGGAACCCGGCGCCGGCAGTGGCCAAACCGGTACAGACCGCGCTCGCATCGATCGCGACGTCGGTGCAGTCTGGAAAGTACGTGCGAACCTGGATTGGGACGGAGAAGGGAAGCAACGGCAAGACGAGAGTGACCCTCATCTGGGAGCCATTGCCGCAGACGCCAGGGAACGCGCGCCGGGAGCAGCCCGGTCGCGTGTCGCTGCTGGCCGCGACGCAATCAGGTGATCTCGTCTTCCGCGGGCGGGCGCCCGACGCGGCACTGGCCGCCGCCGCACCGGCGGCCGCGCCCAACGACACGGGACCGGCCGGTGCGCGCACTCCAGCGGCGCCGGCTGCGAGCGCGCCTCAACGGATTGTGTTCGACGCGCCTCCAGGAAAAATCGAGCTGCGCATGACGGTCGAAGCTGCCGGCAGCGGCGGCACGCTCGATCAGGAGATTCGCGATCTCGCCGTTCCCGACTTCACGGCTCCACAGGCGGCGCTCAGCACGCCGCGCGTGTTCCGTGCCCGCACCGCAAGGGACTTCACCGCGGTCGCGGCCGACGCGAGCGCCGTGCCGACTGCGACGCGAGAGTTTTCACGCACGGAGCGGCTGCTGATTCGCTTCGACGCCTACGGCGCGGGCACCGAGCGGCTCGAGCCGACGGCGGTGCTGCTCAATCGTTCTGGTGGGAAGATGGCGGACGTTCCCATCGCCGCAGGGGCCGCCGGGTCGACGCATCAGATCGATCTTTCGCTCGGCGCGGTGCCGCCAGGTGAGTATCTGGTGGAGGTCACGCTCAAGGCAGGCAGTGGGGAAGTGAAGGAGTTGGTGGCGTTGAGGGTCACCTCGTAGGTCAAAGGGCAAAGGGCAAAGGTCAAAGGTGAGGTCAAAGGTGTAGGTGTAGGTGTAGGTAAAGGTCCAGGTCCAGGTCTTAGGTGTACTGATGGTGAGCTGCGTCAGCTGCGGTTTGCACCTTCCAGGGCATGCGGCTCCCTCATTGAACGGCTGTTTCCTCATTCATCGTCCTTGTCATCTCTCTGCCGGTCAACGCGGCCGGTCAGAATCGTCGTGGCCTCGTATTCGGACATGTCGGTCTCGCCAGCATTGGCCATTCGGATTCCGAGCAGGGGAAAGCGCGGATCTTTGGTGGCGGTGCTGCATTTGATCTGACATCTCGCCTCATTGTAGAGGGCGATCTGCACGGCGCCAGGATAAGCCACGTCTTTGGCCGACCTCAGCATGACTTCACAGAACTGACGGTCACGGGGAGCCTGCTTTATCGCGGCTTTGCCGATCGACGCGTGCACCTCCTCGCCGGGGGCGGCTACGGACTCCAGCGCGCGCATAGTGCTTTCACCGTCGCACCGGTGGGGGCCGTGGACCGCACGGACGTACTTGGGCTGTGGCACTGGCGAGCCGGCGCTGAGTGGGACGTGTCGAATCGGGCGGTCGTACGAACAGAGGCCGTGTCCTGGTTCGGCGTGGGACTCGACTGGGTGATGGGCGG
>DASRJR010000371.1:0-13936 GCA_035649395.1 Vicinamibacterales bacterium
CCCGACGCGGGAATCGTCAGCAGCCATGCCCAGAGGATCTGGCCGGCAACGCCCCAGCGCACGGCGGACAGGCGTTTGGTCGATCCGACGCCGACGATCGCCCCGGTAATCGTGTGCGTTGTGCTGATGCCCGTGCCCATCGCGGTCGCCGTATAGATCGCGAGCGCCGCGCCGGTCTCGGCAGCGAACCCGCCGATCGGCTGCAGCCGGGTGATCTTCGACCCCATCGTGTGGATGATGCGCCACCCGCCGGAGAGCGTGCCCAGGCCGATCGCCGTGTAGGCGCACAGTTCCACCCAGAACGGGATCGGCAGTTTGCCCGCGGCATCACGCGCCAGGAACCCGCCGGTGAACAACGCGCCGGCGATGATCCCCATCGTCTTCTGCGCGTCGTTGGCGCCGTGCATCAGGCTGAAGGCCGCGGCCGAGAGCAGCTGCATGCGGCGAAAGAAGGAGTCCACCCGTCGTGGGGTGCTGCCTTGAAACACCCAGTGGCTCGCCGTCATCAGCGTCAGTCCAACGATGAGCCCAATCATCGGCGCGACCACAATGAAGATCAGCGTCTTGGTCCAGCCGGACACAATGATCGCGACCATGCCGGCCTTGGCGATCGCCGCCCCGGCGTAGCCGCCGAACAGTGCGTGCGACGAGCTGGTCGGTAGGCCGTAATACCAGGTAATCAGGTTCCACGCGATTGCGCCGGTCAGCCCGGCGAAGATAACCGAGAAGGTGACGACGGTCAGGTCGACCATTCCCGAGCCGACGGTTTGTGCGACGCCTGTTCCGAAGAGGAACGCGGCGGCGAAGTTGAAGAACGCCGCCCAGATGACGGCCTTGCCGGGCGACAGCACTCGCGTCGAGACGACCGTCGCGATGGAATTGGCTGCGTCGTGGAAGCCGTTGATGTAGTCGAAGACGAGCGCGACGGCGATGAGCGCCAGGATGGCGAGAAGCGTCTGGTCCATGATGAGCGGGCGCTGCGGGGTGTTGCCGCTAGCCGTGCTTGACCACGACGCCTTCGAGCAGGTTGCCGACGTCCTCGCAGCGGTCGGTGGCCGCCTCGAGGAAGTCGAGGATCTCCTTCCACTTGATGACGCTGATCGGATCGCGCTCCTCGTCGAACAGCGCGACGATGGCGTCCTGGTGCACGCGATCGGCCTCGCGCTCGAGCTGGTTGACGCGAGCCGCAAGCTCCAACACTCCCCGACGCTCCTCGAGCGCCTGGAGCGCCTCGGTGATGCGATCGGTCGAGTCGCAGATGATGTCGGCCAGACGCTTTGCGCCCGGGCGGACGTGCGTGATCTTGTAGAGCCGCGACACCGCGGCTGCCGCGTCGATCGCGTCCATCACGTCGTCGAGCGAGATTGCCAGCGCGTGGATGTCTTCGCGATCGAGCGGCGTGACGAAGGTGCGGTTCAGCCGGTCGATGATCGTCCGCGTCCGGCCGTCGCAGGCATGCTCGATGTCCTTGATGGTGTCCGCTTTACCGAGATCGGGTGGGTCCTCGCTCATCATCTGCTTGAGCGCGCGGGCGCCGGTCCGGATCTCCTCGGAGAGGCCAACGAAATCCTGGAAGAATCGTCCTTCGCGGGGGATCAGACTGAAACGTGCCATGACACCTCGACAAATCGAGGGATCGTAGCAGATTTAACCGATCCGTTACATCGACGTTACACGAAGCACGAACCAAGAACGGTTCAGAGTTCACAGTTCAGGGTTCACCGTTCGGGAGTTCACAGTTCGGAGTTCGAAGTTCAAAGTTCACGCGCGTTCCGCGCGTCGAACCCTGAACCCTGAACGCAGAACCTATGAACCGCGGAACCTTGAACCATGAACCGTGAACTCTGAACTGTCAGGCCTACTTTTTACCAACCCAAGTGAAGTTGACCCCCGCGCCGCCGGGCGCCGCGGCAGGTGACAGCGCGAAGCGTGCGTTGCCATGGCCAAGCGTCACGGTGCGACCGGACATGATGCCGATTGCGGCGCCAAACGCCACGTCGCTCAGGTAGTGACGCTGCGTTTCGATGCGTGACGCGGCGACGTAGCTGGCGACGGCATACGCGGGGATGCCGGCCTTCCAACCGAAATGACGCTGCAGCACCGCGGCGGTCGCGAAGCTGGTGGCCGAATGGCCGGATGGGAAGGAGTAGGAGGTCCCATCCGGCCGCGTTCGGCCTGCTGAGAACTTGATCGCCTGGGTCAGCGTTTGCGACATGATCTGCGCGCTGATCAGATCGGCACCGACGGCAGTGACCTTCGAACTGCCGGTCGCACGGCCGAGCGAATAGGTCGTGAAAGCCCCTGCCATCTGCACCCAGGCCGCGCCAATGTAAGCACCTGAATTGAAGAATCCCTTGCTGGGAGACCCAAGGAAACCGTGAGAGATCCGCGCGTCCGCCGGACGGCCGACCATGGACGCGGCGCCGCCGAGCGACAGGATCACGGCCGAATCGAGCGAGGGCAAGCGCTTGAAATCGTCGAACGTCTTCGAGAAGACCTGGCCGAGGCTCGGTTTGAATGCAGGCTCGGACGCGGTCTGAATCGCCGGATCGGGGATGCGGTCGTCGTCGACACTGTCGCTAACCCGTTGGGCAACTGACTCTTGAGCGTTGGTCTGCGCCGAGGCCACACAAGGGCACATCGCGAGCACGCAGACCACGGATGCTGTGCTGAAGACAAAGGTATGACGACGCGTCGCCATCTGTGTGACTCCGGTTGGAAGAACGTCTGCGTCTTTAGTGCGAGATCAGTCTGTGACGTTACGGCCTGTTTACTTGGACGCCAGCCGCGACCGTTCGGTCGAGACCGACGATCTGCCAGCGATTGTCGGCCTTCCGGAACGTGAAGGAGACGGGGGCGTTCCACGCGGGGTAGTCGGCATGGGCGGTTTTGACCGCAATCCGAACGAAACTGGCATTGCTGAGCAATCCGGACGGGGCCGCGGCTCGCGGTTGTTGCACCGTCATCTCTTGGCCCTGCCCGGACGGCGTGCCGGTAGCGTTGTCGAACGCTGACCACGTGACCACGTAGGACGAAGGCGCGGAGGCCACACCGGCGGTGACCGCGGCATTCTCGAAGGTCAGCGTGCCGTCGGCCTCGAGTCGCGGGTCGACCAGCGGGTTCACGCCGGTGAGCCACGTTCGCACGACCTTGTCACGGCGCTTGATAAGCGTGGTCGCGATGTGCTCGGCGGCACCGGGCTCCGAGTACTGCGCCTTGCCGACGATCGCCCGGATGGCTTCATTCGAGAACTTCGACACCAGCCTGGCAGCCCAGAACGCATCGTCCGGGCGCATGTTGTCGAACGCGGGGTTGGGATACTCAGGACGCCACTCGACCGGGTCGAAGAAGTCGCCTTCGAACCGGCCAACCGACTTTGCGCCCTCCCAGTAATCGACCAGAATCCAGGGCCGCACATACCCGCCGAACGTCGCCAGTGTCTTCAATGCCGGCTTCCACTCGAGGATGTATTCGTTGCCCGCCCGCTGCGCTTGCGGCATCGTGCTGCCGCTGCCCATGATCGATCCGAAGTCGAATATGTAGTGCCGGATGTATTGGCGGCCGGGTTCGCCTTCCAGCATGTCGAGGCTGTTGATGCCCCGCGAGTCGTCATGGTTGACCCACGCCGCGAAGACACGACTACCGCGTAGCTCGCGACGGTGCTCGTGCGGGTGGATATCGTTGGGATCGTCGGGGCGCGTGCCGTAGTACTTGAAATAGCCGAGCGGCTTTCCATCTGCGAAGCGGCTGAGCGTTGCTCGATATTTCCCGTTGGGAAGACGCGCCCCACGGGAGAGGATGGCGTCGACGTCGTCGCGACTCATCTGACGCTTCCGCCCCCGCATGTCGACCGTCGTCGCCTTCGGGTCGATCGTGATCCTCGCTGGGTCGACATCGACAGCCCACCCCTGAACGATGTGGTAGCCGACTGCGTGATAGATGGCGGCGCCGATGACCTCGGCGCCGCTCGGCATCTCGGGATTACTGGGCGGATCGAGCTTGACCTGATACAGCCGTCCCGTCGGATCGACGATGCGGTATCCCGGAGTGATGCCGCTGCTCTTGCCTTGGACGACGGGCCAGTCCTCGAACGACGGCGTGGGTCCGGTGTTCGGGCCGCGAACGATCTCGTCGATCGACATGTCACGGCGACCGATGCGGTTGGTGAACCACATCGAGTCGGGTACCTCGTCGATGGTGTTGACGTTCAGGGCGCGGATGTCGCGACGCTCGCCTGGCTTGATGAACGTGTGCTCGGTGAAGTCGTAGGCGTTGCTGCCCTCGATCTCTACCGCCTTGCCCGCATCGAACGCCTTGTCGTCGTCAGCCTGGATGGGATCGTCGGGGAAATAGGCGGGCGACGCGCTCCGCCCGGTCGCCGCCAGCGTGATGAGTGCGAACACGCACCAGAGAGTCTTGCTGTGCCTGTAGGTGAACCTGTAATTCAAAATGCAAAATTCAAAATGCAAAAAGGGGGATGGCATCCAGCCAACGGCCTTTTGCATTTTGCATTTTGCATCTTGCATTACACGTCTCCGTTTAGAACACATTATGGAATCTCAAGATGAAGTGCTTCCCGTCACGGCTCCCGAACGCCCCTTCGATGCGAAGGAAGGTGCCATTGATCGTTCCGAATCGGAACCCGATGCCGTAATTGTGTTCGAGGTCCTCGAAATTGATGTCTTCGGCGCGCGAGGCCACCTTGCCCGCGTCGTAGAAGATCGCCCCGTCGACCGCCGTGAAGATTTCCCACCGGTACTCGCCCTGCAGCAGCAGCGCGTGCTTGTCGCGGAAACGGAAGATGCGGAAGCCGCGGAGATCGTCGGGGCCGCCGAGCGTCCGCTGCAGATAGAACGGCACTTCGGCCCCGGCATCGGCATCAGAGAACGAGACGAGACCGTGCAGCGCCAGCACGCGCCGATCGTGCACGAACGGTACGTACTGTTGCAGGTCCAGCTCGACGCGATTGAAGGCGAACTGATCCATGTCGAGGTCTTCGAACCGCTCGACATTGACCGCGTATCGACCCCCGCGTCGCGGGTTGCCTCGCGGTGTGCGGGTGTTGAACTCCACGCCCCCCTCGTACCTCAGAAAGTCGGGCTGCACGAGTGCGCCCGGCATCTGGTCGGGCGTGAAGATACTGAAGACCCGGCCAGGCTCGGTTTGCGCATTGATCTTCGGGTCGAGGTACTCGAGCGCCGCGTTGAACACGAGGCGGCGCGGCCTGAAGGCTGCCGACGCGCCAATCACCGTGTTGGTGAGCCCGTACTCGACGAAATTCTGGCGCACGGAGTCGGGACCAAGGCCGAAGAAGTCCTCGTCGGGAAAGTCGTATCGCTGTGCGTGGACGTCGAGGAAGACGCGCCCCGCGGCCAGCTGCGGGAACTGCAACCGCGCGTCGATGGCCCAGTATTGGGTGAACGAGGCCGCGGCGAACGTGGCGAACGTGGCCTGTCCGCCGAATAATCCGGCATGCCGATAGCCTGGTCCCAGCGAAAAGCCGCTGCCCGTCGTGATGTGTCCGATCTTCGGGTAGAGACCTTCAGCCGGGTTGAGGATGCGCTCGAACAAGCGCCCGCTCTCGAGGTCCTTCAGCGCCTTTTCGAGACCGCCCTGTTTGGGCGGCGTCAGCGCGCGTGACTTCTCTTCACGCTCGCGCCGCCGCTCCTCGGCCCGCGTCTGCGGTTCCTGAGCTTCGGCGACGGAACTGAACAACGCCAGCGTCAGCGCCGGCAACGACACGATGAAAAACGAACGTCTCATGCAGCGGCGGGCTCGGACTTTGCCGTCAGGCGGCGGTTCTCACGTGAGAGGCTCCAGGCCAGGAACAGCCAGATGGCGACGAGCGCGAGATTCACGAACGCGAACCCGCGCGCGGACAGTGCCAGCCAGCGAACGACGATCAGCACGACGACGCTCGAGAGCAGGTCGCCGGCGCGCCAGAAGAAGGTTTCGACCGCCTGCAGCGCCTTGTATTTCGCCTCTCGCGACGTCGGCAGGAACAGCGCGCGCCGCACGGTGTTCTGCAGCGAGTAGTCGGTCGCGTTCTCGGTGATCTTCGCGATCCGAATGAGTGACAACACGGGGGCGAACGCGAACAGCCCGTAGCTGGTGAACGACACCAGCGGCATGACGAACAGCGCGCCACCAATGCCGAGGTACTTGAAGATACGCGACACCAGGAAGAACTGAATGCCCATCGACAGCACGTTCTGCCAGAAGTCCGTGCCCGCCATGAAGCCGCCGATGATCTCACGTTCGGTCCGTCCATCGGCTCCCGCCGCCATAACGGCGCGAGCCATCTGCGCCAGCGTCTCGTTCAGGATGTAGTTGCCGTTGGTGTTGACGATGTTGATGGTGAGCGTGAGCAAACCGATCAACAGCAGATAACGCTGCCCAAGTACAAGCTTGAAACCACCTGACGTGCCAAGCGTCTTCTCGGTCGCCGCAGGCGCCGACGTCGAGACCGCTTTGGGCCGCCGCTGATCGCGTTTGTGGATGATGTTGTTCAAGGCCAGCGCAGCGAGCAGCTGCGCGACGCCGAGCAGCATCATCACCGGCAGACCCCACACGCCGATGAGGGAGGAAGCGATCAGCGCTCCGATGATTGCACCGACCGACCCTCCGAAGCCGACGATGGCGAAGAGCCGTTTCCCTTGCTCCGGCGTGTAGAGATCGTTTGCGAACGACCAGAACTGCGCGATGATCATCAAGCTGAACACGCCGATCCACACGAAGAACGCCACGGCAACGGTCGCGGGGAACACACCGGAACGAGTCGCGAAGAAGAACCCGATTAACGTCACCACGAAGAACATCGTGACCGAGTTGATCAGGCGGATCCGGTTGGTGCGGCTCGCGATCGAGCTGTAGAGCGGTACGATGAACAAGAAGGCGATGGCCAGAATCGAGCCGATATACGACTGAATCTCCGGACCCGCCATCACCACGCCACCCGGCAAGGCGATCTGCACGGGCAGTAGCAGCGCAGAACGCAGCGACCGTATCGTGTAGTACGTGGACAGCAGCAGAAAGCCGTTGAGCGAGAGCAGGAGGGCGGTCAGCCCCTCGCCGGCGTGGACGTCGCCCGCCAGACTGAGGAACCGATCGACGACTGATTTTTCTTTTTCCGGCGCCTCGGAACCCGGCCGCCCGCCCGCTTCAAATGTGCTTGCCACGTCCGCGATGCTACACCGAGACGGCCCCCGCCGTCGGCGTTCGAGATGCAGTCACCGCCAGCGGACCCGTTAATTCTGGCAAATGGGCTTTCCACCACTGTTCGGCCTGTTCCGCCGTCCATTCGTCGCGGCCGCCACTACACCGGCAGGCCATCCGGAACAGCTCGCCGGCATCCTGGGGCCGGAGCCGCGGATCCTTCTGCAGACACGCCATCACCAGATCATCGAGCTCGCGCGGCACCGGCAGCTCGGTGCGCTGCGACGGCGGGGTCGGCTGCGTCTGCACGTGCTGGATCAGCATCTTCATGGACGTGTCGGCCTGGAACACCAGCTCCCCGGTCAAGAGAAAATACGCGACGCAGCCGAGCGCGTACACATCAGCTCGCCGGTCGACCTCCCCGTTGCCGACGATCGCTTCCGGCGCCATATACGCAGGCGTGCCGGTAGTGGTCTGATCGATCGTCGTCAGGGAATCGCCGTCGCGCACGCGATCCTTGATCTTGACGAGGCCGAAGTCGAGCACTTTGGCAAAGTCGTACTCGAGGCCCATGCGGCAGACATAGATGTTGGCCGGCTTGACGTCGCGATGGACCAGACCACGCGCATGCGCGTCGGCCAGCGAGTGGCAGACCTGCCGGAGCAGGTACACCGCTCGATGTGGCGGCAACGGGCCGAACTCGCGCACCAGCGACTCGAGATCGCGCCCGACCAGCAGCTCCATGACGTAGTAGAACGTCCCCTCGTCCGTGATGCCGAAGTCGAAGACTTGAATCGTGTGCGGCGAGCTGAGCGCCGCAGTCGCTTGTGCCTCGCGCTCGAAACGGCGCAGGACGACGTGCGCATCCTCGGGCGTCTTGGCGCCGAGCACTTCGGGGCGTACCAGCTTGATCGCCGCGTCCCGCGCCAGCAGACGATGCTCGGCCCGCCACACCTCGCCCATCCCGCCCTCACCGAGCTGCTCGAGGAGGTGGTAGCTGCCAAGCTGCTGCGCTTCATGGAGCTTCCGGCCGAGGCGCTGCTGCACGCGGGCAGGGACGATCGAGATGAACGCGCAGGCGTATGTCGGCCAGCAGATGATGAAGAGGTACATCGGGTGCAGCTGGCGGCCCCCAGTCAAGCCGACGGCGGTATGGGCGATCGGATCGAACGAGGCGGCCACGAGCCCTGCGATCAACATCTTCCTCGGCGTCGTCGGGGCGATCATCGAGTAGATCAGAATGTCCAGCGAGATCCATGAGATCCGCAGGAAGTCGTCGACCACGGGTGGATACGCCCAGGCGTTGAAGACCGCGATGCCGATGGCGTGGAACAGCATCATCCCGAGGCCGATGTTGTTCTTGTGTTCGGCCTCGGCGTCCGGCCGCCGCATGTAGATCCACATGACGGCGGAGCCGATCGACCCGAAGATCTGAATGGTGATCGCCCGCCAGTTCCGCTGCCCGCCGGTCAGCAAGGCCGGCACGACGAACGCCTCGAGCATCAGCGCGAACGTCCAGAGGACGACGCCGACCGTGCTGAACACGGCGACCCGGCGCGCCTGCTCCGAGACCATCTCGGTGGGCAGGCGAATGGTCGAGCGGCCGCTGTCGGTTGTGCGTGACAGCGGCGTCGTCGCCGCCGGTGCGATGATCTTGTGCTTACCCATGAAAGAACCTTGGAGGCCTCAGGGCCCAGGGCCCAGGCCTCAGAATTTCAGACTCAGACTCTGGCTTCAGACTCAGGCCGATCTCAACTGGGGCCTGAGGCCTGGGCCCTGGGGCCTTCGTTACATCCCAGTATCAACCCTGCGCCGCAATTCCTCCAGGTTGAGCATGATCGACTCGTTCGAGCGCAGCAGATCGGCCAGTATCTCCTCACGCGGGCGCGCGTCGTGCGGCGTCGGTGTCTCCGTGCCGATGAAGGGCGAGAGTCGCTGGTAGATATCCTGCGGCAGCACGCCCTCGAGATACTCCAGCGCCGTGCCGCGCAGCTTCGGATCGTTGGTGTGCAGTCCGCGGTAGGCGATCTGGAGCGGAGCGGTCGGCAGCACGAGCGTCAGCAGCGTGAACATGTGCGCCAGGCTCTGGCCGGCGCGATCCTTGAGGAACTCGTCGACGAACGAGCGATCTTCCTGATCGACGCTGTCGAGCAGGCGATGGCTCTGCCACACCGGACGGCTCACCGCGAGCTCGCGGCGGACGACGTCGAAGACGCGCTCGCGGTCGATGCGGATGCGCGGATTCTTCTCGACGATCGACGCCAGCGAACGGCCGCATTGGAACCGGACCTCGAAGCGCAGATCCTCGAGGCCGAGCAGCAGGCCGTCGACGGCGCGCTGCGAGACGCACACCGAGAAGGCCCGCGCCAGCCGGCGGCGGACCGCGAACGGCTGGTTGGGATCGAGCAGCGCATCCACGAGCTCACCGACGCGCTCTTCCGCCACCTTTCGCAGCGCGCGCACGGCGTCTTCAGCGACCGGATCCCAGGCGAGCAACGGAATGACATGTGGAATCAGCGGCCCCGGCAGCCCTTCGTCCTGACGCAGCACCTGCAAGATCTTCTCGCGATTCCGCGACTTGAGCGCGAGGATCTCCTGCACCTCCGGGTCGGAGACCGGCGGCCCCAGCGTCGTCGTCGCGGTCGTGCGGTCGAGCATGACGCTCGGCATTGCCAGCGTCTTCATCATGACCGTCCGCGTCGTGATGTCCTCGACATCGCCGAGGTCGAGCTCGACGGCTCGATTCAGCAGACTGCGTTCGAGCGTGTGGATGTAGCCGGCGCTCAACCGACGCGCGACCCACACGGCGACGAGCGAGCAGCTGATCGCCGTGAGCATGATCGCGTAGTACTGGCGCGCGGCCGGGAGCAGGATCAGCAGACGAATCAACCCGCCGCCGACGGCGTCGCCGAGCCGATCGAAGCCGACATCGATGATCGACTTCGCCGCGCGTTTCTCATCGGCGGGAATGGGCGTGTAGAAGATCTCGTAACCGGTGCGGAACAGCGAGCTGCGGAACACCGATTCGCCTGCGCGTGCGACGAGCACGCCTTCGAGACCGGTGAAGATCAGCGCGCCCAGTCCGCCGACGCCGAGCGCCAACGCCGGCGTGCTCGCCGTGATGGCGAGGCCCAGTTTCTCCAACGACAGCGCGCTCGAGGTCGTTTGAACGACGAACGCCAGCAGACTGACACCGGCGTAGTAGATGGCGAAGAACCGCAACAGCTCGTCGCCCCGTCCGAGCGTCTCGACGGCGCGCACCTTGAAGAGGTAGTCGGCCAGCGTCGCGGCGATCGTGCCGAGCAACACGAGGGCGGCGAGATTGCGCAGATACGGTGTCGAGGCGAGCACGTGCAGCCCCGAATTCGGTGAGGTGGCGACGAGCTCGGGCGACGCATCAATTGCTGCGGTGTGAGTGTCACTCCACGCCGCGGGCGCGCCACGACGCACCCCCGGATCGCCCAGCTGCGGCAACGTCGCGAGCCGGCGCGTCTGCACCGCGCCTATCAGGTTGAGCCCCGCCAGGATCGGCAGCATCAGCTCGACGCCGTACAGGGCCGCCACCCGTTCGGCGACGAGCGCGGCCGCCAGACCGCTCAGCGTCCCGACGGCAGCGATGCGAGCAAAGTGCTGGCGCGCGGTATGGGGATCGAATCGCTCGGTCGCGATCAGCCAGAAGCTCGAGCCGAGCATCGGTCCGAGTCCGGAGATCTGCAGGTAGACGACCTGAGCCGCGAGCGTGGGCATCGCGTACGTCAGGGCCCACGAGGCCAGCAGCAGCGCCGCGCTGGTGGCAAAGGCGATGGGAACGAACGTGGCGGGCGATACGGCTCTCAATCCCCGCGAACTGACCATCACGAGCAGGATCGACGTTACGGCCGTAGCCACCACCATCCCCGGCAGCGTTGTGACGTCGAGATTGGCGAGATACAGCGCGTCTCGCGTCGCCTTGCCGGCGATGAACTGGGCGCTCACCGCGCTCGAGCACACCATCGCCGTCATCAGGGCAGGGTCGGGGCGAGCAGGGGAAGACGAGGCCATTCCTATTGGGATTGGGGCAATGTGCGTGCCGGGGCTACTCAGCCACCTTCGTCCAAGGCGGCAGCGGGCCGCGAAGCGCGCACCGCCGCCCATCGTATCACCCCGTCCTTAATGAAAAGGGACGCGGCCACGGCGGTTTCGTTCCACTCCTGATGCTTCAGGTCGGCGGTCTTCTGTGAACACGGCATGTTTCGATTCGGACACCTGGCGCGACGCGGACAACCCACGTGTCGTCCGTTTGCTACCGGTGATCCCGCATCGGCCCCAGTCGGGACGGGTCGAACGCCAGCCATTTCCTAGAAGAGTCGCGAAATTCCAGTCGCGATATGCTGTCGACCATTCAGGGGCCTCGAATGGCAGGCTCCGACGCGGTCAATGGCGAGCGAGCGGCACGGAACGAGCATATTGGACAGGCGCGGCGCACCGGTCGCTCGCAGTGAGGACGCAATGGGTATTCGCCACCTGCCGTCGTTGGTATTCGTCGCCCTGTTCGCCCTCGGGCCGGGTGATCTCGCACTCGCCCAGGCGCGAGCCGCGGCGGGGGCCGCAGCGCTGGCCGATCTCGATGGGTCGATCGAGGCTCTCGTCCGCACAGTTGATCCGTCGGTCGTCCAAGTCTTCACCACCGGCCTGGCGCCGAGCCAAGGAGTCGTCGCGCGCCAGTCCGAGCTGGTGACGACCCAGCGTGCCTCCGGCTCGGGCGTCATCGTCGACGCTTCCGGATACGTTGTCACCAACGCGCACGTGATCGCGGGCGCGTCGCGGATCCGCGTCGAGGTGCCGATTCTGCCTGCCGGTCAATCGCTGCTCGCCAGGCGCAGCCGGGTCGTCAACGCAACCGTGGTCGGCGTCGATGACGAAACCGATCTGGCCGTGCTGAAGATCGAGGCGACGGGTCTGCGCCCGCTGCCGTTCGGCGATTCCGATGTGCTACGGGCGGGACAAATGGTGCTGGCGTTCGGCAGCCCGCTGGGCCTGCAGAACTCGGTGTCGCTCGGTATCGTCAGCGCGATCGCGCGGCAGCTCGAGCCCGACTCGCCAATGGTCTACGTGCAGACCGACGCGTCGATCAATCCCGGCAACAGCGGCGGTCCACTCGTCGACACGCAGGGACGTCTCGTCGGTCTGAACACGTTGATTGCGGCGACAACCGGTGCCAATGCCGGTCTCGGCTTCGCGGCGCCGAGCAACATCGTGCGGACGGTGTTCGATCAAATCAAGCAAAACGGTCGCGTGCGCCGCGGCGAGATTGGCGTGCGCGCGCAGACGATCACGCCGGTGCTCGCGGCCGGTCTCGGCCTCGGCCGCGATCAGGGCGCGATGCTGGCCGACATCAGGCCCGGCAGCGCCGCCGATCGCGCCGGGCTGATTATCGGCGACATCGTCCTCATGCTCGACGGCAAGCCGATCGAAAACGGACGCCAGTTCCACGTCAACCTGTATCGGAAGACCATCGGCGAGGTCGTCAAGCTCGACGTCCTCCGCAGCGGCAAGCCTGTCAGCGTCACCGTGGCGGTGACCGAACGCGTCGATCCGCTGTCGGCTGCCGCAGCCGTGGCCGATCCGCGCGAGAACGTCGTCCCGCGTCTGGGCGTTCTCGCGGTCACCGTGGACAAGACCCTCGCCAGCATGCTCGGAGCGCTGCGCGCGCCCGCAGGGGTGCTGGTCGTGTCGGCCACCGCAGGCGCGTTCGACGCCGACGGCGACGGCCTCGCGCCCGGCGACGTCATTCACGCGGTCAACAATCATTGGATCGGCGACCTCGCGGCGTTGAAGTCGGCCGTGGGCGCAGTGAAGGTCGGCGACTCGATCGTGTTACAGGTGGAACGGCAAGGGGTGTTGCGTTACGTGGCCTTCATGGTGGAATGATCGGAATTCGAAGCAGTCCTTAGTACTTGGTTCTTGGTCCCTGGTCCGTCCGTGGTCCTTGGTCCGTCCTTGGTCCATCGTCCTTGGTCCGTGCAAGTGAAAGATGCTGGCGCGCAGACCGGACCAAGGACCTAGGACTAAGGGACGGACCAAGGACCCAGGACGGACCAAGAACAAAGCACCAAGGACAAAGGACCGCGCGCTAGCGCTTGGCGTCGGTGAGCCCGTGCTTTTTTAGCAGCGAGTAGAACTGTCCGCGCGGGACGCCGAGCAGCTTCGCCGCTTGCGACTTGTTGTTCTTCGCCTGGGTCATCGCCTTGTTCAAGAGATCACGCTCGAGCGCGTCAAGGGTGAGACCGCTCGGGAGCGTTGTGCTGCCCTCGCCGGCGGCAGGCGCAGCAACGACGATGGTGCTCGATGCGGGCTTGGTCTGTCCGACGGCGATGGGGAGATGTTCGCTCGCGATCAGGCCGCCTTCCGCGAGAATGACGGCGCGCTCGATCGCGTTGCGGAGCTCGCGCACATTCCCCGGCCAGTGATACGACAGCAGTCGATCCTTGGCGTCCTCCGAGAGCCCGCCGGCCGGGCGGCCGATGTTGGTGGCCAGATCGGCCAGGAAGGTCTCGACCAGCAGCAGGATGTCGTCGCGCCGGTCGCGCAGCGGCGGCAGCGCGATCTCGAACACGCTGAGCCGGTAGTACAGGTCCTCGCGGAACTGGCCGCGCTCCATCGCCGCCTTCGGGTCGCGGTTGGTCGCGGCAATCACGCGGGCGTCGGCTTTGAGCGTCTTCGAGCCGCCGAGCCGCTGGAACTCTCGCTCCTGCAGCACCCGGAGAAACTTGGCCTGCACCGTCGGCGACATCTCGCCGAC
>DASRJR010000372.1:0-2977 GCA_035649395.1 Vicinamibacterales bacterium
CGCGCGACCTCTTCGTCCAGCTTCTTCGGCAGCATCGTCACCGTGTTGCCGTACTTCTCGGCATTGGCCTGCAGCTCGAGCTGCGCCAGCACCTGGTTGGTGAACGACGATGACATCACGAAGCTCGGGTGACCGGTGGCGCATCCGAGGTTCATCAGCCGGCCCTCGGCGAGGATCATCACGCTGTGGCCGTCCGGGAACACCCACTCGTCGTACTGCGGCTTGATGTTGACGCGCTTGACGCCCTTGAACTTCGCCAGGCCGGCCATGTCGATCTCGTTGTCGAAGTGGCCGATGTTGGCGACGATCGCCTTGTCCTTCATCTTCGACATGTGCTCGGCGGTGACGATGTTGTAGTTGCCGGTCGCGGTGATGAAGATGTCGGCCGTGCTCACCACGTCCTCCATCGTCTTCACCTCGTAGCCCTGCATCGCCGCCTGCAGCGCGCAGATCGGATCGATCTCGGTGACGACCACGCGGCAGCCCTGGCCTCGGAGCGCCTCGGCGCAGCCCTTCCCCACTTCACCGAATCCGAACACCACGGCGACCTTGCCGCCGAGCATGACGTCGGTGGCGCGGTTGAGACCGTCGATCACCGAGTGACGGCAGCCGTAGATGTTGTCGAACTTGCTCTTCGTGACCGAGTCGTTGACGTTGATCGCGGGGAACATCAGCGTGCCCTTCTTCTGCATCTCATACAGACGATGCACGCCGGTGGTCGTCTCCTCACTGACCCCGCGAATGCCCTTGGCGATTCCGGTCCACTTGCCGGGGTTCTGGGCGAGCTCTTTGCCCAGCGCAGCCAGGATGACGCCCCACTCCTCGGGATCCTTCTCCGGGTCGAAGGTCGGCACCTTGCCCGCCTTCTCGTACTCAGCCGCCTTGTGCACCCAGAGGGTCGAGTCGCCGCCATCGTCGACGATCAGCGACGGGCCCTTGCCGTCAGGCCACACGAGCGCTTCGATCGTGCACCACCAGTACTCCTCGAGCGTCTCGCCCTTCCACGCAAACACCGGAACCCCCTTCGGGCTCTGCACGGTGCCGCCGGTCTCGGGACGGCCCACGACGACCGCTGCGGCCGCGTGATCCTGCGTCGAGAAGATGTTGCACGAGACCCACCGGACGTCAGCGCCGAGCAGCGACAGCGTCTCGATCAGCACGCCCGTTTGAATCGTCATGTGAAGGCTGCCCATGATGCGGGCGCCGGCGAGCGGCTGCTGCCCCTCGTAGCGCTTGCGAATCGCCATCAGGCCGGGCATCTCGCCCTCGGCCAGGCGAAGCTCCTTGCGACCGAACTCCGCAAGATTGAGATCGGCGACCTTGTAGGGAACCCGCCCCGCCTGCTTGGCGAGGTCATATGCATGGATCGGGCTTACTGCTGTTGCCATTTCGTTTCTCCTCTAACGGCGGGTCTTCAAGACCCGCCTCTACGACGTCTGCTAACTCTTGATTGCCATCGCGGCGAACAGCGCCGGTCCCTTCGCGTCGGGATCGACCGGCAACATCCGCACGCGCACCTCACTGAACCCCGCACCTGTCAGCAGGCGCGTAATCTGCGTCTCCGAGAACCCGAGCCACACGTGGCCCATCTGCTGCTGATACTCCTCGCGGTCGTGCGGCAGCATGTCGACGACGAGCGCGCGTCCCTTCGGCCTGACGACCCGCCCGATCTCGGCGAGCGCACGCGGCGGCTCTGGCGAGTAGTGCAACACCAGCGAGAGCATCGCGACATCGAGCTCGCCAGACTCGATCGGCAGGCTCTCCAGCTCGCCCCGTCGGATGTCGACGTTGGTGGCTCCGGTGAGCCGCTGGCGTGCCGCCGCAAGCATGTCTTCTGAGCCGTCAACCGATATCACGCGACGGACATACGGCGCCACAACTTCGGTCAGCTGTCCAGTCCCGCAGCCGAGGTCGCCGACGACAAGAGTCGGGTCGATGAGGCCGAGCACTGCCCAGAGAAAGAACTCGTCGCCGAACAGCTCCCCGCGCAGACGATCCCAGCCGCCGGCCGCCGAGGCGAAGAACTCCTCCGATTTCTCGCGCCGCCGGCCGAGTACGCCGCGCAGTCGTCGCTCGTCCTGTTCGGCGCCCTTCGCGGTCTGCACCTGGTCGCGAATCAGCGGCCAGAGCCGCCCCGCCGCCGGATCGAGACTGTCGAGCGCCATGCTGTAGAAGCGGCTCGTGCCATCTCGACGGGACGTCACCCAGTCGTCATCGCCCAAGGTCTTCAGATGACGGCTCACAGTCGACTGCGGGAGCTGCAGCACCGCGCACAGCTCCGAGACCGTCATTTCGTGCTTTTCGAGCAGCAGGAGCATCCGGCACCGGGTCGGATCCGACAGGGCCGTCATGTGCTCGAGAATGGGTGCGACCATCTATCCGTATATCCGGATTGAATGATACATCAGCCGCGCCTGTTTCGTCAACGGGCCCCTGTGAATCGGGGGAAGCGGGGGATTTCGGAGGCAACGGGATATTTCACACGGGGGGAACGGGGTAAACGGAGTTAACGGGAAACGGCCGATCAGCACCGCTCCGGACAGTGCAGTTGTGTCCGGAGCGGTGCCGATCGGCCGATCCCGTTTACCCGTTCTCCCCGTTCTCCCCGTGTCGATTATCCCGTTACCCCGCAACCCTCCGTGAACTCTCAGACCAACTCGGCTTCGAGCTTCGAGACCAGCGCGTCCAACTCAGTCGCCACGGCCCGGACGGTATCGGGCTGGCTCAGATCGACGCCGGCGCGGGCGAGCAGGTTCATCGGATAGTCGCTGCCGCCGGCGCGCAGCAGGCGTAGATATCGATCGACTGCGCCCTCACGGACGGCCGCGTCCCGCGACCGTAAGTCCTGCATCAGCCGAGCCGTCGAAGCGAAGCACGTTGCGTATTGGTAGACGTAATACGGCGTGCTGAAGAAGTGCGGGATGCGTGCCCACGTGAGACCCGAGATCGGCTCCTCGTCGATGACGTCGCCGTAGTA
>DASRJR010000373.1:0-5635 GCA_035649395.1 Vicinamibacterales bacterium
CGCCAGTCTGAAGTGTTTCGTCATTCGCGCCGACAATCTCTCGTCCTCGGCGCTGCACACCGCCGTCGAGCAGCTCGGGCTCGAGCGGGTCGGCAACATCGTGACGCTGCAATACATCACCGATCGATCGCTCCTGCTCGAGCGGCTCACCGCATCGATCTCGAGCTTCTTCAGTGCGCTGGTCGTGCTGCTCGCCGGCGTCGGAGTGTTCGGCCTGATGTCGCAGACGGTGACGCAGCGCCGCAAGGAGATCGGCATTCGCATGGCCGTCGGTGCCAATCGCCGGCGCGTCATGTGGGACATCGTTCGCGATGCGCTGGCGGTGACACTGTGCGGGCTCGCCGCTGGATTTTTCGGAGCGCTGGCCGCGGTGCGGCTTGTCGAGACGCTCCTGTTTGGCGTCACGCCCCGTGACCCGCTCACGTTCTCTACAGCCGCGGCAGCGCTGCTCGTCACGGCGATGCTCGCGTGCGCGCTGCCGGCGTTTCGCGCCTCGCGAACGGATCCGTTGATTGCGTTGAAGAGCGATTAGCGACGCTTAGCCGTCGCTCAACGCGATCGCCGTCCCGGCGGCGACCAGCAGTCCACCGCTCACTCGATTGGCCGCCACGACGAACCGCCGTTCGCGCGCCAGCTGCGCCGCGCGGCCGGCGAAGTATCCGTAGAGGGCGAGCACCACGAACTCGATCACCACTGACGTCACGGCGAGGATCAGGATCTGCGGCGCGACCGCCCGAGTGGCGTCGATGAATTGCGGCAGCAGCGCGATGAAGAAGAGCAAGGCCTTCGCGTTCGCGGTCTGAAGCACGAAGCCACGCACGAGCAATCGCCTGCCGCGGGCGACGGGCCTGGCGCCGTCGTGCGACGGCAGGCCGACGCCGGCGCCGCGAATCGTCTGAATTCCGAGGTAGACGAGATAGGCCGCGCCGAGCAGCTTGATCGCGAGGAACACCTCGTGCGACGCCACCAGCAACGCACTCACGCCGAGTGCCGACAGGATGAAGTAGAAGGTGTTGCCGCTGAGGATGCCGGCGTTCGCCCAGAGGGCGGCACGGCCGCCGTGCGCGAGACCGGAGGACACGACGAACAGCACCGCGGGCCCGGGCGTCACGCACAACACCGCTTCGGTGACGACGAAGAACAGCCACCGCTCGAGGCTCATCACGGTAGAGACTATCACCCCGGTCAGGCGTGTTTCGTCAACCGAAGCTCGAATCCAATCCCGCGCGCGGCGATCTCGTGACGGCTGCCGAACCGGCTTTCCGCCGCCATCCGTTCGAGTTCTCCTCGCGTGTACGCGGCCCGCAGCAGGCCGTGCCGGAACGTGAAGCGCGTGACAAACGCGTTCACGGCCGACAGCTGCATGTCGCGCACTTCGGCGGCGATGTCCTGCAACGACGCGTCTTTCCGCAAGTCGATGATGGATGCTTCACCGCCTGGCTTCAGCACGCGGTGCATCTCGTTGATCGCGCCGATCGGGTTGCTGAAGTTCTTGAACGCCGCCATACAGACCACGAAGTCGAATGTGGCGTCGGGCAGCGGCATCGCCGAGGCGTTGCCGTGTCTCACGTCGACGGGAACACCGCTCCTCGCGGCATGTTCGCGGGCGATGCGCACGAACGTTCGGCTGATGTCGAGCGCGGTGACCTGATAGCCGCGCTTGGCCAGCTCGATTGCCAGGAATCCCGGCCCTGGCGCCACTTCGAGAATCGCGCCACCGGGCCGGACGCGCGCGGCGACGAGACGGGCAGTGTCAGTGAATCTGCGCATGTCGCGCCCCGTGTTTCGGGTGTACCACGTCGCGATGACTCCCTCCATTGGCAGTCCCTTGTAGGCCTTTGCCGTTGCCATGATGCCCTCCAGAACCCACGACTCGTTAACATCGGTCGTTATTGGTTAACATTGTTAGCTTATTGCCAACACTGTTGCGCAGTCAAGCGGGTGTTGCTAGCATCGCCGCGAGACCCCCAATGACTTTGGTCCCGTTCCGCAAGACCGAGCGCCGCCGCAAGCGGCAGCCGCTCGATCAGGCGCAGGTCGTGCGTGCCGCGCTGGCGCTGCTGGACGAAGTCGGGCTCGACGAGTTGACGATGCGGCGGCTCGCCGACCGACTCGACGTCAAGGCGGCGTCGCTCTATCGGCACGTGCACAACAAGGACGAGTTGCTGGCGCTGCTCGGCGACGAGATCAGCGCCGAGATCCCGTTCGCCACCGAGACCGGCTCCTGGCAAAGTCAGTTGACGGAGATGGCCTGGAACGTCCGCCGCGGCTTGCTCGCTCACCGCGATGCGGCGCGAGTGCTCGCGAACACGCCGCCAGTCGGGCCGCGGCGGCTCAAACACATCGAACAGGTGCTGCGGGCGCTGCGCGCGGCGGGCTTGAGCGACCGCGACGCCGCGCATGCGGCGTATCACTTGAATAACTTCGTCACCGAGTTCGTGGCTGACGAAGCGCGGTTCGCGGCGTTTGCCTTGCGTCCGGGGTCGAGTCGCCGAAAGCTGCTGGCGGAAGCGCGCCGGCAGTTCGCGTCACTGCCGGCGCACGACTATCCCACCATCGTCGCACTCGCCGATCACCTGACGGCCGACACGCAGGACGAACTGTTTCAATTCGGGATCGACATGTGCCTGCGCGGGCTGCGGTCGCTGGCGAAGCGTGAGTAGCGCGACGGCACGACGTCCGACTCAAGCCGATGCAGCTGCGACGTCGCTGACCGTTCCAGCTATCATCGGTCGACATGCACCAGGTTCTCGTCTACGCCGACTCGCTCACGTGGGGAATCATCCCGAACACGCGACGCCGACTCGCGTTCGACGAGCGCTGGCCAGGTGTGATGGAGCGCGAACTGCGGCGATCGGGTCAGCAGATTCGCGTGATCGAAGATGCGTTGAATGGACGGCGAACGGTGTGGGACGACCCGTTCAAACCGGGACGTAATGGCCTGGTAGGTTTGGAGCAGCGGATCGAAATCAATTCGCCGCTCTCACTCGTGCTGCTGATGCTCGGCACCAACGACTTTCAATCGATCCACGACCATCGCGCCTGGCACGCGGCGCAGGGCATCGCCTCGCTCGTTCACGCGATCCGCCGCGCACCGATCGAGCCCGGCATGCCGATTCCTGGCGTGGCCATCATCGCGCCACCGCCGATCGGCGCGGCGAAAGGGGCCATGGCGGAGAAGTTCGCTGGCGGCGACGTGAAATGCGTTGGTCTGGCCGATGCCTATGCGATGGTGGCGACCGAACTTGGCTGCCGTTTCTTCGATGCCGGGTCGGTGACCACATCGAGCACCGTCGATGGCGTGCATCTCGACGCCGCTCAGCACGCGGCGCTCGGCACTGCACTGGCGCCAGCGGTCTCGACATGGCTGACGGCGTCCGCGGCCGGCTGATCAGAGCGATCACGAATCACGGATACAAGAGAAACGGCTGGCGTTCCGCGATCCACTCCTGTTCGTCGACGCGAAGGACGCGATCCCAGTCGCCAGTCGTCGCGGCAGGGTCGTCCACCCACTCTCGAAGCGACGGTCCGCCGTTGATGACATCGATCGGCCGCCGGCTGGGCGGTTCGTATTCGTAGTGGAAGTCGTTCCAGATCTCGAAGTCGGGCTGAACGGACCGCACGGCTTTGAACACCGCGGACATCAGCCGGTACGGCCGGAAGCGCTCCGGATCGTAGCCGGGGAAGTCCGCGTGAATCTGCACGCCGGCACAGAGCTGCTTCGTGAACTTGTTGAAGAACGGCTCGAAGAAACATGGCCGCAGGTAGCAACCTTCACAAAACTCGGGCGCCATCTGTCTCAGGTAATCGAGGACGGCGTCGACGCGTAATCCCGGAGCGCCAAAGACTTCGAGCGGAGTGGTCGTCCCACGGCCCTCGGACAGATGGGTGCCTTCGAGCAACACCGTGCCGTTGAAACAGCGCACGCAGTTCACGTTGGTGATGGCCGGGCTCGGATTGACCCACGCCGAGTCGGCCGGCCAGCCAAACCCCGGAGCCGCCATCGGAGCGTACCCACCCATCTCGACGACTTCGACGTCGACGTCGAGGCGGAAGTGGTCGACCATGTAGCGCGCCATCTCGCCAAGGGTGAGCCCGTGACGCTGCGGCACCGGCACGACACCGACGAAGCTCTCTTGCCCCTTCTCCAGCTTCTTGCCCTCGACGATCCGTCCGGCGGGGTTTGGCCTGTCGAGCACCCACACCGCCTTGCCCGTGCCGGCGCATGCTTCGAGCATGTACAGCAGCGTGGCGACCCACGTATAGCCGCGCCACCCGACATCCTGTAAATCGAATAGCAACACGTCGAAGGTCTCCAGCATCTCGGCGGTCGGCCTTCTCACGTCGCCGTACAAGCTGAATACGACGATGGCGTGCTTCGGGTCGCGATACGTGGCCGACTCCTCCATGTTGTATTGCTTGTCGCCGCGCATGCCGTGCTGCGGACCAAAGGCAGCGGTGACGGCACGTCCGAGCTTCTCGACGAGCGCATCGAGCGCGTGTTGGAAGCCGAGCGACACGCTCGTCATCGACGCTGGATTGGCGAGGAGTGCGACGCGGGTGCGACGCAAGCGGGAGAGCCGCGCGTCGTCACGCAGCAACCGGTCAAGACCCGTAAGCATCGGTCTATTATGAACGGCAATACCGTGATCGCATGATGCGCCCTGCACATCTCGAGACGCGGATCGACCGCTCGACGGACGATGCACCGGCGAGCGTTGGTGAGTCAGCTCGCGGCCGGAGATCGTCAACTCGACGCGTCGCTCGCGGCTGCGGGTAGAAAAGTCAGGACGGACGAGGAAACAACAGCGCGTCGAGCTCGGCGACGAGGCTTCCGTCGTCCACCCGCGACGCGGTCGCGCGTGCGCTCAGCACACGGCCGCGGGGACGAACGGCGGCGCCGATCGACAGCGCACTCTCTGTCGCCACAGGTTGTCGAAAGCGAATCGATGCGCGGCTGGTCACACACGGTCGACCGGTGAAACGGGCGGCCCACCCCGCGGCATCGTCGAGCAGCGCGAACAGCACGCCGCCGTGCAACAGACCGGGCCAGCCGTTGTGTTCCGACCGTGCGACATAGCGTGCGCGACTGCCACCGTGTGCGTCCCGCTCGAACGCGACCCCAAGACTCTTCGAGTTGGCCCACCCGCACACGAAGCAGTGCGCGTCGCGGTCGTCCGTGGACGGTGCGTCGGCAGTGGCATAGTGGCTTGCACCGAGCAGGTGCAGCGAGACGTAGGGCTCGTCGCCCACGACCCAGCTGTCGTGCGGGACCGGCGGGATATGAAACAACTCCCCCGCCCGCAGCGTCACGACGTGGCCATCGTCGAACGCGACGGCCGCCGCGCCAGTGAGGACAAAGCCGATGTGTTCGACCGGACATCGCGTCGCGCCGACGCTTGGGCCGACATGCTCCGACCATCGCCATCCGGGGTCGTAGGTCGCGCGGCCGATCGAGAGGCCGCCGATGTGCACGACTTCGAAGAACCCCTTGGGAAATCGACGTACGTCGCCGTGTACGTCAAATCGCTTGAGATCGACCTGCTGGTTGTCCATCGCGCTGCTCACGGTACCCCGCGCACCGCCGCGCGGTCTTGTATCCACGTGCGGGCCTTCGAGGCCAGGCCTAGGGCAG
>DASRJR010000374.1:0-9186 GCA_035649395.1 Vicinamibacterales bacterium
GTGCGCCCGGAGGGACTCGAACCCCCGGCCTACTGGTTCGAAGCCAGTCGCTCTATCCAGCTGAGCTACGGGCGCGAAAGCGTTCATCATATCATCTGGCCCGTAGCCTTCTTTCCCGCGAAGGAGAACTCGATGCGTTCACGCGCCTTCCTGGCCGTCCTGGCGTTGGCCTGTACCACCCGGGCTTTCGCTCAGGCGACGTCTCAGCCCCCACAGCAGAAGCCGCCCGACGAAGACCAGCCGATCAAAATCGAGGAGCAGGTCATCGTCACCGCATCGCGTACGGAAGAGGCGCTCATCAACGCGCCCGCGGCGGTCAGCGTGATTTCGACGGCCACCATCGAAGCCTCTCCGGCGACCAACGTCGGCGAGCTGCTGCGGGCCGTGCCCGGCATCAACATCACGCAGGTGTCGGCGCGCGACGTGAACATCACCACGCGGGGCGCGACGTCGACGCTGGCCACGTCGCAGCTGGCGCTGGTCGACGGCCGGAGCGTCTATCTGGATTTCTTCGGCATGGTCATGTGGGACCTCGTGCCGAGCAATCCGCACGAGATCAAGCAGATCGAGGTCGTACGCGGCCCGGCGTCCGCTGTGTGGGGCGCCAACGCGATGACCGGCGTCGTCAACGTGATCACCAAAACGCCGCGCGAGCTGGCCGCCGACGGTGGCAATGCGGTGACGATCGGTGTCGGTGCGTTCGGGCGGTCCGTGACCGGCCGCGATGAAGACGCCGGCTCACTGTTCTACGTGAACGGTTCGCGCGCGATGGCGGTCAACGATCGCTGGTCGTACAAATTCTCAGCCGGATACTTCACGCAGGATGCGCTGCCGAGGCCCGCCGGCACGATCAACAACACGTTCAACACCCCGTACCCAACGTTCACGAACACCGGCACCTCGCAGCCGAAGTTCGATACCCGTGTCGACTACGATCTGTCGGACGGCGCACGCCTGACGTTTTCCGGCGGCGTGAACTGGACCGAGGGGTTGATCTACACGGGCATCGGACCGTTCGACGTGGACAGTTCGTCACGCCTCGGCTACGCCTCCGCGCGCTATATCAAGGGTGGGCGCCACATCGGCTTCTTCACCAATCTGCTGAACGGCGACGCCGCCAACCTGCTCACCGTCGGCATCAACCGTCAGCCAATCGGGCTCACGTTCGACACGAAGACATTCGATGTCGAAGCGGGCGACATTCGCGCCATCGGCACGCGTCACGCCTTGTCCTTTGGGGGCAACTACCGGCACAACGCTTTCGCTATCACGCTGGCGCCCCTGGCCGAGGACCGCAACGAAGGCGGCGCGTTCATCCAGGACGAGATCTTCCTCTCGAATCGCTTCCGCTGGGTCGTCGGCGGCCGTATCGACAAGTTCAGCTCGATCGACAACGCCGTGTTCTCGCCGCGGACGACGTTCATGTACAAGCCGGCGACGAATCAGACGGTCAGGGTGTCGTTCAACCGCGCGTTCCGGGCGCCGTCGCTGATCAACAACCATCTCGATGTGACGATTCTCACGCCGGTGACGCTGCCGACCGGAGCCCTGTTCGCGTTCCCGACCCGCGCCGTCGGCAATCCCGGTCTCGAGGAAGAGACACTGACGGCCTTCGAGCTCGGCTACACGGGGGTTGTCGGGCGGCGCACCACCGTGACGGCGTCGGTCTACTGGAACAGCACCGACGGGTCGATCGGCTTCACGCCGGTGACGTTCTACGGCCCGACCGCGCCACCACCTGGGTGGCCGCTCCCGGCCGCGTTCGTTCCGCTGAACACATTTCCCTCTTCCTACACCTACCTGAATCTCGGGACCGTCAAGGACAAAGGGGTCGAGCTCGGCGCGGATACCGCGGTGAACCGCTTTCTCAATGTCTTCGCGAACTACTCGTACCAGTGGAAGCCGGAGATTGAGGACTTCCCGGCGGGCGTGACGATCAACGACGTCAACTGGCCGGCGAAGAACCGGTTCAACGCGGGGTTCAACGTCAACTACCAGCGTTATCTCGGCAACTTCTCGGTCAACTACACTGACGAAGCCTATTGGCAGGACGTGCTCGACGTGCGATTCGCCGGAACGACCGATGCGTTCACGCTGGTCAACGGCGCCTTCGGCGTGCGCTGGCTCGGCGAGCGGATTGTCACCAGCGTGAAGGTGACGAACATCGGCGATCAGGAGGTGCAGCAGCACATCTTCGGCGATATCCTGAGGCGTCAGGTCGTGGGCGAAGTGAGGCTCGCGTTCTGACGCAGAACGAAGAACTGTGAGCGCTGAACGGTGAACGGCGCGCGCTAAATTCACGCGCGCCCATGCCGATTACCTCTGGGTGGAAAACGAGGCCCGGCGGATCGGTGGGGCGGCGTAAACACTCACTTTGATTTGCCCGGTGATCGCGTAAACGTGGATGGATCCTTCAGCAGCTTCTCGTAGACACCCGGATCCAAGTTGTTCTCCGCGCACGAGTACTCACGCAGCCGCGCGCCTTCACGCAACATCAGCGTCGTCCGCTGCGCGAACGGCTTCGTCAGCACCTTGGGATCATCGATGGTGACCTCGTAATTGAGCTGATCCCGATCGACGCGTGTGTAGCGCTCGGTGAGATGGAGCGCATCGCTCGTCACCAGCCCGCCGGTGAGCCAGCCACCCGGCTTGAAGCCGATGACGTCGACGACGAATGTGTCGCCTTCCCAGCGGCCAACCGAATCGCCCATGAAGCTGGGCGACAGGTCGTCCGGGTGCTTGCCGTTGATCGGGACGACGCGGTGCACGGTCATGTATTCGTAGAGGATGATCATCTGCGTCGGCGTCTGCACGAACTGGATCGGGAACAGCCCGACACCAGTAATGCGCGGTGACGCGGCATAGATGCAGTGCCCGGTCGGATCGTCGATGCTGCGGCGGTTGAGGATCTCCTGCGCGCGGGCGCGCGCCTCGGGGCGGAAGGGAATCGGCTCGGTTGTGGTGACGGCGATGGGCCTGCGCTCGGCGGGCACGCCTGGCTCATCTCCGGGTGCTTCGGCGTCCCACCCGCCCCGGCGCGAGCTCGCCTGATAGATGCCGGTGAAATCGGGCTTGCCATCCGAGGTGCGCGGCGCAGGCTGCGGCTTCGTCTGAGCGAGCGCGGTGGCGGCGATGAGCACGCACGAGAGCAGAAGGCCAGCCCGCCTGCCTCGCCGAAACACGACGTGCGAAGGCGGTCGCATCAGCGAACCTCCGCCGGTCCCTCGCCAGTTCCGGCTGGTGGCCCGAAGAACAGCCGCTTGCCGTCGGAGAGTGTCGCTTCCCGGAGATGCGCGTAGGGACTTCCGTCGCGCGCCGGCCACCCGAAGAACTTCAGCGTGTCGCCCACTTTGATCGTCACGTCCTTCCTCCACCCCGTCCGCTCGAGGACGTTCGGCGGATAGCCTTCGAGCCTCCAGTTGACGACCTTGCCGCTCGCATCTTTCACGTCGACGTAGACGTGCGTGTGCGGGTTGGTCCACTCGATCTTGGTGATGACGCCGCTGAGCGTCACCGTCTTGGTGGCATCGAAGGCGACGCCAAAGGAATGGTGGGCCGATACCGCCACCGTCGCGGTGCTCGACAACAGGGCGACCACGATCACCGCACGCATGCGACCTCCTCGCCAGGCAGGCCCCTGGGCCCAGGCCCCGGGACCCCAGGCTTCGAAGCGCCTCCCACCTGAGGCCTGCTCTGACGCTCGCATTGTAAATCCAGCGTGGGGCGAGTTGTAGTGTCTGGCTTCAGCCGGACGTGTGTAGTGTCTGGCTTCAGCCGGACGTGTAGTGTCCGGCTTTAGCCGGACCGCGCGGATAATGTGTCGATGCCGCTGGCGCCCGGCGCGCGCGTAGGTCCCTACGAGATCACCGAGAAGATTGGCGAAGGTGGCATGGGCGAGGTGTATCGCGCGCTCGACACCCGGTTGAAGCGCCCGGTTGCCATCAAGATACTTCCGGAGTTGTTTGCTGCCGATCCCGATCGACTGGCGCGCTTCCAGCGCGAAGCCGAAGTGCTGGCGTCGTTGAGTCACCCGAACATCGCGACGCTGCATGGTCTCGAAGAGGTGGGCGGCTCGACCGCGCTGGTGATGGAGCTCGTCGAGGGACCGACGCTCGCCGATCGCATCGCCGTTGGTCCGATTCCCGTTGACGAAGCGCTGGCGATTGCGAAGCAGATTGCCGATGCCCTCGATACCGCGCACGGACAGGGGATCATTCACCGCGATCTCAAGCCGGCCAACGTCAAGGTGCGTTCCGACGGCATGGTGAAGGTGCTCGATTTTGGTCTGGCGAAGGCAGTGACGCCGGAACCGGCCGGTGCGCTCTCGCATGGGCTCTCGCGGTCACCAACGATCACGACGCCGGCGCCCTTCGACTATCGCTCAGGGCGGCCCGAGCAAGGTCGAGGGCCGATGACGCAAGCCGGGCTCGTGCTCGGGACGGCAGCGTATATGTCGCCCGAGCAGGCGCGCGGGAAAGCGATCGACAAGCGGGCCGACATCTGGGCGTTCGGCGCAGTGCTGTACGAGATGCTCACGGGCCGGCGTGCGTTCGGCGGTGACGAGGTCAGCGACAGCCTTGCTTCTGTGCTCGCGCGCGAGCCGGATTGGACGCTGCTGCCTGCGACCCTGTCGCCGACGCTCACGCTGTGGCTGCAACGCTGCCTGCGCAAGGAACGCAAGGAGCGCGTCGCAGACATTCACGACATACGGATGGCGCTCGATGGCGCATTCGACACAGCTCCCGTGGCGCCAGCACCAGTGGCCGACCAGCGCACGCATTGGCCGCGAACGCTCGCGATCGCGCTCGCTGCCGCAGTCGCAGGCGCCGCACTCGCGTCGGTCTTGATGCGCGCGCTCGCTCCGCCGGCCACTCAACCGGTGACACGATCGCTGTACCAACTGCCCGCAGGGCAGGGCCTCGGGACGTTCGTCCGTCAGGTGGTCGACGTGTCGCCCGACGGCAGCGAGATCGTCTATCAGGCGAGCGGCAATCTCTTCGTGCGCCGACTCGCGGAGCTGACGCCGCGCCAAATACTGTCGGTGGCCGGTGTGCTCGCGGCCGCCGATGCGCCGTACAACACCAGTGCAAACCCGGCGTTTTCGCCCGATGGCCGATCGGTGGCGTATTTCGACGGTGCGCTCAAACGGATCGCGATAGGCGCCAGCACGCCGGTCACGCTCTGCGCCGCCGAACTGCCGTGGGGCATCAGCTGGAGCGGCGACACCATCGTGTTCGGGCAAGGGCCACGGGGGCTGATGCGCGTCTCGGAGAACGGCGGCAAGCCAGAACAACTTGTGAGCGTGTCCACGAACGAGGTGGCCGCCCATCCGCAGATGCTTCCGGGCGGTCGAGCGGTGCTGTTCTCGGTCGCAAATGTCACCACCGAGCCCGATGTGCGTTGGGACGTGGCGCAAGTCGTCGTGCAGCGACTCGACTCCAAAGAGCGGAAGGTCCTCGTCGAGGGTGGAAGCCACGCGCGTTATCTCTCAACCGGTCACATCGTGTTCGTGCAGGGGACGACGCTGTTTGCGGTTCCGTTCGATGTGAGCCGTCTGGAGGTGACCGGCGGGCGAGTGCCGGTCGTTGAAAACCTGGTTCGGAACCCGTTCCTTGGCGACGGCGCGGGCCACTACGCCGTCTCCGAGACCGGGACGCTTGTCTTCGTGCAAGGAGCGACACAGGGGGCCATTCGACAGATCGTGTCGATTGACGTGAAGGGTGCGGTCACGCCGGTGTTGCCAGTGGCGGCCTATCGATCGCTGCGCTTGTCCCCGAACGGACGCGCCGTCGCGTACGACAGCGGTCAGCTATCGGAGAGTCACATCTGGGTCTACGATCTGGCTGGCGGCAGCCCCGCCCGCCGGCTGACATTCAGTGGTCGCAATCGTTTCCCGATCTGGTCGGCAGATGGCGAGCGCATCGTGTACCAGTCGGATCGTGACGGCTCGCCGAGTTTGTACTGGCAGCGCGCGGACGGGACGGGCGCCGCCGAGCGGCTGACGACGTCTGACAAGGACGTGTCGCACATTCCGGAATCGTCGTCGCCGAGCGGCGACCGGGTGTCGTTCAGTGCCATGACCTCACGCGGTGCATCGCTGTGGACACTGTCCATTCCGGAGAGGAAAGCGGAGCGATTCGGCACGGTTGAATCGTTCGCGCCGCTGAATTCGGATTTCTCACCCGATGGCCGGTGGCTGGCATACACCCTGCGGACCAGCACCGCGGCGAATATCTTCGTCGAGCCGGTTCCCGCGACTGGTGAAAAGGTCCAAATCACGACGAACAACGGCCATCATCCGGTCTGGCTGCCGAGCGGACTGTCGTATCGCGTCGCAGGAGGCGAGCAGGCCATCGTGCGCGTCGACACGAGGTCCGGCTTCACTCGTGGCAATCCCGTGCCGCTCCTGATGCGATCGCTGCCCACGGTGGAATCGTCGGGCAACCGCTCCTATGACATCAGCCGTGACGGCGCGCGGATCGTGGCGATTGCGCGTGATTCCGATCCGATCGCGGGCGACAACACCCCGCAGATCGAGATCGTCGTCAACTGGTTCGAGGAGCTGAAGCGGCTCGTGCCACCCAATCAGTGATCGCGAGAGGGCACCATGTCAGTAGACGACACACGCGACTTCAGGTCTCTCACCACCGGGCTGCAGCAGCGAGCCGATCAGTCCGAGACACCTGTCGCGGCGAATCTGCGGTCGATTCAGGAACAGTTCGATGCGATTGCTGCGGGCGACCTCGCGCGCGTCATCGCGCGGGCCGATGCGCAGGTGACGCTGGAGATGTTCGTTCCGCCCGAGCTCCCGTTCATCCTGCACGCGTCGGGCGCGGACGCGTTTCGGGAGGCGGTGCACCAGAACTTCGGCGCCGTGACCAATCAGCGGCCGGAGATCCGCGAGCTCTTCGCCGAAGGGAATCGCGTCGTGCTGTTCGGACGCGAGACCGGAACGATCCGCGCCACCGGAAGGGACTACGACGTAGAGTTCGTCGAGCGGTTCACGTTTCGCGACGACCGCCTGATCGCGGTGCACATCATCGCGGCCCATCGCCGCCCACCGCCGCCCACCGGCGAATGACCTTCCTGGCGATTGAGCTCCAGGCGTGGCTCGGACCGATGACTGTGGCGGAGCCTGGTTCTATCGACGCGCGCGCGCGATCCTGTCAGTCAGAGCGCGAAGTCGAACCGCGTTCTCGCTCCCGGACATGCCCGTCTTGAACCGGTAGGTCTTGGTGGCGGATCGCAGCGTCAACGTGTCATCGACCAGCGCGTGCAGGAATTCCGCATACTTAAGAGAAAACGCTTCGTCATCGCCTTCCTTCGGGACGAACGCCACGCCATCGCGAGTGACGTCGAGCCGTCCACGGCAGCTGCCGATGCGGTGCAGATGAACGACCTCCAACGACGTCGTCACTATCGAGGGGCGTTCGACAACACGTTCGGGCGTCGCCAGTGGAGCGTCTGGCGATGCGGCTCGCTCGACGGCCGGCTGTGGTTTCACCTCATTCGCGGAAGGTGGCGGCGAGCCTGCTGCTGGTTGGACACTGTACAGCACGACGGCCAGTCCGACCGATGACAGCAGCGCCAGCGCCGCGACGCCCAAAGGGATGCGGTTGCGTACGACGACACCCGTGGCGCGAACCCAGTGCTGTCGCAGGCGCGACTGACGCGAGGACGAAGGCCGTGGCGCCAGGCCAGTGTTCAACAGCTGCGTCGCCTCATCGACGTCGAGCGGTTTGGCAAAGAGATCGCCCTGTCCTGAATCGCATGTCAACGCGCGGAGCTGCGCACATTGGGTTTCGTGCTCGATGCCTTCGGCGACGACACGAAGACCCAACTGCCGCGACATGTGAATCACGCCGGCGACGATGCCGGCGGCATCCTTGTCCGTGACCATCCCTCGAACGAAGGACCGATCGATCTTGACCGTATCGATGGGGAATTGCCGCAGGTAGGACAGCGACGAATAACCGGTGCCGAAGTCGTCGATGCTGATGCGCACGCCGATCGATCGGAGTCGCATCAGCGACGTGGTCACCGCCGTCGGGTTCGCCATGGCGATCCCCTCGGTCAGTTCCAGCACCAGGCGGCGCGGCTCGAGGCCGGAATCGCGCAGTGCCTCCGCGACCCGCTCGTCGAGGGCGGCGTCGCTCCACTGCACGCTGGAGATGTTGACCGAGACGGACAAATCTTTCGAGAACGGCAGGTTGGCGGTCTGCCATGAGCTCAGCCGGAGACAGGCCTCGTGCAGAATCCAGTTGCCCAGGGGGACAATGAAGCCGGTTCGCTCCGCCAGCGGAATGAAGTCGGCAGGCGCAATCATGCCGAGGACCGGGTGCCGCCACCGCACCAACGCTTCGAATCCGAGCACCTCGTTCGATGCGAGCGACACGATCGGCTGGTAGAACAGCTCGAACTCTCGTCGCTGCAGCGCCGCCTCGAAGTCACCTTCGAGCTGCAGCTCGGCCTGTTCGGATTTCAGAATCGCGGTGTCGAAGACCTCGCAGTGCGACCCGCCCAGCACTTGTGCCCGGTGCAGCGCCGTCTCCGCGTCGTGCAACACGTCGTCGGCCTTCGTGTAGCCGGTCGGGCTCACGGCGATGCCGATGCTCGCTGACAGTCGGATCTCACGTCCGCCGAGCGCGAACGGATTCAGAATCTGACCGAGGATGCGATCGGCGACCACCTTGGCGTGACTGATCTCTTTCAATCCGTCGAGCAGGATCGCGAAGTCGTCGCCCTCCATTCGTGCGACGAGATCGTTGTGGCGGAGGCTGGGCATCGACTCCGGGATGCGCAGGCACGTTTCCAGCCGCCTGGCGACAGCGGTCAGGATCGGGTCGCTGATGCCCTTGTGCGATCGTCGGCCGGGATTGACGGGTTTCCCGAGATCGATGAGGAGCAGCGCGAAGTGGAAGGCCTTGTAGCGTCGGGCCCGCTCGATCGAGTGCGACAAGCGGTCGACGAGCAGAAGGCGATTGGGCAGTCTGGTGAGCGGATCGGTCACCATCTCCACCGTGACGTCCGACTGCGAGCCGCTCAGCCGGGTGGCGCGCCCGGCTTTATCACGAACGACCGTCCCGCGGCAGGACATCCAGCGATACGTCCCGTCCTTGTGGCGCAAGCGATATCGACAGGCGAGTGCGGTCGAGGTGCCCGTCCGCGCGCCGTCGATCTCGCGTA
>DASRJR010000375.1:0-4008 GCA_035649395.1 Vicinamibacterales bacterium
TTCGGCCCGAGCAGGCCGAACATCCCGCGCGGCACGTCAAGGGTGACCGATTCGAGCGCGCGTGTGCCGTTCGGGTAGACGTGGGTGAGATCTTCTATGGTCAGCATCGGCAGCACCTGCCCTTTCTTAACACAGACGCCGTGCGCATGTGGTAGATGACATCCACATGGCCGCTCCTCATTACGACTACGACCTGCTGGTGATCGGCTCGGGCCCCGCCGGTCATCGAGCCGCGATTCAGGCTGCCAAACTCGATAAGCACGTCGCCATCATCGAGAAGCGGACCGTGGTGGGCGGCGTTTGCATCAATACGGGAACGATACCCAGCAAATCGCTGCGGGAGGCGGCGCTGAACCTCTCTGGCTATCGCGAGCGCGGCATCTACGGCGCCTCGTACTCGGTCAAACAGCACATCACGATGCGCGACCTGCTGTTTCGCGTCGACCACGTGATCAGCACCGAGATCGACGTCGCGCGCCATCAACTGATGCGCAACGGCGTCGACATCCTGACCGCGAAAGCGCGCTTCGTCGATCCGCACCGGCTCGCGCTCGAACTGGTGCCCGACGGCATCCATCAGGAGGCCACGGCCGCGAACATCGTCATCGCCGTCGGCACGGAAACGGTTCAGGACCCGTTTGCGCGCTGCGACGGCCAGCACATCTTCACCTGCGACGACCTGTTGACGGTCGAACACCTGCCGCGCTCGCTCACCGTCGTCGGCGCCGGCGTCATCGGCCTGGAGTACGCGTGCATTTTCGCGGCGCTCGGCGTCCGGGTCACCCTCATCGACGCCCGCTCGCAAATGCTGCCCTTCGTCGATCGCGAGATCATGGAGGCGCTGGTGTATCACCTCCGCGGCAACCGGGCCACGCTCTTCCTCGGCGAGACCGTGTCGTCGATCGAGTGCTATGAAGACGACCGCGGCGCCCACGTCCGGCTCCTGCTCGCCAGCGGCAAACAGGTGGTCACCGACAAAGTGCTCTACAGCGTCGGACGACGCGGCGCGACCGATCAGCTCGGCCTCGAAGCGGCCGGCCTGTCTGCGGATGACCGCGGCCGCATTCGTGTGAACGAGTATTACCAGACCGACGCCGAGCACATCTATGCCGTGGGCGACGTCATCGGATTCCCAAGCCTCGCGTCGACCTCGATGGAACAAGGGCGGCTCGCCTCGTGCCACGCGTTTGGCGTGCCGACACACAGCATCCCGTCGCTCTTTCCCTACGGCATCTTCACGGTTCCCGGCATCTCGATGGTTGGCAAGACTGAAGAGGAGCTGACGAAGGAGGGCGTCGCGTACGAAGTGGGTCGCGCCCAGTATCGAGAGATCGCAAGAGGCCAGATCCTCGGCGACCGCACCGGTCTGCTGAAGCTGATCTTCGATCGCAACGATCGTCGTCTGCTCGGCGTGCATATCATCGGCGCCGAAGCCGCCGAACTGGTGCACATCGGGCAGGCGGTGCTGGCCCTCGGAGGCAAGGTCGACTACTTCGTCGACACGGTCTTCAACTACCCGACGCTTGCCGAGTGTTACAAAACGGCGGCGTTCGACGGCATCAATCGGTTGGGGCTCTCGTGAGCGCCGAGCCGAGGACGCCTCAGAAGCATCAGCCGCGGAATCTTTCCAGCAGTGTCTCCATCATGGAGGGCTCGGTACGTTCGGGGGCCTCGACAAAGCGGATACGCGTGATGGCGTCGGCGCCCCAGAACCGGCCCACCGTGATGAGCAGGTCGAGTTCCGATCGAACTGAATCAGGCACCATCGTCTTTGCCGAAACCTCCTGCAGCTGTTCGAAGCTGAGTTCGCGCAGATGCATCGGCTGCCGGCCCAACTTCACGACGTGGTCTGGTACCGCGGCCGTGTCAATCAGGACGTTGAGGACGCGATCGCGCCAATCGCGCGAGAGCCGCGTGAGCACGCTCCGAAACCACATCAAACCGAGGAGCCTCCGGAGCTCCACTGGGTCGATTGGAATATCCGACGTGGCGCCGTCCTCCGCCAACGCAAGAGCGGCCGGATCGGCGCGGTTGAGCGCAACCGCAAAGTCCCAGAACGTGGCGAACGCTCGCGGGCGGGGTGCTTCGATGATGGGTGGCGTCGCTGAATCGGTTTGCGCCGGAGCGATCGGCGCGGTCGATTCCACCGCTGCGGGAGCAGCGTCCGCGATGGCCACTGGCTCGGGCGCTGCAGTCAGCTCGACGCGGCTGAGAGTCGCGATCGTGCGGACGCCTCGTTCGAGGCTCCAGTCGACCGCGAGCGGCCGGTGCGCTCCTGTGTACTCGGCGAAGAGCGCCGTGACGCCCCACGGTCTCGGCGTTCCGACGGCACGCGCATACAGCGGACTGTAAGGGCTCGTCGTATCCACTCCCATCGCGGCGGCGAGCCGCCCCTTGATCTTCGCGTCCACAAGGTTCGACCAGTCGCCCTGTATGCAAATCAACGAGGTCCCCGCCGGCTTGCGGAAGGCGTAATACGGGTTCTCGCAGCATCGTCGCGCCGCGTGCTCCACCAGGTCGTCGCTCGGCTCACTCCCTTCGGGTGGGTCGATCTCGGCGAAGCCGATCCGCAAACGGCCGTCGCCGGCAAACAGGATCGAGAGATCAGACGGATCGACCTGTGAGAGGTCCCACAACACGTAGATCAGACCGCGCAGACCGCGCGCGATCGGAATGTTCATGCGCTCCCAGACGACCGGCTGCGGCTGCGGATCGTGTTCGGCGTAGCCACGATCGTTCAGGATCTCGATCAACCGGATTCCCGCAGCGTCGAATTGCTCGATCGCTCTGACGGCGTGGTCGTAGTGCCGCTTGTCGACTTCATGCCGCTCGAACGAGGGGCGAACGAAGATCGGGATGACGAGCTTCTTCTGCTGACGCGCGATCTGCGCGAGCGGAAACATCGTCCCCGACCCGGTGCCCTTTCCTCCCGTCCCGATCAGGATGACGATCGAATACCGGCTGAAGAGCGCCTCGACGTCGCTGCGTGATTCGTTCAACGCCTGCAGCGCGACCTCGGGGTCGTGCCGCGCACCGAGGCGGCCGGTCGTGCGAGCGCCGATTACCACGCGCTCCTCTTTCGGTAGATCGGACAGCGCGAACTCGTTGGTATCGAGGAACCGGGTGGTGACGGCGCGCCGGAGCCGTTCCGCGTACTTGGGGTCGGCCTTCTGGCTGACCGCTAGGTCGCGCCGGAACGACGCTTTCAGCGATCGCAGAATGTTGCCGCCGCCGCCACCGGCGCTCAAAAGGAGGATATGCATGTGACACCTGTGTGCTTCGGACCGCTCTTGAATTGAAATGGCACGACGACCCATCCGGCCTGCGTGTGGAGCGCGCCACTGACGAACGACGCATCGGCGAGCGCATCCACAACCCGGGCGACGTCGTATTCGACGTTCTTCCTGTGATCCGACAGATTCGGATACCGTCGTCCCTCGCCCGGTGCCAGCAGAATGTCGAATCGACCGGGTCGCACCCGATAACGGACCCGCGACTGCATCGGACGCTCCTCGGCGTCGTACCGGACCAGCGGGCGTTCGAACTCGGAGACGAACCGATCGGCAAAATGACGGATGACGACCGTCGCCGTCTTCCTGCGAGCCAGGTAGTCGTCCAGAATCCGCCACCCGAACCAAGGCACCACCATCGCGGCGCTGAGCCAGACGATGGTGAAATCGATGTTCCGGATCGGTCGAAGAATCACAGACGCGGGCGAAAAAAACTCCGACATCTCGGCCGCGGGGGCGGTCACGGGCGATGACGGCGTCACCAACGCGGCCGGGGTCACGAGCGGCGGCGTCGATGGGGGTGGCCCAGACGCGTCGCGCGCATCGTCCGCTCTGACGTGACTCGAGCTGGCCGAGCCGCGTACGACAACGGGCACGATGACGCAGGCGCGCCATCCCGCCCGAACGCGATCGTATTGGGACTTGGGCACGAACCTCGACGAGGCGTTCATGATCTGGAACGACGGCCGATACGTGTTCCGGCTGTCGCCGGTGATGC
>DASRJR010000376.1:0-9975 GCA_035649395.1 Vicinamibacterales bacterium
TGCACCTGGGCACGTTCACCACGCGCGGTACGTGGGCGGCCGCGCAGCAGCGGCTTCCGGAGCTCGTGGCGCTCGGCATCACAACGATCGAAGTGATGCCGATCAACGAGTTCGCCGGTCGCTTCGGCTGGGGCTACGACGGTGTGTTCCTGTTCGCGCCCTATCACCACTACGGGACGCCAGACGAGGCGAGGCGATTCATCGACACGGCGCACGGACTGGGGCTCGCGGTCATCCTCGACGTCGTCTACAACCACATCGGGCCTGTCGGCAACGTGCTCAATCAGTTCAGCGACAGCTACTTCTCCGAGCACGAGAGTGAGTGGGGCCGCGGCTTCAATCTCGACGGACCCGACGCCACGCCCGTGCGTCAGTTCATGCGGGCGAACGTGCTGACGTGGATGCAGGAGTACCATTTCGACGGGATGCGCTTCGACGCTGTGCACGCGATCGTCGATCGATCACCAGAGCCACTGGTCGACGAGGTGACGCGGTGTGCCCGTGAAGCGTGTGCGCCGAAGCGCCTGTACTTCGTCGCGGAAAACGAAGCCCAGGAAGTTGAATACCTCATGTCGCCGGAGAAGGAGCTGCGTGGTGTCGATGGACTCTGGAACGAAGACTGGCACCACGCTGCCTTCGTCGCGCTGACCGGGCGGCGCGACGCCTACTTCACGGACTACCGCGGCACGGCACTCGAACTGGCCGCGATGGCTCGCTGGAATCTGCTCTATCAGGGCCAGTGGTACACGTGGCAAAAAAAGCGCCGCGGCAGCGACGCGCGGCATCTGCCCGGCAGCGCGTTCGTCTCGTTCCTCGAAAACCACGATCAAGTCGCGAACACGGGGTTCGGCACCCGACTGCATCACTCGGTCGACCCGGCGTTGTGGCGTGCGTTGACGACGGCGCTGCTGCTCGGACCCGGTGTGCCGATGCTGTTTCAGGGACAGGAACGCGCGGTGACCGCCCCATTCACCTATTTCGCCGATCACGACGGCGAGCTGGCCGAGCTCGTTCGGAAGGGACGAGAGGAGTTTCTCTCACAGTTTCCGACGCTGCGCGATCCGCAGATGCGGCGGCGGATGCCGGCACCCTCTGACGAAGATGCGTTCCGACGCTGTCAGATCGATTGGGCCGAAAGCGACGAGGCCACTCGCGCGTGGACACTGCACGTCGACTTACTATCGATGCGGCGCGAGGATCCCGTTCTCGCGCATGCGGGCACGCCCGAGGTCGTCATCGGGAGCTCGGCCCCCACGGAAACCGTTCTCATCCTGCGATACGAACGCCAGCGCGACGAACGTCTCATCCTCGTCAACCTGGGATCGCTGACCACGCTGCGCATGAACGACCCGCTGCTCGCGGCGCCGCCGTGGCAGCGCTGGTCGCTGATGTGGTGCAGCGAACACGTCGGCTATGGCGGTCGCGGCATCGCTGAATCATTCGGTGATGGACCATGGACCCTTCAACCGCACTGCGCATGGCTCCTCCGAAACGTGCCGAGCTCGGAGCGCTGACCACGCGGACCGGTACTCGCGCTGCCAGGCGGGCCGACTCGCCCGCGACCTATGACGTGTGGCCCGGAGAGCCGTACCCGCTGGGGGCCACCTACGACGGCCAGGGCGTGAACTTCTCGGTCTTCTCAGAGGTCGCCGAGCGCGTCGATCTGTGCCTGTTCGACGAACACGGCCGCGAAACGCGCCTGCGGCTCCCGGAGACTACGGCGTTCTGTTGGCACGGATATGTGCCGGGATTGCAACCAGGACAGCGCTACGGCTTCCGCGTCTCAGGACCGTGGGACCCGGCGCAAGGTCTGCACTGCAATCGAACGAAGCTGTTGCTCGATCCCTACGCGCGCGCCATCGAGGGCAACGTCGTCTATCAACCAGCGATCTTCGGACACATCATCGCGCCCGACGGCTCGTCGGCGGAGGCGGCCAACTGCGAAGATTCAGCCCCGTTCGTGCCGCGCAGCGTCGTCACCGATCGGCGCTTCGATTGGAACGGCGACACGCCGCCGAGGCACCCGCTGCACCAGACGATCATCTACGAGGTCCACGTCAAAGGCTTCACCAAGCGGCACCCGAAGCTGCCGCCCGAGATTCGCGGCACCTATGCCGGCCTCGCGCATCCGGCAGCGATCGCGTATCTGCAGGATCTCGGCGTGACGGCCGTCGAGCTGATGCCGATCCATCACTTCGTCCATGACGGGTTTCTGCTCGATCGCGGCCTGCGCAACTACTGGGGTTACAACTCGATCGGCTACTTCGCGCCGCACGCCGAATACGCGGGCAACCCGGCCGCGGGCCACGTCATCATGGAGTTCCGCGAGATGGTCAAGGCGCTCCATCGCGCCGGTCTCGAAGTGATCCTCGACGTCGTCTACAACCACACCGCGGAAGGCAACGAGCGCGGACCGACGCTGTGCTTCCGCGGTCTCGACAATGCGGCCTACTACCGGCTCGTGCCAGACAACCGCGCCTATTACCTGGACTACACGGGCACCGGCAACAGCCTCAACATGCGGCATCCCCACGTGCTGCAGCTGATCATGGATTCGCTGCGCTACTGGGTGCTCGAGATGCACGTCGACGGATTCCGCTTCGACCTGGCGGCGACGCTCGCGCGCGAGCTGCACGACGTCGATCGGCTGTCGGCGTTCTTCGATCTGATTCAACAGGATTCAGTACTGAGCCGCGTCAAACTGATCGCCGAGCCCTGGGACGTCGGCGAGGGCGGCTATCAGGTCGGCAATTTCCCGGCGCAATGGAGCGAATGGAACGGCAAGTATCGCGACTCGATCCGCGACTACTGGCGCGGCGCCGAGGGGTCGCTCGCGGAGTTCGCCTCGCGGTTGACCGGCAGCTCGGATCTCTACGCCCACAACGGCCGCCGCCCGTATGCGAGCATCAACTTCGTGACCGCCCACGACGGTTTCACGATGCGCGATCTCGTCTCGTACAACGACAAGCACAACGAGGCCAACGGCGACGAGAACCGCGACGGCGAGTCGCACAACCGGTCGTGGAACTGCGGCGTCGAGGGGCCGACCGACGATCTGGCGATCGCGGCGCTGCGCGCCCGGCAGATGCGCAACTTCATGGCCACCCTGCTGCTCTCGCAGGGCGTGCCGATGATCCTCGGCGGCGACGAGTTCGGACGCACGCAGCTGGGGAACAACAACACCTATTGCCATGATTCCGAGCTGACGTGGTTCGACTGGGACAACCAGGATCCGACGCTGCTCGCGTTCACCAAACAGCTGATCTCCCTCCGGAAGTCGCATCCAACCTTCATGCGGCGCCGCTGGTTCCAGGGGCGGGCGCTGCACGGCGCCGGCGTCGAGGACATCGCGTGGCTCACACCGGCGGGAACGCCCATGAGCGAGCAGGACTGGGGAGCCGGGTTCGCCAAGAGCCTGATGGTGTTTCTCAACGGTGCGGCGATCGCCGGCAGGGGAACGCGGGGCGAGCGGATCGAGGACGACAACTTCCTGCTGCTGTTCAACGCACACGCCGAGCCGGTCGTGTTCAAGCTGCACCAGCCGGAAGGCACGGATCGGTGGTTCGTCCGCGTCGACACGACGGCACCGGGCCCGCCCCGCCGCCGGCGGTCCATGGCACCCGGCACGCGCGTGACGGTCGGCGGTCGGTCGCTGCTCGTACTTTCTGACCGTGATGACCCAGGAGCAACCCCCAAGCCACTGACAAAACGCCGTCGCGGCTGACGGTTTTGAAAGGGGGTCGGGAGTCATTTTACGAATCTGGAAAAATGACTCCCGACCCCATTTCTTGTCGCTCGAACAGCAGAGGTAGCGGGCGCGATTTTCCTGTGCAACGCTCTCTAAGATTTTCAACCGCCCGACCCGAGAAGCTAACCGGGGGCAAGTGCGCCATGTGGAATCAGGACTCCAACGATTACAAACCAAACGCGGCGGGGCGGACCGAGGGTGCACCGGGGGCCGAGCGGCGGCCGGTAGAGGAGAAAGCGCGGATGGCAACACTCGGAGCGTCGGTCTGCATCAAGGGTGAGATCACCGGGTCCGAGGACCTGACGATCGACGGTCAAGTCGAAGGCAAGATCGATCTGCCGGAGCACGTGCTGACCATCGGACCGAACGCGATGATCATGGCGGACGTCGCTGTGAAGAGCCTCGCGATCTTCGGCACCGTCATCGGCAACGTCAAGGCTCGCGAGCGCGTCGACCTGCGCAACAGCGGGTCGGTCGAGGGCACGATCGTCTGCGGACGCATCGCCATGCAGGAAGGCGCGAAGTTCATCGGCAAGCTGCAGACGAACGACAAGAAGGCCGACGCCAAGAGCCACAAGGGCGACAAGGACAAGGCCGCGCTCGCGCCGGTCGCGTAGTTCCAAAACGGATCAACCTCCAACTCCCAATCCCGTGACCCGGTTCTCGGGCCTTGGGAATCTGGCAGTTGGGAGTTGATCCGCCTTTTCACCGCCGGCCGCGCCCCCGACCCGGCAGGGCGCGCCCGACCGCTCAGACTCGCTCACGGGATAGGGTCTTCGGTGCACCAGTAACCGGCGATCCGCGCCGGCGCATCATCACCGCGCGATCGTGCGGCCCGTCGCGCGTGCAGCTCGCAGTACCGCTGCACGTCAGCAGCCGCTTGCCGCGCTGCCTCACCATCGATCGACGACTTCCCCTCGGCGTAGCGAACCGCACGCTCGGCGAGCATGATCGCCACGGTCGTCACGTTGGATCGATCCTGGAGCCACCGGTTGCCGAACGTCTTCATCGCGGCCAGGAACCTGGCGCGATAGTGGTCGCGCCACCAGGTGACGGCGTCGTAGTCCACCGTCATCCGCATGCCCACGACCTGCCCGACAGTGAAGAAGCAATCGTCGACGATGTATTCGACCTCGCGTTCGAGATCTCGATCCGTTGTGCCGGATGGAGCGAGTGGTCGCTCCAGCAGCGATCCATGTATCGATTCGGCCCGAGTCGCATCTGAGTCGTCGCGCGGTTCACGGGTGATCACGGCTGCCTCCTTCACTCCAATACGTCACACCGGTGTCGAGTGACGGAGCTAGAACGCCGCACACAGTGAATCGGTACACAGCTGGCGCCAGGCTCTGGACTCGAGCCCAAAGCCATGAGCCTATGAATGCGAAGCGACTGCGACGACCCCCTCGCGGACCGCGTTCATCCGGCAGCCCGTTTCGACGTCCTGCGATGCGAGCGCGGCGCTCTCTACGTCGATCGACGCGCGATCACGCGCATGGTGGAGCGCACGCTGACCCAGGAATCGGCCAACCGCCGTCACGCGGTGACGATCGCTGGCCCACGAGGTACCGTTCGCGGTCATCGCGTGAAGAAAGAAGGCCCGATAGCGTGTTCGCCACCATCGAATCGCGTCGAAGTCCAGGCTCTTCTGAGTGCCGATGGCCTGGCCGACCGCGAAGAAGCAGTCGTTCAGGATGTAGTCAACTTCCTGCGCAGGTGTCATGGTGACCTCGTGAGGAATGGATTCGCTCCCCACGAGAACGTCACAGCGGCCGGTTCTGTACACCGGTCGCCGTTACATCGCTTCGGCGAGCCGCGAACGTTGGAGCCAACGGAGTCGAGCCCGAAGATCGGCAGCCGTCGCCGGCCGCCTCGCCGCCACGTGGGAAAGCGAATCGTTGAGGAAGGCCGCGAACGCGGCCGGGCTGTCGGGGCGGAAATCCCGGATATCTGGAATGGGTCCGCGCTGAACCTTCTTCACCACGTCGACTACCGTGTTGCCGGCAAACGGATGTTGGCCGGCGGCCGCCTCGTACAAGACCATGCTGAGACTCCACAGGTCGAACGACGGCTCCGGATCCCGCCCCGCCAACGCCTCGGGAGACAAGTAGAGCGGCGTGCCGATCAGTTGCTGTGTCATCGTCAGGCTCGCCGAGGGATGCAGACCCCAGGTCAACTCTTCAATCATCGAGAAGTCGCTGGGCAGGACCGCTGGTGGCGTTCGAAGGTCGCGCGATCGATCCAGGATGGCGGCCAACCCGAAGTCGAGCAGCTTCGGCACACCGTGCGACGTATAGCCGATGTTCCCCGGCTTGACGTCGCGATGCAGCACGCCCGATGCGTGCACGCGATCGAGCGCATCCGCGAGCAACGTGCCGAGGTCGATCGTTTCATCGATCGTCAGCGGACCGCCGCGCAGCGAATCGAGCAACGTGCCGCCATCGAGGTATTCGAAGATCAACAGCGGCGTGCCCTTCCAGTGCTCCGCCCCGTAAATCAGCGCGAGATTCGGGTGCAGCACGTTGGCCATGGCGCGGGCTTCGCGATGGAGACGCGAGGCTTGTTCGAGGCGAATGGCCGGCAACGTCTTGATCGCCACCGGTCGATCCAGCGTAATGTCGACCGCGTGATAGACCACGCCGGCTCCGCCGGCGCCGATGAATCGATCGACACAGAACTTTCCGTTGACGATCAACGGGAGCGCGGCCTCGACGGTCGGCGCCCCGCACGAGCAGTGCGTCGTCGCTGACGGCCACATCGTCGCGCAGTCAGGGCACCGTGTCGCCGGCTCGTTTTCCCAATCGACCGACAGGGCATCGTGAGACACGGTGCCACCGGCGACTCGCTCCTTGAGCCGACTGTTCTCGAGTTTCAGCGCTCCCTGGCCGCTCATCGTCGCGATCAGCATGTTGTCGCGTTCGGTATAGGGCAGGCCGTTCCTGCCCTCTCCGATGGCCACGACGCCAAGCAGCGTGCCGGTGGATCCGACAAGCGGAGAAAACAAGCCGAATCTGGTCTCGTCGAGCCATTCGCGATCGCTCGGCGGCAACAACCTGGCCAGCGCACCGTCGGCGCGATAACTGAGCTGCGTTTCCGTCCGTACGGATCGCAACAAGTCGAGCAGTGCGGATCCGCGGGGGAGTGGGGGGACGTCGGGCTCCAGCGAAACGAGTTGGCCGAGTCGCTCGTCCACGAGGAGCACCGCGATGGACGTGGCCTGAATCCCATGACTCAGCTCACGCTTCAAGACGGTCGATACGTCTCGAATCGTCCGGCTCGTTCTGAACCCGCGTTCGAGGCGGGCCAACGACTCGCTGTGGTCGGCCGCGTCGCGACGGAACCAGCGGTCGAGCCGTTGAAGGAGCTGATGTCTGAACGTGAGGACGATGAGACTGAGCAACGACAACGCGAGTGGAGCGGTCGGCCGTCCGCCGGTCAGATACTCCTCGACGGTCAGCATCCGATGGCTATGGAGATCGAACGCGACAAAGACCAGTGGCGCCACGATCGCACACCACACCGAAGAGCGCGCCAGCCCGTACTGCATCGTTCGGCGGACGACCAGATGGACGTCCATGACGTGACTGACCACGACGGCGTAGGCCGTACTGGGAACGATCGACGCCAGCAGCACATACAAGACGATGCCGATCGGGGTTCGCCATTCAGGATTCCGCAACGCCGACACGAACGGTGTCAGCATGACCGCGAGCAGGATCGGCGAAAGACCCAGGACGAGGGACGACACGAACCAGGTGATGCGGCGTCGGTTCTCGAGCGTCTCGACGCGTGATTTCCAGAGGAGAAGGATCATCCCCGGCGCGGCCAGGGCGAACAGGCCTGGCCAATAAACCCGAGTCACCGCATTTCGGTTGAACAGTTGGAGCGCTGGCTGGATCGCACCGGGAAGGGGCAGCGCGAGAGCCGCATTTGCCACGAACAACAGCAGACCAAAGCCGGCGGACAGCACCAGGAATGCGCGTCCGATGCTGCGAACCCGCGGTGGCTTCGGTTCGGTCGGGAACAACCAGACAAAGCACCACCACGCGAACGCCAGAAAGCCCTCGGGATAGACGTTCCTCGCCCACGCAAACACCGACATCAGCGGCGTCTTCCCGGCAAGAGGCAGAAGCGGGTTGATGAACGCCGAGCCGATGATCAGGTAGAGCACTCCGAGCGCCTGCACGCGGCGGTCCCGAGTGCCGCCAACGATCAACACGATTCCCGCGCCGCCAAAGAGGAGCAGATTGATGGCAAACGCCGGTTGCATGTTGAAGGGCGAGGTTCGTGACCATCCGAGGGCCGCGCTCGAGAGCGCGACGAGCAGCTTGCCGCCGGCAAGAGCGACGACGGTCATGGACATCAGGAGCAGCGCGCGAGCACCACGGGCACGATCGCGCTGTGCGAACTCCCGGCGCGTGTGACCGATCGACGAGATGACTTGAAATGAACGGAGGAGACCCGGGTCCGAGGCTACGACGGCAGATCCGCGCGTGGTCCAGTCGATTGGAACACCGTCGGCGATATCGTCGGCGAGAGACGCGATCGGGTCGTCATCGGTCACAGCGCATCTCGTCGCCAAGCCGGATGAGCGCCCGCCGGACAGCCATCCGCGCCGCGCCAGGCGTGGGCTTCCGTAGGATCAGCGCCAACTGCTCGTAGCTGTACTCGAGCTCGATCCGGCCCACGATCGCCTCACGGTCAGCGGACGTGAGTCGACGGAGCGCGTCGTGATAACGTCGCCGCTCTTCTTCGCTGATAGCTTCCTGTAAGGGGGAGGCGCCGTTGTCGGACCGGGTGTCGGTGAGTTCGTTCATGCGGTGCCGGGCCGCGTAACGAAAGCGATCCCGGATGCGATTCAGGAGGGAGCGCCTCAGGTAACCCAGCAGTGCTCCGTCGCGCCGGGGCTCGAAAGAGCCGAGGTTGAGCAGCGTCTGCAGCACCGTCTCCTGTACGACATCAGCCGTATCGACGGCGTTCCGGGCCCATTTCGGAAGTCGGCCATGTGCCCACCGGTGCAGCGACGGGAGGTAGCGGTGAAACAGTCGGTCGAGTGCCTGCTGATCGCCGGCGCGGGCGCGCCGCAAAAGCTCTTGCGAAGGCGGATTCGAAACCGGCGGTGGCGGGTTCAAGTGAGCAGCCATCTGACGCCGCGCGAAATGTTGGCACGAAGGGCTCGCGAACAGCAAGGCGCGTTCGTGAGACTCAACGTGTACGAGACGGGCGGTAGCGACGTTCTCCCACCGGTGGGGGCACTGACGCCCGCAGCCGGAGGGGTGAGTCGTTTTCGGCCATGACAGGCATTTCCTGGCTCGTTACGCTGGTGGTCGGGGCCTTCGGAGGCGGACTGAATGCGGTGTTTTCAGACGGCGCCAGCCTCCTGCCCTCCGTGGTCACGCTCTCGCCCGGCCGCACCCGTGTGGTACGCGTCGGGATCCTCGGCAATGTCATCACCGGCGCCATAACTGCACTCTCGCTGCGTGGGCTCATTTACATTTCTGGCGCGAGTCTCAGCGCAAACGGCGGTAGTGGTCTGGTGCTGTTGGGATTCTGTGATTTCTTCATCGCGTTCGTGTCGGCACGATGGGTCACGAACGAAGTCGACAAGCTGGTGTTGCGCAACGCCGTCTACAAAGCCGCGAGCGCACCCGCCGCGCATCCCGATGTCGTCGGCGAGATGGAAGTGGCGCCACCGTACACGTTGTACGTGCTGACAGACCGCCTCCTGCCACGGAGGGCCGGACACCGATAGGCCCTGGCTCAGAGGATCTCGGGATTTCCGACGCGAGCACCGCGAACGGAGATTACTTGGCAGGCTGCCAATTGAGCATCACGCTGATCGGAGAGGCCGCAGGCTCTTCGATGACGGTGCTGATCAAGAAGCGCTGGCCATCCGGCGCGACGACGTACGACAGGTTGTAGCCGCTCTGCAGCGGCACGATCTCGCCGGCGCGCGCCTCGAACAGCGCGATCGGCTCTCCTGCAACGATGCCCTCGGCGCTCGAGCGAATCGGGACGGCCATCAATCGGCTGTCGAGCCCGATGTAGAACAGCTCGCGTCCATCGCGTCGCCAGCGCATCTGCGCCCCACCACGCGTCGAGACCTGGTTTTTTGCGCCTGGTCCGGGAAATGGCTGCACGTAGACCTCGTACCGGCCCGACTCGTTCGACTGGAACGCGATCCACTTACCGTCGGGTGAAAACTGGCCGAACGCTTCGACGAAGTTCGT
>DASRJR010000377.1:0-25937 GCA_035649395.1 Vicinamibacterales bacterium
GCCTCCGCCGTCCAGCGGAGCGCCAATCAATCGGGGCGGTTCCGCTTCCCCGAGGTACACAAAATTCATCGCCACCACATGGTCGACAATCGGAAGTTCGGTCGCCCAGCCGTCGTGGCGAACCAGCTGTGAAATGCCGGACGAATCGACTTTCAGCGAGTACGTCGCAAGCCTGACCTCGGCCACAGGAGAACCGGCTGGATAGTCGACTACGGTGGACGCACCGCGATGCCCAAGCGTTATCACGGCTGCACCGATGGTCTCGACGCGGAACACATCCCAATGTCCGATCGCGTCGGCAATCAACGCGCGCACGCCTGCTGAGAAGCCGCACAATTGCGCTGCCGTCGCGACGGGACAGCTCGGCGCAGGGGCGAACTGGATGTCGAGTGCACCAGCGCTCAGCGGGGACGACAGCGCGGCCTGGGCCGCGGTCGACGGCACGTACATCAGACTGATGACATCGGATCGAAACCGCATCCCTTGCGCCGGGTCCGGAGCATCGCCGAACGCCCGATACGGCATCACCGGCGATAGCACGCGGTTGAGCGCACCGAGCGCGGGGCCGAGGAAGGTGCCGGCGCCCGCCATGACCAGGTCTTGTCTGAGCACCTCGACACCGACCCGGATTCGCTGCTGCACGTCCGCCTGCTCGGGCTGCGACTCGAAGGTGTGCTGCGCCTGACGCGTGATGCTGAGCGCGGCGCCCATGATCGCCATCGCAATGAGCGACGCTATGAGCAGTTCCGTGAGCGAGAAACCCTCAGTCGCCCCGAGAGGTCTCATTCGCCACGCCCTGTCATCGTGACGACCTGCGCCAGCGTGCCCTTCCCCACGACGCGGACCTGAACGATCCGGAGGCTTTCAAGGCTCTCCGGCGCCGGCACAATTGACCATCGTCGTGTATACACGACGCCTGATCGCTGCGGCGACCCATCGTCGATCACAGCGCTGTTCGCATCGAGGTAGTCGACGAAACCGGCCGAGTCTTCTGTGAGCGAGCCGCCCGAGTTCAGATCGGAATGGGCTCCGAGCGCGCGCAGCTGCTCGATCTTCTGCGACGCGAGAATGGCGGCCACTGTTCGGCTCTTGGCCTCGACGTTGGTGGACGCGCCAATCGAGAACAGCTGCGCGATCGCAACGACCGCAACCGACAGAATCACTGCGGCGAGCATCGCCTCGATGAGCGAGGCGCCTCGCTCACCGCAAGACCGGCCGCGAGACGCTTCGTGCATGTCCTCGACAGTCGCAAGAGACTTGCCGACGGGCCTGGTCAATCTGGGGAGCGCCGCAATTGTCGGAGCTCACTGAAGTTGGAGACGCGGCATGTCGTCAGGCGTCGCATGACCACGCGTCGCCGTGGCAGAATCTGCCACGGCGATGGGCCGGCGAGATTAGGTAATCGGCAACGTCACCAGAAAGGAGGCGCCACCGTTCGGAGACGCGGTGACGCTGACGCGTCCGTTGTGCGTCACGATGATCTTTTGCACCAATGCCAGTCCGAGACCCGTCCCGTGAGGCTTTGTCGTGAAGAACGGCCGGAAGATCCGCTCGCGCAACTCGGTCGGAACGCCAGGACCATTGTCGCGAACCGTGACTCGAACGACACCGGCTGCGTGATCGGTCGCGCCCTCGACGCGCACATCAGGCGCCACGCCGGTTCCCTGACACGCCTCGATCGCGTTGCGCAACAGATTCATGAATGCCTGGCGGAGCAGCACATCGTCGGCCTCGACGCACCCGAATGTGCCCTCCAGGACGACATCGCCGCCGAGCTCTCGCGCATCGGCCCGCTGATCGTCGCAGACGCGCTCGAGGATGGCTCTCACATCCTGCGTCGCGAGCGACAGCTGCGTCGGTTTGGCGAAGTTGAGGAAGTTGGTGACGACCTGGCCGAGCGCATCGGTTTCCTGACGGATACCTTCGACATATGGCCGGAACTGCGCCGGCAGCGCTGCAGGCTCGAGCAGCTTCCCGTAGCCGTGGATGGTTGCCAGTCCGTTCCGGAATTCGTGGGCGATCCCCGCGGTGAGCTCGCCCAGCCGCGCGAGCGTTTCCTTGAGCCGCAACTGCTCTTCGAGATCGATGACCGCGGTGATGTCGGAGAACAGACAGATCACGCCGGCGTCGGACGTGTGTTCCTCGGGACTCAGTGGCGACACGGTCACGCCGACGTGCGTGACCGATCCGGCGTGCGGCATCTGGAGCGCACGCCTGACGATCCCTTGCCTCTTCGTCAGGCATTCAGATATGGCCGCACCCAATGGAGCAGCCGCCAGAGGCAGGGTCTCGAGGTGCAGCTTGGCGTCGTTGGGAATTCCGAGCATCCTCCGTCCCGCGGGATTCAGAATCTGAACCTTGCCGCTGCTATCCACCACGAGCAGGCCGGCCGTGAGACTGTCGATGATCTGTGTGTTCAGCCGCTCGGATGCCTCGGCACGTTCGGCGGTGGCACGCTCCTGCGCCCGCAGTTTCTGAATGGCATCCTGAAGCGCCGCCGCCAGCAGCGGCGAGTTCCCCGCATCGTCACGGAGCGCGCGGCGGCTGTCGCGCGCCGCCGCGCCCAATCGCAGCAGCGCAAACATGACGATCGCGGCGATGACGCCGATGATGGCGGTGAGCCCGAGCAGCGCGTAGCCCTGCGCGGTCACACGTAGAACCCGAGATACCAGTCGACGATTGGCATGCCCCAAATCGCCGCGACGAGCGCGCCGACGGCGAGAAACGTCCCGAACGGCAGCGCGTACTTCATGCTGCCGCGGCCCGACGCAATCATCACGCCGCCGGCCAGGGACCCGGCGAATGACGCCAGAACGAGCGTCAGCAGCACGAGCTTCCAGCCGAGGAACGCGCCGATCATCCCGAGGAGCTTGACGTCGCCCATGCCGAGCCCTTCTTGGCCGCGCACCCGATAGTACGCTTCCGCGAGCGCGAACAGCACACCGCCGCCGGCCACGATGCCGATCAGCGAATCCCGCCATCCCGGAGGCACGAAGAGACTGCACGCGAACCCGATCGCGATGCCGGGCACTGTGATGACGTTCGGCAGGATCTTGTGCTGAAGGTCGGTGACGAACAGCACAATCAGCGCGCACGCAAAAAGCACTCGGACGGCGGCGAGGGGCGTCAGGCCGTACAGCAGATAGCCGATCACGAAGACGAGCGCGGTCGTGACCTCCACGATTGGATACATCCACGATATCGGTGCGCGACAGGTACGACAGCGTCCGCGCAGCACGACCCAGCTCACAATCGGGATGTTCTCGTACCACGCGAGCGAGCGGGTGCAGCTCGTGCAGTGCGAACCCGGCCAGGCCAGCGACTCACGACGTGGCAGGCGGTAGATGCACACGTTGAGAAAGCTGCCGACGCACGCGCCGAGCACGGCCAGTACGGTGACGACGAGTCCGACGGGCATCAGCCGCCGGAACCCTTTTGGCGAAGTGGATAGAGCGGCGAGGAAGTCGCCACGTCGACTGTGCCGGACGCGGGATCGAGGGTGTACCCTGAACCCGCCGGATCGACCGGAGGCTGGCGCAGCAGTCCGGCTGCCACGACTTCGTCCCACGACGTGGGTAACCGGCCAGCACGAGTCTGGAACTGTTCGACGATGCGTTGCAGCACGTCGATCTGCGCCTCGGCGTCGAGCTGCATCAGCCCGCGGCGCCCCGCTCGTTGCAACCACTCGTGTTCGCCGTTCCTGGCCAACTCGAGCCACAGTTCGCGCGCGGTCTCGCGGGAGCCGCCCTGGGTCAGCATGCTCGCGGCGACCGGCCTGAGCCAATTCGGTGCGCCGGGCACTTTCTCGGCTTGCAGGAACCACCTGGCCGCAGTCGCGGGATCGCGACGCCACCAATACACGATGAAGCCCGCGTCATGCGGGTACTGCCACTTCTCCGGCATCGCGCGCATGCCCTTTTCGAGCAGTGCAATCGCCTGATCGGTGTTGCCCGCTCCATTCGGATAACCTTCAGCCAGGAGAATGGCTCCCAGCCTGTACGCGATGTTGAAGCGGGGATCGAGAGTGGTGGTGATATCCAGCAACGGATAGAGCCGGTCGTAGTTCTTCTCTGCGTTTCTCGACAATCTGGTCCCACCGAAGTACTGAACGGCGCGTATCCAGTACACGTCGGCCCAGATGGTGTTCCAGCCGAGTGTGAGTCGGCGCATCAGTGGTGGCGACTGGACCCAGGGGACCGTAGCCGAGGCCGTCGGCGTGACGATGCGCCCTTCCAATGCGACCTGGGTTGCCACGGCGCTCAGCGCCAGGACGATCAGCGCCATCCAGCGGGCGGCCATGCTCGTCAGGGTCGCCATCTACTTCAAGTCCCGCCGCGCAAACACGAGCGTCGACGCCGTGAGCAACAGCGCGACATAGAGCGAGGCCGACAGCGCCGAGAACAGCATGTGCGCGCCGGTGACAGGGACCGCGTGAACCACTGCCGATTTCACGTCGAGGCGCTCGAGGTTCGGCATCACGTAGTAGACGCCCCGCGCGATCGTCGCCAGTGTCTTCGACTCGACGATGTTGTCCAGGTGCTTCAGGTCGTCGCCAAAGTGCCCGATGATGTAGACGGCGACGGTCAATGCCACGGACAGGAACGGGCTCGAGAACGTCGAGAGAAAGAGCGCGACGGCCGTGATGACGAGCAGCTCCACGGCGATCAGCGCAAACGCCTTGATGAGGGCTGGATCGAGCGCTGGGGCTTCCCACGCCTCTTTCGCCCCACCCGGGGTGGTCCATTCGAAGTATGCCAATACGACGTAGAGCGCTGCGGTCATCACCGCCACGTTGACCACGAGTGTCACCGCCAGGCCCAGATACTTGCCGACGATGAACTGACTTCGCGTGACTGGCTTGGCGAGCAGAGCGTAGATGCTGCGGCGATCGACTTCCTTGGTCACGAGTCCGATGCCGAAGAACACGGCGATGAACAGTCCGATGACGGACGAGGCCGCGAGCCCGAGGTCTTTGATGATCTTCACGTCCTGACCGGCGGTCAGCTGCGCGAGCAGGAACGAGGCCGCCATCAGCACGAGCGCAAAGAACACGAGGCCATATGCGATGCGCTCGCGAATGGAATCGCGAAAGACGCCGCCGGCGACGATCGCGATCGCTCTCAAGACGCAGCCCTCTTCCCGACGACGCCATGGGTCGGCGTTCGGTCGTCCTTTGCCGCCTGCACCTGGGCAACGAAAAAGTCCTCGAGCGTGGCTCGAAGAGGATTCAGGGACACGATCTGGGCTCCAGCCCTGACCAGCTCCGGGATGATCCGTTCGGGCACCGTCGTCGGCGGGAGTTGCAGCGCGAAGCGGCCGCCACCAAGCGGCGTGACCGTCGAAAAGCCTCCACGAGAGTTTCGCAGCGCATCGTCGCTCAGGCCGGACACGACGAGTTCCCATCCACGCGCTTGGAATGCGGTGAGCTCGTCGATCGATCCACTAGCAGCCAGACGTCCCTTCACGACGATCGCGACGCGGCTGCACAGCGCCTCAGCGTCACTGAGCACATGTGAGCTGAAGAAGACCGTGCAGCCGCGGTCGCGCAGCCGGAGAATCAATTCACGGACGTCGCGGCGGCCGATCGGATCCAGACCAGACATCGGCTCGTCGAGAAACACGACCTCGGGATCGTTCACGAGCGCCTGGGCAATCCCAACGCGCTGCACCATCCCCTTGGAAAACTTGCGGAGCTGGAACCGCCGTTCGGCCCCGATGCCCACCTCATCGAGGAGCTGTGACGCCTTGCGCCGGCCCTCGGCAGCGGCGCAGCCGAACAGCCGGGCGAAGTACAGGAGCAATTCCTCGGCGGTCAGGTTGTCGTAGAAGTAGGGATTCTCGGCGAGGTAGCCGATTCGCTTGCGAACTGCGAGGTCACCAACGGGGCGGCCGAGGATCTCGGCGCGGCCCGACGTCGGGAAAATGAGCTGCATCAGCAGCTTCAGGGTGGTTGTCTTGCCGGCGCCATTGGGGCCGAGAAACCCGAATACCTCGCCCTGCCCCACCCCGAAGGTCAGGTCCTCGAGCGCAGCGTAGGGACGTGGGCGCCAGAAACCTGCGTTGTAGTGCTTCGTGAGTCCTTCGGTCCTGATGACGTCCATCGCTAATCAGGATTTTCGGACTTGCCAGGCAAATCCTTAGGAAATCCCCCTACGACGTCACACCAGCCTTCTTGAGCTCGTAGGCGATGATTGCGTCGAGGGCGGCCGGCCTCAGGGAGTTGAGCATGATGCCGTTCAGGAAGAAGGTCGGCGTGCCGCTGACACCCAGCTTCGTGCCCAACTGTGAGTCGGCTCTGACCGCTTCCAGCACTTGCGAGTAGCGCGCGTCGTACTCGCTGCCGCTGATCTTTGTCACTTCGTTCAGCGCGGCCTTCACATCGTCGCGGGTCATCGAAAACGACTGCCGATCGAACAGCGTCGCTTCGAGCTGCTTGTCCAGGTTCTTCTCACGGGCGAGACGGACCGCGACCGCTGCTTCACAGGCCGCGGTGTGCGATCCGCCGGCGCCGCATTCGCTTTCCAATGGATAGTCGCGGGTCTCGTATTTGAAGACGCGCGGATATGCCTTCTCGTACTTGGCGATGATGTCTTTGTAGAGCACGTAGGTCTGGCGGCACGACGGACACTGGTAGTCGTTGAACTTCATCAACAGCACCTTGGCGTCCTGCGTCGGCATCGCTTCAGGTTTGCGCGGCTGACGATCGATCCAGGCGTGCAGCTCGACGAGCTGATCGGGCGTGAGCGTCTCGACGGGCGCCGCCGCTTCCTGAGCGGCCTGGACGACTGCCTGTTCACGAGGGAACAGGAGTATCAGCGCCATGGATGCCACGATCCAGATCATCGTGAGCGAGAGTGCGGCGGGACTCTTCCGCACGGTGCCCAGATCCGTTCCGAGGCCCGACGTCAGCGCGCGGAGAGGCCCGGCCGCCCCAGCCGACACGAAGAAGATCCCGATTGCGCTCACGTACATCGTCATGCAGATCGGACATGCCGCACGCAGGACGAAGAACGAGGCGTAGGCGAGATAGAAAACGCCGGCGAGCCCGAGCGTCGCGAGCACGAAGACATAGCCGGCAGCGCGGGATGCCTGCTCCGACTTCGGGGCGCGCATGCCCAAGGTCGACAGCATCAGCACGAGGGCAGACCAGATCGCCCCACCTGCGGCGACGGGAACACCCGCGATGGTAGCGTATGAGCTTCGCAGCACCTGCTGGCAGGACACGGTATCGCTGACGTCGCAGAAGCTCGAATACGTCGGATCGGTGATTAGTCGATAGTGGACGTATAGCGCCGCCATCGACGCGACCAAGCCAAGCGCGGCAAGCGTAATCAGGGCATATCGAGCGCGAGCAGTCATAGTCAGTGTTCGTAGAAATGTATGGCCGAGGGCATCTGTCTTCCCGCAGATTATAGACGGTCAGACGCCAGAAGGAGCCGGTCGGCCGAAACCCCGCGGCAGGCCCAAAACACAACGAGGATGTCGGCGTCTACCGCCGGCATCCTCGTCGGTCGAACGGGGAGAAGGGTTACTGGATCGGCGTGGTGCCGGCGCCGCCGCCCGCTGCGTCGAAGTAAATCGTGCCCGAGCTGGAGGTGTTGAAGCCGCGAACGCCCGTCGACCCGACCGTAATCGGAGTAGACGTCGCCGTGTAGTCAACCAGCGTAGCGATACCGTTGCAGTCGTTCGGACCAGCCGCACCGGCGCCGGCCATATCGGTGTTGTAGCCGCTCTTCAGGACGCCCGTGGCGCCGTTCGAGGTGACGCCGGGCGCGGTCGGATCCAGGTCCGGCGAAATGAAGCCCTGGGTGCTCATCGGGCAGGGATCGCCAAGAATCTGCAAGCTCGTCGCGCTCCCGCCGTATCCGGCCGCGGTGATGTAGTTCGTCTGCGCGCTGTTGATGGCTCGCATCGACCCGATGGCCGACGTCTCGTTGCCCGACATGCGGGCGCGGAGCAGGCCCGGCACCGCAATCGCCGCGATGATGCCGATGATCGCCACGACGATCAGCAGCTCGATCAGCGTGAAACCGTCGTTACGTCCGATTCTCTTCACTGTGCACTCCCTTTGAGAAGCCGGGCCAACGGCCCGCCAGCTATCCGTAAATCGCCGTCTACGACCACGGCGCCCCAAACATTGAAGAGATGGAGCAACCGGTATGCCAGCGGTTATTGAATGCCGTTCCACTCAGTATAACCCTTCTATTCGTCGCAGCTTACCAGGCTGTGACCGAGCTCCGCGCGTGGTGTCAGCGAATGTCTACCGCCAAAAAGCGTCAACCCGAGTTGCCAAAAATTGTTGGCCCCGTGCGAGCCTGAGAAATCGCGTGAACGAACCTGACAACTCGCGTGAATCTGTTTACCTTTGGACGATCGTCGGGGAGGGTTGGGCGGTGCTCGCAACGTCTATGCACGGCAAATCCGCACAAGCGGCGCCGAAGTGGAAGGATCGTTCACCGGCGAATCTTCGTCCACCGGTGAACGATATGGGGGAACCTACTGAATGGGTGTAGTTCCGGTGGGCAGTCCTGATGGGTCGAAGTAAACCGTGCCCGCACCAGCGGTGTTGAATCCGCGCACGCCGGTGATACCAGTTGTGAGTGGAACGGCGGTCGCCACGTAGTCCGCCTCGGTCGGAGTCCCGTTGCAATCGGGCGGACCCGGCGCGCCGTTTCCGACGAGATCAATGCCGTACCCGCTTTTCGCGACCCCGCTCGCTCCGTACGAAGTGACACCAGGTTGGCTCGGATCGAGGTCAGGAGAGATGAAGCCACGGGTACTACCGAGGCACGGTGTTCCCAAGACCGCCAGGCCCGTCGCAAAGCCACCGAGTCCCGCACCGCTCGCGTAGCTCATTTGTGCGCCATTGATGGCGCGCATCGTGCTCACGGCGGCCGTTTCGTTCGCCGAGACACGAGCCCGCATCACCTGGGCTACACCGATCGAGGCGAGCACGCCGATGACCGCTACGACGATCAGCAGCTCCATCAGCGTGAACCCGTCTTCCCTGTTCGCTACCTTCACAGGTGCTCCTGCAGCCGCTCGTCCGCTGCGTCTCATCGCGGAGCAGTCAGCGGCTCCGCGCTTACAGTCTCGAAATCGGGCGACGCGCCCTGAGCAACCTTGGGGCAAGGACAGTGCCAGGCGGGACCGAGCCACCGGCTCGCTGCTATTTCATGAATACAAAGGAGCTATGCATCATCGGTCGCGGGCAACGCACGGTCCGAGGGAGGTGTTTGACAGTTAGTGTCAACGGGAGTCTGCCAAGAATTGACAGATGGTCACTGATAGCCGACGCGGTTTCCCTCGTGACACGCGTACTCGAGCGGTCTGTCATCGGTTCGCGTGAGGTTCATCGCGATGGTCCAGGGGGCCGTCCAGGTCTGCGGATCGTCGAACGTGACCGACCATTCGACCACCGTTGCACTGATCGGCCTGAAGCGCTCGATCAATCGAAGGTTCGGGCCGGATCCTCTGAACGGCGTCTTGCCAGAGAAGTTTGTTGTGTCGATGACGAGCGTATCGCCCTCGAAGCGGCCGCGCGGGTTGCCCATGTAACTCTGAATTCCCGTTCCTGCACGCCCTGAGCCTGTCGAAGGGTCGAATGGGTCGAGGGGGATCACCCGCGTCTCGTGGATCATTTCGTAGGTGATCGCGACCACTGACGGCGCCTGCACGATCTCGTAGAGGTTGCCGTAATCGAACGGCATCATCGAGCCGGGCAGTCCCCGTGTAACGCACCGCTCGAAGAGTCCGCCGAACAGCCAGGGTCGCGCGCGGCTGCCATCCTGCTTCCAGGCGTCAGCGTGGGCGCGGGCGCGTCGAAACGCCTCAGGCACGAGGTGAGGCACACGACCATCAGGAGGATCGACGATCAGCCAGGGTCGACTGTTGTCGATTGGCGGCTCGATCGTGGGCTCCCACTCGATCTCGCGCCGCTTCGCTTCGCGGCGCTCCTCGTTCAACTGCTTCAACTCCGCCGCGGTCATGCGAGTCGAGAGACCGGGTGGTCGTTCCAGGGGGATGCCCCGCTCGGCGGCATTCGTGTACGCGCCCTGGAGGTCGGCATCGCCCCATGGCGTCCGCGGCGCTGTATAGCGCGGTCGATCGAGAGCTCCCGATCGATCTCGAGCGCTGTCACCGTGCGGCGCGCCTGACGCGACCGCCATGATGACCAGACCTGACAGGAGGAGACGCCGATGGATGCCGTGACGTGCCGTCGGCATGAGGTCAGGGCGCCAGCGACGCCGTGCCGTGTTTACTTGATGTTGAATTTCTTGGCGTAGTAGCGGAACGACCTGAAGCTCATTCCGAGGAGGTCCGCGGCCTTGGTCTGCACGCCGCCGGCGCGCTCGAGCGCCAGCGCCATGTAGTGCCGATAGAATTCCTCTCCGAGCGCCTCGAGGTTGAACCCCTCGGTGATGTCAGGAAGACCCTCCGCCGACTTCGCAGTCTGGATGCTCGACGTCGTCGCACCGGCGGGCTTCGACGATCCGCCGTCGGGAACGCGGACGTGAGCCGGAAGGCTCTCGGGCAGCACCAACGGAGACTGCTCCAACGCGACGGCGCGTTCGATGACGTTCTCCAGCTCGCGGACATTCCCGGGCCAGTCATAAGCGAGCAGCAGCTGCTGCGCGTCGCGCGAGATCCCACGAACGCTCTTGTCGATGCCCGACGAGTACTTGGCGAGAAAGTGATCCGCCAGGAGCGGGACGTCTTCGCGGCGATCCCGCAGCGGAGGCAAGTGGACCTGAATCACGTTGATGCGATAGTACAGGTCCTCGCGAAACCGTCCTTCGGCCACCATCTTCTGCAGATCCTGATTGGTCGCCGCAATCACGCGGATGTCGGCCTGCACTTCCTCGGTACCGCCGAGCCGACGAAACCGCCGATCCTGCAGCACACGCAGCAGCTTGACCTGCATGGCCTGATTCATCTCCCCGATTTCGTCGAGGAAGATGGTGCCGCGTTCGGCGACCTCGACCAGGCCCTTCTTGTTGGTATCGGCCCCGGTGAAGGCGCCGCGCATGTGGCCGAAGAGCTCGGATTCGAGCAGCGTCTCGGGGAGACCGCCGCAATTCAGGGCGACGAAGGGATGCTCACGACGCAACGAGTTGTAGTGGACCGCCCGGGCGACGAGGTCCTTGCCAGTCCCCGACTCCCCCGTGATGAGCACGGTGCTGTTGGTCCTGGCGATCGTCTCGATCATCTTGAACAGATCGAGCATGGCGTTGCTGCGGCCGATGATGTTGCAGAACTCGTGCGACGAATTGAGGGCGCGCTTCAGCAGCACGTTCTCCTGCTTGAGCCGCATCGCCTCGACGTGCTGGCGCACCTTGAGGCGCAATTCGTCCATGTTGAACGGCTTGGTGAAGTAATCGACGGCCCCGAGCCGCATTGCCTCGACCGCCGTTTCAGTGGAGGCGAACGCCGTCATCATGAAGGCGATGATGTCGCGGTTGGAATCCTTGGCGGCGCGAAGTACCTCGACGCCGCTGACGTCGGGCATGCGGATGTCGGACAGCAGCAAATCGATCCGGTCGCGCTTGAGCGTCTCGATCGCCTCTTTGCCGTTGCCCGCTACCGTGACGTCGTAGCCGTCGCGCCGCATGACGATGCGAAGCATCTCCCGCATCGACGCTTCGTCGTCGACAATGAGGATGCGCGGCTTGGCGGCCGCGGCCTCGTCTGTACGTGATTCGGCGGTCGACGCAGCCGTCGATGCCCGGCTCATACCACTGCACTCCTCTGATCGCTAGCCGTCTTGGCCGCCCGGATTCTCGACAAATGAGTCAAGCCTTCCCCGGTCAAGACGGCTCGCCCCCGCGGAGCGGGGACAAAGAGACGCTGCAGACTAACGAGGCCCTGCATGCTCGACAGCCTGACGCAGGGCATCGTTAGTGTTATCGGTCGCGGTGATGCCGGCGTCCACTGGAAGCCTCACGGTGAAGATGGTGCCCACGCCCACCTCCGAGGAGACCTGCACCGCGCCGTGATAGTCGGTGACCAGACGATGCACGATGGCCAACCCCAGGCCGGTGCCGCGCTCGAACGAGCTGCGGAATGGCTGGAAGATTCCGTCGAGATCGTCGGGCGCGATCCCGCACCCCTGATCCTGGACCGTCAGCACGACCATCCGGTTGCCGTCGATCTCTTCCGATCGCACGGCCAGCGTCAGCCGCCCGCCCTGAGCCATCGCGCGAATCCCGTTGCTGGCGAGGTTCCAGACAATCTGCCGGATCTGGTTTTCGTCGGCTTCGCACCACACAGGGTCCACGCTTGCCTCGACCTCGATGACGTGCTCGCTTCGCACTTCTGCACTGTTGCGAAGAAGAAGGGCGGTGTCCTGCAGGATCCGTCGCACGTCGAGTTTGGCCGGCGCCGACCGCTGCGGCCGCGCGTAGGCAAGAAACGACTTGATCGTGTGATTCAGCCGCTCGGACTCACGCAGCACGATATCCATCAACTGGGTCTGCTCCTCATTGAGCTCCAGTTCGTGCCGCAGCAGTTGAATCGATCCCGACATCGAGGCCAGTGGATTTCGAATCTCGTGGGCGATACCGGCCGCCATTTCCCCGACCGCGGCCAGACGCTGGCGCAGGCGCGCCTCGCGCTCGAGTCGCCTCATGTTGGTGACGTCCTGAAACGCGAACAGGTAGCCGCTCGCCCCGTCGGGAAATGTCAGAGGACTCACCGTCAGGCCGACGTCGATGACGCGCGCATCGGGCGTCGTGTGCTGATAGTCGACCCTCAGCCCGCGTCGTTCCGGCAGATCGTGCAGCCGCTCGCGCGCCGACGCCGGCAACTGCATCACGTCGAAGACGTCGCGCCCGATCGTGTGCGAGGCGGGCAACCCGATGATCGTCGCGGCGGCGTTGTTGAAGGTCAGCATGCGGCCGTGCACGTCGGTCGTGATGAGACCGCTCAACAGACTGTTGATGACGTACTCGTTATAGGCCCGGAGATCCCGGATGACGAGCGAGGCGTCCTCGAGCCGGGCGCCCGCCGAGCGAAGGCTGTTGGCGAGAGAGCCGGCCAGAAACGCGACCGCCAGAAACCCGCCGAGGTTGATCACGACGGTGTACTGCGCGACGCGCAGCGTCGGCAGCTCGACGACCGGAGAGAAGCGGCTCGCCAGCGGCACGTCGAAATCGCCGTATTGGACGACCACGATCGCCAGGTACAGCGCCGCGCTGAGCACGGCCACCTGAGTAGCGACCCGTCGATACCGAATAATGGCGGCCCCGATGATCGGGAGCAAATACAGTGTCGAGTAGTTGCTCGCGATGCCGCCGGTCACATGGATGAACGCGGACACGAGCAGCGCGTCCGCGCCAAACTGCAAATCGGCGAGCCACAGGTGGGACTCGGCAAACCTGAGCGTCGCCAGGTAGATGACGCTCAGGGCGTAGGTCAACCCGATAAGCGCGAAATACGGATCGATGGGAAACGCGCTGGGCCGGCTGATCTGAATGAGAATCGCCGAGCCGAACAGCACCGTGACGAGCACGACGCGCACGGCGATGAGCGTCGACAAACGACGTCGGAGATTCATCCTGTATGCCACTCCCAACTCCCCCGTTCCAACTGCCAACGTTTGGGGTTGGGAGTTGGCGTTGGGGAGTCGACGTATTTCAGCCTGTGAGCTTGCTGATCAGATCGAAGATCGGCAGATACATCGCGATCACGATGCCGCCGACGACGCCGCCGAGGAACGCGATCATGATCGGTTCGAGCAGCGTTAACAGACCGGCCACCGCGACGTCGACTTCTTCCTCGTAGAAGTCGGCGATCTTCGAGAGCATCGTATCCAGCGCGCCAGTTGCCTCGCCGACGCCGATCATCTGGACGACCATCGCCGGGAACACGGCGGTCTCCTTCAGCGGCTGCGCGATCGTCTCGCCGCGCTCGATGCTCTTGCGCGTCGTCAGGATCGCGGCCTCGATGATGGCGTTGCCGGCCGTCCGTGCAGTGATGTCGAGCGCTTCGAGAATCGAGACGCCGGACGCAAGCAGTGTCGACAGCGTTCGACAGAAGCGGGCAACGGCGATCTTCCGAAGCAGCGATCCGAGTACCGGGAACTTCAGCAGCAGCCGATCGACGATCACGCGCCCTTGTTCCGACGCGTAGAAGGAGCGGAACCCGAAGACCGCCGCAATGATGCCCACGATGATGAACGGCATGAATCGCACCAGGCCATTGCTCAGCGCGATGACGATCCGTGTCGGCAGTGGCAGCGTTGCGCCGAGGCCTGCAAACAGGTTGGCGAAGGTCGGAATGACCTTCCACAGGATGACGCCGACGACGAGCGCGGCGATCACGATGACGGCGACGGGATAGACCATCGCCGATTTCACCTGGCTCTTCAGCTTGACGGACTTCTCGATGTAGGTCGCCAGACGCTTCAGAATCGTGTCGAGGATGCCGCCGGCTTCGCCCGCCGCCACCATGTTGGTGAACAGCCCGTCGAACGCCTTCGGGTGCTTCTTCATCGCATCGGCGAGCGAGGCGCCGCTCTCGACGTCGGTTCGCGTCGCCAGGATCACTGCCGAGAAGTTCTTGTCCTCTTCCTGCGTGCCGAGGATCTCGAGACACTGCACGAGCGGCAGGCCGGCGTCGATCATGACCGAGAACTGGCGAGTGAAGACCGCAAGGTTCTTTGCCGAGACGCTCCTGCTCTTGGCCGCCTTCGGGGCCGCCGCCTTCGCGGCGTCCTTGACCGGGTTGATTTGCGTGACGAGGATCTGATCGCGACGCAGCGCTGCCACGGCGCCGTCGATCGAGTCGGCGTTCCGCTCGCCAGTGACGGTCTGTCCGGCGCGAGTTCGTCCGGTATACGCAAAAGTCGCCATGGCCTCTCTATCTCCCCACCGGCCGCATGCCTGGGCGGTTCAGCCCCGCGCCCGCGACGACGCCGACGCCGCGACTAATGAGGTCATGCAGCTCATCGCGGTTCGACGAGGCCATCATCGCGGTCTCCTGCGTGATCAGCTTCTTCTGGTAGAGCGTCGCGAGCGACTGGTTCATCGTCTGCATGCCCATCTTTTCCTGGCCGGTCTGCATCGCCGAGTAGATCTGATGGACCTTGTCCTCGCGAATCAGATTGCGGATGCCGGCGGTCGGGACCATGATTTCGAGCGCCACCACGCGCCCGCCGGCAATCTTCGGCAGCAGCGCCTGACAGACGATCCCTTCGAGCACGAGTGAGAGCTGCGTGCGAATCTGGCTTTGCTGATGGGACGGGAAGATGTCGATGATCCGGTTGATCGTCTGCGATGCCGAGTTCGTGTGCAGCGTCCCGAACGTCAGGTGACCGGTCTCGGCGATACGCAGCGCTGATTCGACCGTCTCGAGGTCGCGCATCTCACCAATCAGCACGATGTCGGGGTCTTCGCGCAGCGCGGCGCGAAGCGCATTCGAAAAGCTCTCGGTATCGCTGTGCACCTCGCGTTGGTTCACCAGACAGCCCTGGTGCTGGTGCACGAACTCGATCGGATCCTCGATCGTGAGGATGTGGTCGTGCCGCTCCTTGTTGATCTTGTCGATCATCGCCGCGAGCGTGGTCGACTTGCCCGATCCGGTCGGTCCGGTGACGAGCACGAGACCGCGGGGCCGTTCGGCCAGGGTTGCCAACACCGGCGGCAGGTTCAATTCCTGGAAGCTGCGAATCGTCTCGGGAATCAACCGGTAGACCGCGCCGACCGAGCCGCGCTGGTTGAACATGTTGACGCGGAAACGCGCCAGGCCCTTGATGCCGAACGAGAAGTCGAGCTCCATCGTCTCTTCGAAGCGCTTCTTCTGCGCATCGGTCAACACGCTGTACGAGAGCTGCTTCGTGTCGGAAGGTGTGAGGTCGGCGGCCTGCAGGCGCACCAGGTGGCCGTGCACGCGCACCTGCGGCGGCGTGTTCGTGGTGATGTGGAGATCCGAGCCCTCCATCTGCACCATCGTGTGGAGAAGTTCAGGCAGTGTGTGCATTACTTCACGGTCTCCCTGACGATCTCCTCGATCGTCGTCACTCCGTCTTTCACTTTCAGCAACCCGCTTCGGCGAAGCGTGATCATTCCTTCGTCAACGGCCTTGCGACGCAGTTCGAGCGCCGAGGCGCCGACGAGAATGAGCTCACGGATTTCCTCCGTAATCTCCATCACCTCGTAGAGACCGACGCGGCCCTTGAAACCGGTGTTGTTGCACTTTTCACAGCCCTTCCCCTTGTTGGGGACCACTGTCTTTGCCTCATCGGCCGTGAAACCGGCTTGCACCAGCGCTTGAGCTGGCGTGGGGTCCGGTTCCGTGCAGTTCTTGCAGATTCTGCGCACGAGACGCTGCGCGCACACGAGGTTCAGCGAGCTCGCCACCAGGAACGGCTCGATGCCCATGTTCATCAATCGATTGATGGTGCCCGGCGCGTCGTTGGTGTGCAGGGTCGACAACACGAGGTGGCCGGTGAGCGCCGCCTTCACTGCGATTTCCGCCGTCTCGAAGTCGCGGATTTCGCCGACGAGGATGATGTTCGGGTCCTGACGCAGGAAGCTGCGGAGAGCGGCCGCGAAGTTGAGCCCGATGCTCTCCTTCACCTGCACCTGGTTGACGCCCATCAAGTTGAATTCGACCGGGTCCTCGGCCGTCATGATGTTCGTCGTCGGCATGTTGATCCGCGCAATCGAGGAGTAGAGCGTGTTGGTCTTACCGGACCCCGTCGGCCCGGTGACGAGCACCATGCCCCACGGCTTGTCGATCGCGACCTCGAACTTTTTCAGCGACTCGGACTCGAAGCCGAGCTTGGTCATGTCGAGCATCAGCTTCGTCTTGTCGAGGAGACGAAGCACGATCTTCTCGCCGAAGAGCGTCGGGAGACAGGAGACGCGGAAGTCGATGTCACGCATCTCGCCGTTGTCCTGGAAGCGGATCTTGATGCGGCCGTCCTGCGGCAGGCGCTTTTCCGCGATGTCGAGTTTCGACATGATCTTGATGCGCGAGGTGATCGCATCGCGGAACTTCATCGGCGGCTGCATGATGTTGTAGAGGATGCCGTCGATGCGGTACCGGACCCGGAGCTCCTTCTCGTACGGCTCGATGTGGATGTCGCTGGCGCCCTTCTGGATCGCCGACATCAGAATGACGTTCACGAGCTTGATGACCGGCGCTTCCTCGCCCTGCTTGGCGAGCGCTTCGGCGCTGATCTCTTCGAATTCCTCGAGGACCTCGACGTCGCCAGCGTCGCCGATCGCCGGCATCTCCTCGAGCGCCTTGCTTGCCACGTCGAGCGCGCTCGGACCGCCGCCCGCAGCGCCGTTGCCAGTGGCCGGCCCCGACGCCTTGTTGTAGTACTTCTGGATCGCGTCGATAACGGCGGTCTCTGACGCTACGACCGGCTCGACGTTGTAGCCCGTCATGAACTTGATGTCGTCCATGGCGAACACGTTGGTCGGGTCGGTCATCGCGATCGTCAGGGTGGCCCCCGACCGCGAGAGCGGGATGATCTGGTATTTCTGGGCGGTCTCGGCGGGGACCAGCTTGACGACCGCTGTATCGACGTCGAACTGGCCCAAAGCGATCGACGGCACGCCATACTGCTTGCTGAGCAGCGCCGTGATCTCGTCGTCTTTGACGTACCCGAGCTTGATCAGATTGAAGCCGAGCTTCCCCCCGTGCTGGCGCTGATAGTTCAGCGCCTCCTGGAGTTGCTCCGGCGTAATGCGCTTCTCTTTGAGAAGCAGCTCTCCGATTCGAACCGCCATGTGGTAACTGGGATTACGTCCGTCTCAAGTCATCGTCAGAGCGACGCGCGCGCCGTAATGTAGGCGGGGCGAACTTCGATCTGCAGGGCACTCCGACTCGTCTTATGTTCTCGGCGGCCATGGTCGCCTGCTGTAGGGCAAAACAGGCGTATGTCTGTGACCTGTCGGTGGTAATCGGCCTGTACAGGTACGGTGAGAGCCTCGCGATGTCAGTACTAACGAGGCGAAGTTATGGTGCAATGAATGGGACGGCCAGACGATCGAAGCGGAGCGGCGTGGACCGGGTCACTCGGGCAAGCGCCCATACCGGAACTGAATCACGCCTTTGCCGTATCTAGGAGTTTGAGTGTCCTCCGAATCAGGGGCCGCTGTTCCATCACACAGACCGGACGCCTTGACCCGGATCTATGGGGTCCTGAGGCATCCGCGCGCGACGTTTACGGCGGGTCTGGCGGCACCGGCCTGGGTCGGCCTGTTGACGGTGCTGACCGTAATCACCGCCACCACCCGGATCGCCCTGTTCGAGACCGAAATCGGTCGGACGGCGCTGGTCGACGAATGGGAGCGGACCGCGATTGCCTTCGGCCAGGAGGTCGACGACTCGCGGTACGAGGAGTTGAAGGCGTTGAGTGCGCACGGCTTCGCATATGGGCTCAGTACAGCAGTCCTCAGCGGACCGGTGCTGGTGCTGGCGGTTGCTGCTGGTGTGTTCGTGATGTTCGGCCGAGCACACCGCGAGCGAGCATCGTTTGCGCAGGTCTGTGCAATCGCGACGCTCGCCAGTGTGCCGTTGGCGCTGCGTCAGGTCGTCGGCGCGATCACGAGCTACGCGAGCGAGAGCACGGCAAACGCTATGTCGATCGGGACATGGTTCTCAGCACTCGACGAAGCGTCGCCCCTGGCGCGGTTCGTGGGTGCGCTCGACCTGTTCGTCATCTGGTGGGTGGTCGTGCTCGCGATCGGTGTCGGTGTGCTCTATCGGCGAAACGCGCGGCCGCTGGCGCTGACGTTCCTGGGTGCGTATGCAGGTCTTGCCCTGCTGCTCGCCGCCACGATGGCGGTTCTCGGCCCGTCGGCATGAGCATCGATCGGAAAAGGACGGCAACGTGACTGAGACGGCCAGCGCCACCGCCCCGGATCCCGGACTCTTCTCCCGGATGATCGGCGTGCTCTTCTCGCCGAAGGAGACGTTTGCCGCGATTGCCGCACGTCCGCGTTGGCTCGGCGTGATGGCGATCACGCTCGTCGTCGGCGCGGCATGTCAGTACGTCATCCTGTCCTCGACAGCGATGCAGGATGCGATGTTCGAACAGGCCACCCGTAATCCAAACATGACGGAGGCGCAGATCGCCGGTGCCGAACGGGTGATCGGGTACCTCCCGATGGTCATTCCGATCGGAACGCTCTTCTTGGGCGCCGCCTTCACCGCGGTCATCGCTGGCATCCTGATGCTGATCTTCTCGACATTGATGGGAGGTTCGGCCCAGTTCAAGCAGGTCTATTCGGTCGTCGCCCATTCAGGCGTGGTCTCGATGCTCCAGGGCATCGTGACAGCGGGACTGATTCTGCTGGGGGCCGAGCCATCGGGGACGACCGCACCAGGGGCCAACCTCGCCATCTTCGTGCCGTTTCTCGACGAGACCAGCTTCGTCACGCGCTTCCTCGGCGCGATCGATTTGATTCTGGTCTGGTTCATCGTCACGATGTCGATCGGGTTGGCGGTGCTGTACAAGCGTCGCACGGGCGGCATCGCGACGACGCTGCTCGCCCTCTACGTCGTGATTGCACTCATCATCGGGTACGTGCGTTCGGGTTAACCAGCCAGTGGCTCCGCGGTGAACAGCCCGCGGAGCGCCTCGGCGGGTTAACGTTTGTTTCATTGGCGCGCGACGCGCGCCTAGCCCGTTATGCGGTCGGGCAAACTTGGTACGCGGTCAGCACCGCGGGGCCGCATGACGGGCTCAGGAGTATCGATGACTTGGAAGAAGATTGCCATCATTGGGGCTGTCATCCTCGTCGGCGCCGCCGTCGTCGGCGCCAACCTGTACTTCAAGCGCGAGACCGGCGTCACCGTCAATGCGGAAGCGATCCGTGCCCGCGACCTCGAGGCGCTCGTGTCCGCATCGGGGAAGATTCAACCCAAGCGGCAAGTCAACGTATCAGCGAACACCACTGGGCGCGTGACGCGTGTCGCGGTCGAAGAAGGCCAGCGCGTCAAGGCCGGCCAGTTTCTGCTGGAGATCGACCCGCGATCACTCGACGCGCAGCTGCAGCGCGGTGAAGCCAGCGTGGCCGCCGCCCAGTCGTCGCTGCAACAGTCCCGCGCCTCCGTGCAGCAGACCCGCGCGCTGCTCGAACTCGCCCGGCAGAATCTGAAGCGCACCCAGGAACTGTGGAAGGAGCAACTGACCACTCGTGAAGCGCTCGAGCGCGCCGAGAACGACGTCCAGGTGCGCGAGGCGGAGCTGAAGACGCGAGAGCAGGAGATCCAGACCAACGAGCAGCGAATCAAGGTCGAGGAAGCCGGCCTGGCCACCACGAAGTACAACCTCAATCAAGTGATCATCACAGCTCCGATGGACGGTCTCGTGACTCGCCGCAGCATTGAAGAGGGTGAGACCGCCGTGCTCGGAACGATGAACAACGCCGGCTCGGTGCTGCTGACGATCGCCGACATGTCGATCCTCGAAGCGGAGGTCGAAGTCGACGAGACCGAAATCCCGTCGGTCTCGCTCGGCCAGCAAGCCAAGGTCACGATCGATGCCGTGCCCGACCGGACCTTCAAAGGCCGTGTCACCGAGGTCGGTAACAGTCCCATCCAGACCACGTCACAGAACACCGGCGGACAGCGTCAGGCGACGACGTTCAAGGTCGTGATTACGCTGGCCGAGGAAGTGCCCGACGTCCGACCGGGATTCACGTGCACCGCCGAGATCACCACCGCGACTCGTAAGGGCGTGGTGGCCGTGCCGATTCAGGCGCTCACGGTCCGCGAGATGCTCTACGACCCGAGCGGCACGCTCGTTCGCGAGGTGCCGCAACGGCGCCGCCGCGGCTCCGACGTCGTGTCGCAAACGGTCAGCGCCTCGAACGAGCCGCCGCCGGGCCACACGCGCAAGGAGACCGAAGGCGTCTTCGTCCTGAGCGCAGGCAAAGGCGTGTTCACGCCGGTCAAGGTCGGCATCGCCGGCGAGCAGTACTTCGAAGTGCTCACCGGGCTGAAGGCGGGCGATCAGGTGATCACGGGCCCGTTCGCGTCCGTGCGGGAGTTGTCGGACGGCGGTGACGTCAAACTCCAGCAGAACAACCGCAATCGCACTCGCTCTTCCAGCAGTAAATGAGCCAGTTCTTCGACTCCGTCCTGATCGCGCTGCAGGCCATCTGGGCCAACAAGCTGCGATCGTTCATGACGGTGCTGGGCAACATCGTGGCGGTCACCTCGATCGTCACCGTGGTCACCCTGATCCAGGGCATGAACGGCATGGTGGCGGACGCCATCGTCAGCGACATCGGGGCCGACAATTTCACGGTTCAGCGTATGCCGCCGGTCTTCAGCGAGGACGAGGCGGAGCGTAATCGCAATAATCCGCTCATCACGGTTGACGAAGGCGAGGCCATCCGCAAGTTCAGCCCGCTCATCGCGTCGGTCGCTGCCCAAGCCGGACGGAATGCCACGGTCTCGTATCGAAGCGAGGAGATCAACAACACCAGCATCCAGGGCGTGACGAGCAGCTATTCCGACTTTTCGACCTTCAGCGTCGACCGGGGCCGCATGATGAGCGCGGTCGAAGTCGATCGGGGACAGCAGGTCACGATCCTCGGCTACTCACTGGCCGACCGCCTCTTCGGCGAGATCGAACCGCTCGAGAAGACCATCAAGATCGCCGGCATCGGCTTCCGCGTCGTCGGCGTCAGCGAGAAAAAGGGATCGTTCTTCGGCGACTCGCAGGACAACTTCGCCGTGATTCCGCTCGGCGCCTATCAGCGGCTGTTCGGGGCGCGACAGTCCCTGACGCTGATGGTCAAGCCGGTCTCCACCGATCGGATGACCGAGGCGATGGATGATGCCACGGTCGCGCTGCGCGTCGCGCGGCGCTTGAAGCCATCGGCACCGAACAATTTCGGCATCCTCACCTCGGACTTCATCCTCGACCTCTATCGCCAGGTGACGAGCGGCATTTTCGCGGTGCTCGTCGGCATCGTGGCGCTGTCGCTGCTGGTTGGCGGCATCGTCATCATGAACATCATGCTGATGGTGGTCAGCGAACGGACGCGCGAGATCGGATTGCGCAAGGCGCTCGGTGCCAAGCGCAAGGACATCATGGCGCAGGTCCTGACCGAATCGATCACGCTGTCGACGTTCGGCGGCATCATCGGGATCCTGCTCGGATCGCTCGCCGCGACGCTCATCGCCGCGGTCACGCCGCTGCCGGCGCGTCTGGAGATGTGGTCGGTCGTGCTCGGCGTCGGCATCACGGCCGCCGTCGGCCTCTTCTTCGGCGCCTATCCGGCGTCACGAGCGGCATCGCTCGATCCGATCGAGGCCTTGAGACGTGAGTAAAGGCCTCAATCGCGGGCTCTGGGGCGAAGTCGCGCTGATGGCATTCGAGACGCTGCGCACCAACAAGATGCGCTCCGCGTTGACCATCCTCGGTGTCGTCATCGGCATTACGTCGATCGTCGGCATGACGTCGCTGATTCGCGGCTTTGACGAATCGCTGCGCGACATGATTCGCCAACTGGGGCCAAACACCATCATCCTGAGCAAGGCGAGCGCGGTCAGTCTGGCGGCCGGTGCGGACTTCGCCGCACTGATTCGGCGGCCCAATCTCACCGTCGAGGATGCACGAGCGATCGAGCGGCTCGCGCCGTCGGTCGGCGTCGTTGACATCTGGATGGGTCAAGGCCTGGGCGGCCAGACGGTCGAGCGTGTGTTCTACGGCGGCCAGCGCACACCGACCGGGGCGGTGCTCGGGGCCACCGAGCAGTTCGCCACCGTGAACTTCGTCAAGCTGTCGTTCGGCCGCTTCTTCACCCAATCGGAAGTGCAGCGACGGCGCCGCGTCGTGGTCCTGGGCAACAACCCGTATGAGGCGTTGTTCGCGCCGTCCGGCATCGATCCGATTGGCAAGAAGGTTCGCGTCGGCGCGATCGAGTACACCGTCGTCGGCGTCCTCGGCAAGCGCCCCTCACCGTTTCCGCAGGCGGATAATTTCGTCGTCATTCCGCAAACGACCCACCAGGTCGTCTTCGCGACCAACGCTCGTCAGCGCTTTGGCGGCGGCAGCAGCGCGCAGATCACCATCGTTCCGGTCGAAGGCGCCACGCGCGATCAGACGGTCACTGAAGTCGAAGAGATCATGCGCATCCGCCATGGCCTCAAGCTGGACGAGCCCAACGATTTCGAGATCGGCGGCCAGGACGCCATCCTGCGTCTGTGGGATCAGATCAGCCGCGCCGTCTTCCTCGCGCTGGTGGTGATTTCGTCGGTCGCCCTGATGGTCGGTGGCATCGGCGTGATGGCGATCATGATGATCTCGGTGACTGAGCGGACGCGCGAGATCGGCGTACGAAAGGCGCTCGGTGCGCGGCGCCAGGAAATCTTGCTCCAGTTCCTGGCAGAAGCGGCGGTGCTGACGTCCGTGGGTGGTGTGCTCGGGATTCTGTGCGGAGCGGGGATCGGGCTCGCCGTCAGTTTGATCACCGGCTTCCCCATTTCACTGCCGTGGTGGTCGTTTGCCATCGGCCTCGGCTTCTCGGCAAGCGTCGGCATCTTCTTCGGGATGGTCCCCGCAGTCCGCGCGTCTCGACTCGATCCGATCGAAGCGCTCCGCTACGAATAGCGGTTCGAGACATCCGGCGCAGCGCCGGCGGCGGCCCGTGCGCCCCGCGTCCCACGAGCCCGGAACGGGGCGCCGTCCGCCGGCCGCTACGACTCTTTCTCGCCTGTGCGGATGCGATAGCTCTCCAAAACGGGTAGCACGAACACGCGACCATCGCCGATCTCGCCGGTGCGTGCCGCCTGCACGACAGCCTTCACCACGTCGTCGGCCATGTTGTCCGGCACCACGACCTCGACTTCCATCTTCGGCAGCAGGCTGACGTTGTATTCCTTGCCGCGGTAGATCGCGGTGTGCCCCTTCTGCTTCCCGTGGCCACGCACCTCCGTCACCGTCATACCGGCGATGTTCAACTTGGCGAGCGCATCTTTGACCTCGTCGACCTTGTTCGGACGAATGATGCACTTGATCAACTTCATAGCGAACCCTCCAGTGTCCTGAGGAGGTCGGACGTCAGCGCCTGCTGCTCCGCCTCGGTAAGCTTCGATCCGCCCTTGGTGATATGGAAGACATCGATGGCCTTTTCCCCTTCGGTCGCGATCAGGACGAGGTCGACGTCACACCCCTGCCGTGAGATGACGCGGCTGATGCGATAGAGCAGGCCCAGCGCGTTGTTTGCAACGATGTCGAGAATCGTGTACCGGCCCGACGCTTCGTTGTCGGCCCGCACGACCGGCGCGAACCGCTGGGCGCCCTTCGCGTGCAGGACGCCCTGCTCGCGGCCGCGCAGCAGCGACGTCACGTCGGACCGGGCGGAGACGACGTCTTCGAGCACGTGCAGCAGCTGCTGGTGCCCTTCGGCGTTCAGCTCGAGAAACCGTTCGTCGTCGGTGAACTGAAACACGTCGAGGACCAGTCCGTTGGGATTGGTCAGCGCGTGCCCGCGGATGATGTTCATTCCGAAGGACGACAGCACGCCGCAGATATTGGAAAACAGGACCGGCTTGTCGAGCGTCGTGACCGCAACCGTCCAGATCGCCGAGTCGCTGCGCTCGAGCGACAGGTGGACCTCGTCGGGATGGATGTCGCGCGCCAGACGGACGTGACGGTAGATCGCGTCGCGAGAGAACAGCTGCAGGTAGCGCTGCGGCAACCCCTCGAGAAAGCGCGTGATCTCGACCGTCGACAGATCGTCTGGACGCTGCTTCAACAGCTCGTCGAGACCCGCCTGGTTCCGCTCGATCAACTCGTCGCCGTAGCGTTGCGTCAGGTGGTTGTAGGTATCGACATACAACCGCCAGATCAGCTCCTCCTTCCACGGCGTGAGCGTCTCCGGGCTGACGGCTTCGACGTCGACGAGCGTCATCAGCGCGAGCATCTTCAGCCGCTCTTCCGTGCCGATGAACGCGGCGAACGTCTTGACCACGTCGGGGTCTTCAGTGTCGCGGCGGAAGGCCACGAGCGACATCTGCAGGTGATGGCGGATCAGGAACAACACCGTCTCGCGTGCGTCCCCGCGGAGCTGGAGCCGATCGACCACGTCGATCGCCATCCGCACGCTCTCGACCGCGTGGTCGTCGTCGCGCCACTTGCCGACATCGTGCAGGAGCAACGCGAGCACGAGCAGCTGCGGCTCGGCGACGGCAGCGAGGACATTGCGAAAACGCAGGCGCTCGGGCGCCGTCGTCTCGGCAATGCGTTCGAGGTTTCGAATCGTCAGCAGCGTATGCTCGTCGACGGTGTACTTGTGGTAGAAGTCGCGGACCACCCGCCACGAGATCGCCTGGAACTCTGGAAATACGCGGCCCAACAGGCCGCAGTCGTGCATCTCCGAGAGGCGCGCGTAGAGCCCGGCCCGCGGCGTGAGCAGACGCAGCAGCGTCTGGCGATCGGCCGCGTCAGGAAAAAAGTCGTCGGCACGGTAGCGATCGACGTGCTGCTGGATGCACGACAGCGCCTCATCTGACACGTCGGTGCCGTGATCGATCGCCGCCTGAAACGCACCGAGCCACGTCGCCGGGTTCCGCGCCGCCACCACCGGATCGAGGAAGCGGATGCCATCGCGCGACAGACCCAGGTTCGGACCCACTGGAACCGGGGCGCTCTTTCTTGCCCAGTCGAGCGAGCGCGTGACGACGCGAGCGTGACGGAAGTAGTCGCTCATCAATCGCTCGACGCGCTGACGCGGCTCGGCGCCGGGGTAGCCGAGCAGGTCGGCGGTCCGCTCCTGCATCTCGTGGCTGAGCACGTTCTGATTCCGCCCCGCGCCGAGGTGCAGCGTCGAGCGGACGCGCAGGAGGAAGTCTTCCGCCTGATCGACGCGCGCCGGATCCGCCGGCCCGCGCCGCAGCAGCAACGGATCGGTCAGCATCCCGATGGTGCGCGTCGCGGTCAGGTCGCGCAGCGCGCCGGGCGC
>DASRJR010000378.1:0-3558 GCA_035649395.1 Vicinamibacterales bacterium
CCTCCGGTCATCGTCACCATGGCGGCAGTGCGGCCGGCATTCGGGTTCCCCCGTCCTCGACCGGGCGCCGCCGGATCTTCCTTCTCGTTCGCGCCTTTCGTGACGGCAGGCGACTGTTCGAGATTGGCCCCGTGCGTGACCAGCAGCTTCAGCGCCTCGACGTCAGAGGCAATCGCCGCACGGAAGAACGGCGTGTTGTCGAAACGGTCCGTGTTGGGCATCGACGTCGAATGGAACTGACCCGCGAACGTCTTGTTGGGATCGGCGCCGCGCTCGAGCAGGAGCCGCATCAGATCGAGCGCCGTCAGCTTGTTCGGAAAGTCGGGCCGGCGGCGCGAGCCGTCGAAGGCGAACTGGTCGGTCGTCGCATCGCGCATCTCGACGGCGACGTAGAGCGATCCGTCGTTGACGTCCGAGCCGAGCTCGATCAGCGTTTTCGCCAGATCGAAACGGTCGTTGTACATCGCGATCATCGCCGCCGACGCCGCGTCGCCGTTCTTCAGATTGAGGTCCGCGCCGCGCGCGACCAGCCGCCGCACGAGCGCCTCGTTGCCGTTCCGCGCCGCCCACATCAGCGCGGTGAAGCCACCGGTCGGATGATCGGCGTTGTGCCGGTCGTTCAGCGCCGTCACGTGCGCCTGTCGATTGATCGCGGCGCCAGCTTCGATGAGCACGTCGACGACATCGATGTGCCCTTCGTTGGCGGCCCACATCAGCGCGGTGGTGTTCTGAAAGGTTTCCGCGGCGTTCACGTCGGCGCCACGAGCCAGCAGCGCACGCACGGCGGCGACGCTGCCTGCGCGCGATGCCGCCATCAACGGCGTCTCGCCTTCCGGATGGGCATGCGAGGGATTGGCGCCTGCGCGCAGCAGCACATCCACCATCGTCGCGTCGCCGATCCGGCTCGCGTGCAGCAACGGGGTCACGCCGAAGTCGTTGGCCACGTCGACGGCAGCTTTGGCAGCGATGAGGGTGCGAGCGATCTCGTGTGCGGAGCCGGCGACGGCCCAGAGCAGCGGCGTCGATCCGTCGCCCGAACGGATGTTGACCTCGGCGCCCGACTTGAGGAGCGCATGCACGGCTTGCACGTCGCCCGCCTTGACCGCCTTCGTGAGCGGCGCGTCGCCGTTCGCACCAGCAACCGTCACGAACACAGCGGCTGCCACGAGGGCGGCCGCACACATCTGCAGGACCCGAGTCATCAGAGACACTTCTCCTTGATCCTGTACAGTCCCCGCCGAAACGCTTTCAGTGATGATACCTGGATCTCGCAGGCCGAAAGCATTTCCGCTCAGCGAAAACGGGCCGATTCGCGGCGTTTGATGGGCGTGCGGATACCCTTTTTGGGGGGGATACCGCTCGCAGGCTGCGAGAGATCGCTGCTGCGTGAAGGCGATCAATTTTCGGTCTAAGCTGCCACGTGCGACCCGTGTCGTCGCGCGCAATCCGTGGCCATGCTCTATCGCTACCGTGTCCCGCACCCACCGCTCGACACACACGTCGAGTCCATCTGGCTGTTCCAGACTGACCCGCGACCGCTGGCGCTCGAGCGAATCCTTCCGACTGGTGCCGCACAACTGATTGTCAATCTCACCGAGGACCAGACGCGCATGTACGATCCGGAATCTCCGAATCGCTGCGTCACCACAGCCGGAACCGTGCTCTCTGGCGTGTCCTCCCGCTATCAGGTCATCGATACGTCGGAACAGGAATACGTTGCCGGCGTGGTCTTCAGGTCCGGTGGCACCGTGCCATTCTTCAGAACGCCGGCGCACGAAACCAGTGATGCCGACGTTCCACTGGAGGCCCTGTGGGGCCGGAGTCGTACCGCGGCTCTTCGCGATCGCCTGCTCGAGGCTCCCAGCCCCGACGCAAAGCTCGACGTCATCGAGGCCACGCTTCACGAGATGTACCGACACGCGAGCGTGCATCCCGCCGTGGCGTTCGCGTTGACGGCATTCGATCGGCGGCCCCAGATAACCAGCATCGCGTCGGTGACAGATGCCATCGGCCTGAGCGCGAAGCGATTCATCGAACGTTTCAAAACCGAGATCGGAGTGACGCCGAAACGCTACTGTCGGATACGCCGGTTTCAACGGACGCTCGCCATCGCACATCGAGGTCAGCGTGTCGATTGGGCTCGCGTGGCGCTCGACTGCGGCTACTTCGACCAGGCGCACTTCATCCACGACTTCCGGTCGTTCTCCGGCCTGACTCCGCTCAGCTATCAGGCCGCTCGAACCCCGTTTCAAAACCACGTCAAATTTCTACAATCCGACGACGGCGAGACTTGAGACGATCGGGCCATGGCAGATTCGACGAACACCTATCACACGGTCACGCCCTATCTGATCGTGACCGATGCCGACGCGGAGCTCACGTTCCTGAAGGCAGCCTTCGGGGCGACTGAGGTCATGTGTCAGCGGAACCCCGACAACACGGTGGCGCACGCCGAGATCACGATCGGCGACTCGCTGGTGATGCTCGGGCAGGCAGGCGGTCAGTGGAAACCACTCTCCGCTGCCTTGTATCTCTGGGTCGATGACGTCGACGCGACGTACGGGAGAGCGCTTCGCGCCGGCGCGCGGTCGGAAAGCGAACCCGAGGACAAGCCGTACGGTCACCGCAACGGCGGGGTCGTCGACCAGAACGGCATTACCTGGTGGATCGGCGCGCCGGTGAAGTAGCGGGCGGGGCGCGTGCTAGGATTCGCCGCATGCGACAGACGTCCGCCGTTCTGTTGGTGGCTGCGTTACTGCTCCTGCCACGCGCGCACGCACAGGATTCCTCGGCCCACCTGAATCCGGTCGTGGCGAAGCTGGCTGCCGGCAAAACCGTCTACGGGTTGATCAACACCGGCGATCTCTCGCTGGCCAACGCCCGCGAGACGGCGCGCGCACCGGTGGACTTCGTCTACGCGGACATGGAGCACAGCCCGCTCGACTTTCCCGGGCTGGCGATCTTCCTGGCCGGTCTCACCGACAAGGCCGCCATCGTCGCCAAGAAGAGCGCGCAGCCGAACGTCGCGCTGATGGCGCGCTTTCCGCCGGAGGCCGATCAGTCGCAGTGGGTCGTGAAGCAGGCGCTCGACATCGGGCTGATGGGCGTGATCTTCAACGGCGTCGACACGAAAGATCAGGCGCTCACCGCGGTGAAGACCATGCGCTATCCGCCGATGCGAGGGTCGACGCGGCGCGAGCCGGTCGGCGTCCGCGGCGTCTCGACCGCGGCCGCGAGCTATGCCTGGGGTGTGAGCGCGGAGGAATACGAGCGGCATGCGGACGTGTGGCCGCTGAATCCCGACGGCGATCTGCTGGCGGTGATCATGATCGAATCGGTCGAAGGCCTCGAGAACCTCGATCAGATCGCGAGCGTCCCTGGTGTCGGTGCGTTGTTCCTCGGTGCCGGCTCCGATCTATCGCGCTCGATTGGCGTGCCGCTCAACTCGCCAGAGGTCGAAGCCGGCTTTCAGCGCGTGCTCAAAGCGTGCAAGGCGCACAAGGTCGCCTGTGCAATCACCGCCGGTAATCCCAACGACATCGTGCGCCGCGTCAAAGA
>DASRJR010000379.1:0-13678 GCA_035649395.1 Vicinamibacterales bacterium
AACGCTGTAAAAGAACTCGTTGCCTCGTACCTGCAGCTGCGTGTCGGCAAACGCCATGGGGACCCAGGCGGCGGCGGGTGTCGCGTTGAATCCACGGCCACGCAACGGGAAGCTGAATGCGGGCGGCATCACGCCGACAACGGTGTACGGCCTGCGGTCGAGCGCGACCGTGCGCCCGATGATCGATTGGTCGGCTCCAAACCGCGTCTCCCACAGACCGTAGCTGAGCACGGCCACGTCCACGCCCGGCCGGTCCTCTTGCGCCGTGAACGCGCGTCCCAGCATCGGGCGGACCCCTAGTACGTCGAACAGATTCCACGAGACCCTGGTGACGTCGAGCCGCACGGGCGCACCGCTCCCCGACAGTTCGGCCGCACGTGGAGCGTAGGCCGCGATGCCGTCGAACGACTGCTGCTCACGCTGGACGTCGATGAAGTCCGGCGGAGAGAACGGGGCGTTTCCGGTACGGCCCGGTACCGGCTCTGTGAGCGCCACCAGGCGCTCGGGCTGATCGAATGGCAGCGGCCGGAGCAGCACGGCGTTGACGATGCTGAAGGTCGCCGTGTTGATGCCGATGCCAAAGCCGAGCGTCAGGACGACGACAGCGAGGAATCCCGGATGTTTACGGAGCGCCCGTGCGGCGTGCTGAAGGTCGTAGAGGAAGGTAGTCACGCCCATTTGACGGCGCGCCGCCGTGGCAGGTTGGCAACCACGGAGCCGTCATCGCCTCTATGAGGGCGGGTGAAATAGTGGAGAGAGCACCCAAGACGGCGGCTTTACGCGGCCTCGCGAATGAGCCACTCCTCATCTACGCGTCGACAACCGCAAGGCAATCGGTGGTGCGCGTGCGTCCGCGTCATTACACGGCGGCCCACGTGTCCATCTCTCTCAAGTTCCTACCGATGCTGCACTGCTCGGCGCGGGTGCAAACGTACGCGATCGCTCCGCGAGTTGTGTCGCTCAGCCGTCGTTGAATCTTGGTCTGCGGATGGTGACAGATGGGACACTGCGGCGGGTGGGCCGGATGGTCATTTCGTCTGGGCTGGTTGTTCATCACTCCTCCAGTCTGAACAGTGACGCGTCATGCGACGGAGCTGCGACGGAATGCCAAGTTGAGGAGGAATCCCCGCCAACCTGCTTTGATGAGGCTGGCGGCCACGAAGCCGGAAGGCTCAGGAAAGGATCACCAGTATACTCCGGTCACTCCGGGCGTTCGAACAAGACGAGATCGCTCAGCGTTTCCTGTCGGCCGAACACGAGTGACGAGCCGTCGCTCGTCCAGGTGATGCCTCGCGGCCTCACCTCCCCGGGAAGCTCGATCAACTTCCGAAACGGCACGGCGCTGTCCGGTTCAACGATCCAAATCGACGCGTTCGCACTGCCCGGGACGCCGACCGCCGCAAGCCGTCTCCCGTCGTGCGACCACGCCAGGAATCCATTTGTCAGCGCAGGACTATCGGGAAGAGTCGAGTACACCCTCTCTCCTCGAGAATTGACGAATTTCAAGTACGTGCGGCCCGGTCCGCGCGGCTCGAGATAGGCGATGACGTCGCCACGCGGCGACCAGGACGGCGAGTGAGCGCCATTCGGCGTCGGCAGTCTGTGCACCACTCCGTCATCCACGTCGACAATCGCGAGTTCCGGTGCATGGTCTGCAGGAACGGCGTATGCGATGCGCTGGCCGTCGGGCGACCACGTCAGTGTGTCGAGAACCGGCGTCCTTGTCAGTCGCCGCGGAGCCGCACCATCGCTGTTCACGATCCAGATGCCATGGTCACCGCCGCGATCAGAGACAAAAGCGACCTGGCCTGCGTCAGGCGAAAACGAGGGCCGCTCGTCGATTGCGGAGTCGGCAGTCAGCGGACGCGGGTGTGCGCCCTCTGCGTCGGCGGTCCAAAGATTTCGGCTGCCGGAGCGCGACGAACTCAACACCATCCGGTCAGTTCGAGGAGAAATGCACGGCTCCAAATCGCCGCCGAAGCCGTCCGTGAGCGGGCGCACTCGAGCGCCACCGTCGAAGACGACCGGGATCGACACGAGCGCGCGGCGGTACTCAATCAGCGTGCTGACAAGTCTGCGACCATCGGCAGACATGCGTGGCTCGGCGTATTCGCCAACTCCAGTTGTCAGACGCTGCGGCTCGCCTTTGCCCGACGGACGCCACCACAGATCAAGATCGACTCCACGCGGGTTCGCTGCGTAGAACGTCCCCCCTGCGCTGGGAAGCGGGAACAAGGCCCGACGCGTCGTGTGCACGACGATCTCCGATTCACCGCCGCTTGCCGGCACGCGAACGATCTCGGATGGCTCGCCGTTCCACGTGGCGATGGTTTGAAAGAAGTACACGAATCGACCATCGGCCGACCACGCGGGCCAGTGAGTGTGCCAGCCGCCTCGCGCAGCGACGAGGTCTCGCGGATTGCCACCGTTGCCGTCGGCCACCACGATCGCATCGCCGCGGGTTTCGCCGGGACGGACATAGACGATTCGTGCTCCATCAGACGACCATCGCAGTGCGCCGGCGGTGTCAACGAACTTCCGGGGAGTTCCACCGAGTGGTGCGGGGACAAGCCACGTGTCAAACGTTGGCTTGCTGCTGCCTTGCTCCCTCGCCTGGACGGCGATACTGCCTCCATCAGGGGAGATCTCGAGGCCACCGATCGCGGAACGAACCTGTATTTCGAGGTTCATCGATCCGGTGAGGTTTGCCGGCTCTCCTCCCGCGATGAATTTCACCCACACGTCTGTAGGTCCGCGCGCGTCCGACAGATACGCGATCCACTTGCCATCTGGCGAAATCGCCGGACCGAATTCGTGAGCGGGCGTCGTGGTGAGGCGGAGCGCCCGTGAAAACGACGGCGGAACCTCGCGATCTGGCACGGCGCGAATCAACCAGACAGCTGCGCCGCCAATCGCCATGCCGAGGGCAAGGACCACGGCCCTCCCGTGGGTCCACGACGCCGTGCGGCTTCGGCTTGCAGTTGTGGGGATCGAACCGACGTCACCCAGGTCCGCACGGGCGTCGCCGATGTCGCGCAGGCGCTGTTTCGGATCCTTGGCAAGACAGCGTTGCAGCATCCGTCGGACGCCAGGCGGCGTCGCGGCCGGCAACGTCGCCATGTCCGGCTCCCGTTCGAGGATCGCCGCAATCGTATCGGCGATTGTGTCGCCGGCGAACGCAGCGCGCCCCGTCAGCATCTCGTACACCACGCAGCCGAACGCCCAGATATCAGTTCGCTTATCAACCGCTTGGCCGCGTGCCTGCTCCGGGCTCATGTAGCTTGCGGTACCGAGAATGAGACCGTCTCGTGTTTCAGCGGTGTTCGCGGCTTCCGGAAAATCGTGGCGGTCCGTGTCAGGCGCGATGACTTTCGCCAATCCGAAATCCAGCACCTTCACCGTGCCATCGGGCTTGATCTTGATGTTGGCCGGCTTCAGATCTCGATGAACGATTCCTTTTTCATGCGCCGCCTCGAGCGCGTCGACAATCTGGCGGGCGGCGATCAGAGCCTCGGCGCTCGGTACGGGGCCGCGCTCCAACGTACTGGCGAGCGTCGGACCTTCAACGAATTCGAGGACGAGAGCGGGCCGCCCGCCCGCATCTTCGATGCCGTAAATCGCCGCGATGTGCGGGTGATTGAGCGAGGCGAGCAGGCGCGCCTCGCGTTCAAAGCGCGCGAGCCGCTGGGGATCGGACGCGAAGGAGCGTGGGAGAACCTTGATCGCCACGTCGCGTGCGAGCTTCGTGTCGCGTGCGCGGTAGACGGTGCCCATACCGCCAACGCCCACGATCTCCAGGACCTGATGCACCCCAACGCGGCCTGTCAGCATCGAGGCTCCCGGATCGATCGGCGGCGGAAAGCCCACGGCAGCCGCAGGCCTCCCGAGAAAGTTCTCAGCTGAAACCGGTTGTGCCAGCAGCGACTCGACCTCCTTTCGCATGTTCTCGTCGCTGCCGCAGGCCTCGCGCACGAACGTCTCGCGTGCGCGTGGGTCGCGCGCCAGTGCATCGTGATAGATCCGCGACACTTGCCGCCACCGCTCAGCCGTCATCGATCCTTCATTCCCGCAGGGCGCGGCGCAGCCACGCGCGCCCGAGCTTCCAATCGCGCATGACCGTGTCAGACGAGATTCTGAGGACCGCCGCGGTTTCCTGGACGCTCAACCCGCCGAAAAATCGCAGCTCGATCACGCGGCTTTTGCGCTCGTCCACTTTCGCCAGCGCGTCCAGGGCATCATCGAGCGCCACAAGATCTTCGCCCTTCTCAGAGGACAGGAGCAGATCATCGAGAGAAATCGGGCGCGCGCCGCCGCCCCGCTTTTGGGCGTGTCGCGCCCGCGCGAGGTCGACCAGGATTCGGCGCATCAGCCGCGCGGCCATGGCCAGGAAGTGCGCCCGGTTCTGCCAGTTCATGTACCGGGCGTCGACGAGCCGCATATACGCCTCGTTGACGAGCTCAGTCGCTTCAACGCTGCGATGAGCCCGCTCGCCCTGCATGCAGCGTTGGGCGATCTGTTGAAGCTCGGCATGAACGAGGGGCGTCAATCGGGCAAGCGCCGTCTCATCGCCCGCTTTCCACGCCAGAAGCAGCCCGGTCACGCTGCCCGGAGACGCCCGAATCGCGACATTCTGGCGAATGGCTCGACTCGCGCCAGTTTTCGGTCGCACTTTCCGCCTTTAAGAACGGAGGATTGTATGACCGATATCCATCGCGAGTCGACTCGGATGCCCATCTTGGTATGCTGCGTGTTCGCGGCCGCTCTGGTGGCTCCTGCGCCTCTGTCCGGACAAGCTGAACCGAACGGCGGCAATGTCGTCACCGAGTGGAACGCCGTCGCGCAGGACGCGATCGTCGCCATTGCCGCGCAGCCGATTCAGCGATCCCAGCTCTGGATGACACTCGTCCACGTGGCGATCTACGACGCTGTTGCCTCGATGACGGACGAGTACGAGCCGTTCAAGGTGACACCGGCGCACCTGCGACCCGCGTCTCGCGCCGCTGCCGCGATTGCCGCCGCCCATGGCGTTCTCGTCAGGCTTCTGCCGAGTCAGCAGGCGACGCTCGATGCGGCGCGGGAGCGTTCACTCGCCTCGATCCGCGATGGAGCGAGAAAGGACAATGGAATCGCGATCGGGGAGGAGGTTGCGTCGCGACTACTCGAGATCCACGACGGCGTGATCCCGACCGTCACCTATATACCCGGCACGGGTCCTGGCGTCTGGCAACCGACGTCGTCGGCGAATGCGCTGCTGCCCGGGTTCGCGCAGATTACTCCGTTCGCGCTCACCAGCCAGGCGCAGTTTCGCCCGGGTCCGCCGCCGGCCCTGCCGAGCCGTGCGTGGGCGAGCGACTACAACGAGGTCAAGGCGTTCGGCGTCGCCACCGGATCGCTTCGGACAGCCGAGCAAACCGAGATCGGGCGCTTCTACACCGAGCACGCCGTCGCGCAGTACAGCCGTGCTTTCCGGCGGTATGCCATCGAGAACGCGCTCGATCTTCAACGAACCGCACATTTCTTTGCGATGGCGAATACGGCCATCCTGGATTCCCAGATCGCGTGCTGGGACGCCAAGTTCCGTTACAACTTCTGGCGACCGGTCACCGCGATCCATGCCGGAGGCACCGATGGGAACCCAGCGACGGACCCCGACCCGGCCTGGAACGCGCTCGTCGCCACCCCTGCGCATCCCGAGTATCCGGCAGCGCACGGATGCTGGACGAGCGCAGTCGCCAGGATCCTCGAACACTTCAACGGCACGAAGGCCGTTCACTTCGTTCTCGACAGCGCGGTTACCGGGACGACGCACGTGTTCGAGGACATGGACGACCTCAGAACTGAAATCATCAACGCCCGTGTGTACGGCGGTATGCATTACCGGAATTCCGTTGTGGTTGGCGTCTCGATGGGTAAGCAGGTCGCAGACTGGGTCGCGTACCTCTTCCGACCAACGCGCGGAGAGAGTGACAAGCACGGTGCGCGGTTCGATGTCACGAGCGGGAACTGGCGCCCGAGCGCGTATCCTGGTTCACGCTGAGGTCAGTCTTCCGTCTCGCGAGGTCCGCCAATAGTGCGAGCGATTGAGGAGGGACGCCATGCAGCCAGTACGATTCGTTCGCGTGTGTCTCATCAGTTGTGGCGTCGTCGCGGCACTGGGGATTGCAGCCAATGTTCCAGCCGATGGCAACGCTCCGAACATGTTCGGGTTCGTCGATCCCACTGGCATCGTTCGCACGTTCAACGTCAACGGCGCCATTGACTTCGACAACGAGTTCTTCCAGCCCCTCGGCACCAACGGCCGCTCGTGTGGCTCGTGCCACCAGCCCGCCGACGGTTGGACGATCGTCCCGGCGCACATCCAGGCGCGATTCGAGGCAACCGACGGTGAGGATCCGATCTTCCGCACGAACGACGGATCGAACTCGCCGGATGCTGATGTGTCGACCGTCGAGGCGAGACGGTCTGCCTACAGCATGCTGCTGACCAAAGGCCTCATTCGGGTCGGTATCGGCGTGCCGTCGAACGCGGAATTCGAACTGATCGACGTGGACGATCCCTACGGCTACGCGTCGGCGACCGAGCTCTCGCTGTTCCGCCGCCCGCTGCCGTCGACGAATCTCTCGTTTCTCGCCACGGTGATGTGGGACGGCCGCGAAACCTTTCCGAATCAATCGATTCATTTCGATCTGAGCGACCAGGCCAACGGTGCCACGCTTGGCCATGCCGCCGCGATCAATCCGTTGACCCAGGCGCAACGGAAGGCGATCGTGACGTTCGAGACCGGCCTGTTCACCGCGCAGTCCACGGACACCGCCGCCGGCCCATTGAATGCGCAGCGCGGGGCCGGCGGTCCGGTGTCGCTGTCCCGCCAGCCGTTCTACATCGGCATCAACGACGTGTTGAGCCCTGGGTTCAATCCGCGTGCGTTCACCCTGTTCGAAGCCTGGCAGAACCTGGCCAGTTCCGGGCGTGACGCCTATACCGATGCGCGAGAAGCGGTCGCGCGCGGACAGGAAACCTTCAACAGGCGCGGTTTCACGATCGCCGACGTCCGCGGCGTGAACGACGCGCTCGGCATGCCAGCGCTGCCCGGCACGTGCACGACGTGTCACGACACACCGAACGTTGGCAATCACTCGACGTCGCTGCCGCTCGATCTGGGCCTGACGACCGCCTCCATGCGCACGCGCGACATGCCGCTCTACACGTTTCGCAACAAAACGACCACCGAAGTCGTGCAGACGACGGATCCCGGACGGGCGCTGATCACGGGCAAGTGGAAGCACATGTCACTGTTCAAGGGCCCCATTCTGCGGGGCCTGGCCGCCCGCGCGCCGTACTTCCACAACGGCTTCGCCGCGACGCTGGCTGACGTGGTCGAGTTCTACAATGACCGCTTCAACATCGGCCTGAGCGCGCGCGAGAAGGCGGATCTGATTGCATTTCTGAAGGCGCTGTGAGCTCGCGTCATGCCGATCGGTGAATGGCATTCCGGAACATTACGGGCCGCGACCTCCCGGCAGCACAGCTGAATCGAACACTTCGACTGGATCGTCGGCTCGCAACGGCGTGCGGCACGTTTCATTGCGCTGGTAACGCGCGAGATTTTCGGCCAACTGCTTCACGACGTCTCTATAACCGGCCTTGCTGGCGGCCGCGATCACCTCGCGCTGCAGGGTCGCCGCTTGTTGAAATTGTCCCAGGTCGGCCAGTGCCATCGCCATCGTCTCTGCCAAATCGACTGTCTGCTGTTGTGCGAGCAGCTGCTTTGTCATCGCCATCGCCTGTCTGCCATCGCGAACCCGGTCGTCGGGAGCGGCAGCCAGCAGGCGAGCCAACGCGCGGGCAAATGCAGGTTGTGTGGGGTAATCGCGCATCCCTTCCGTCAATCGATCGCGGGCGTCCTGATAACGGCGGAGCCGTATGAACGTGATCGCGACGCCGAACCGCGCCTCTGCATCACGAGGAGCGATCACCATTACCTGCTCGTAATGCGAGAGGGCGTCTTGCAGGCGTCCACCTCGCCGCAAGACTTCGGCGAGCCTCAGGCGCCCTTCCACGTAGCGCGGGTCATACTTCACGGCTGCTGAGAGCTGCTCGATCGCATCGCGCTCGCGACCGCTCGACATCATGAGCACGCCGAGGCTATAACGCCCCTTCGCAAAATCAGGCGATTGCCGGACCACTTCTTCGAATTGCTGCGCCGCGCCCACGGCGTCGCCACTGAGATACAACGCCGTTCCCAGTCTGTGACGCACGGATGCGTTGTTCGGTGCGATTTCAACGCCCTTGCGCAAATACGCGATGGCTGCCTGCCACTCTTTCTTGTCGAGCGCTTTCTCTCCGAGCCTCTCGTATGCCAGTGCGCTCTGTAACAGCCCGTTCAATTCCGACATCAGCGGATCGGGTGGAACAGGATCGACCTGGCCCCGTTGTCGAAGGTGACTCTCGGCTTTCTCAATGTCGCCAAGCCCGCGATATGCCGTTGCAAGCGGATAGTGAATGCTGGACGCGATCTGATCCTGCGCGAGTGCCTGTTCGAGATATTTCACCGCGCCGGCGTAGTCCTTCTTCGCCAGGGCCACGCGTCCCAACCCGAACAGCGCGGCCCCCGTCTGCGGGCGCACAGTCAGTGCCTTCGACAACACCGGTTCGGCCGCTTCGGGCCGACCCTGAGCGAGATAGATCCCACCGAGCCAGACGAGCGCGGCCACATCGTCGGCCTGCAATCGGAGGGTGGTCTCGAAGAACATCGCGGCCTTCGTCAGCTCGCCGCGTAATCTGTACAGATGCGCGAGATAGTAGGGCCACCGCACGTCGGCCGGCATCAGCGTGTGCGCGTTGAGGAAGCAAGGCTCAGCGGCATCGCGATACTCCGACGCCATCAGGAGCTTACCCATCTCTCCGTACTCATTCCCAAGGACCGCGGGGGCGGTGTTGGCGTTTTCAGCTTTCAGCGTCAGCGACTCATAACGCGCGCGAAGCTGTTGTTGCACCGAGTCCGCTGCACGCGAGACATCGGGTAAGGTGACTTGCCGCAGTGGAGCCGCTTCGTGATTGCTGGAGACACATCCGCCGTTAGCGAGAAGAACCCATGCGATCGCGCCAGCACCGATGAGCGCGGTCCTTCCGCTCATCGTCCGCTGCCCTCGATCAACGTCGTGTAGCGATCGATCGGGACCGTTGACCACTCCTCCACTCGTCCGCTCGGCCAGACGACGCGAATTCTTGGTGCTTCCGTCGAATCACCCAGCCCGACGAGCACACGCGAGTCGTTCGCGGACGCGTAACTTCCATCCGCTCTCGCGCGCCGCCAGAGTGTAGGCGCGCCAGTCGTCCCTCGACTCGGCTCGGGACGAAAGACGGCCACGCGCGCACCATACATGTCGCGTCCCTCGACGAGCTCGGGACGCCCTGAGCGAGTCGAAGGGCGTTGTGTCGCTCCGACGAGCCGCAGTCCGAGCCAGTGCTGGCGAGTGCCGACGTTGTTGATCAGCAGTCGTGTCGACCCCGCATCGTTCCCGACGAGTACGTCCACATCGCCGTCATTGTCGATATCGCCGAACGCGGCGCCGCGGCCGACCTCTGATAGCTGGAACACCGCGCCGGCACGATCGGTCACCTCCTCGAACCGCCCGTTGGCCAGATTGCGAAACAACTGTTTCCGCTGCCGGAACGGAAACGGATCGTGCACACGTCGAAGCACCTCGATGGCCGCGATCGTTCCGTTCGCCGTCATGATGTCGAGCCAGCCGTCGTTGTCGAAGTCGAACCACGCGGCTCCGAAGCCCGTGTACGGGAGGCTGCTCGCGCCAAGACCCGAACGTGCACTCTGATCCTCGAATACCCCCGCGCCGTCATTGACATACAGATTGGAGCCCTCGCCGGTGAGCTCGGTGATGAACAGATCCTCGTCGCCATCGTTGTCGAAGTCGCCGGCATCCACACCCATGCTTGCTTCAGCCTTCCCTTCGGCAGTCAAGGCTGCACCCGAGAGCAGCGCGGTGTTCCTGAACGTGCCGTCGCGTTGGTTCATCCAGAGCAGGTTGTCGTGATTGTCGTTGGCGACGTAGATGTCGAGCCAGCCGTCGCCGTTGAAGTCGGCAGTCGCGACGCCGAGCGCTGGTCCATCCTCTCCCCCGACGAGGGCCTTGGCCGTCACATCGGAGAAGGTCCCATTACGATTGTTGTGATACAGCCGATCGGGCTGCGCCCTGTACGCAGTCGGCGGGCAGTAGTCTCGCTCACCGGAGATCAGGAAGCACTTCTGGTTCGCCTCGATGGTGTAATCCAGATAGTTGCCGACATAGAGATCCAGCCAGCCGTCGCGATCGTAGTCGACAAACGAAGCCGACACGGAGAATCCAGGATCGTCGGTCGCGGTCTGCTTCGACACCTCGTTGAACGTTCCGTCGCAGTTGTTGCGGAACATCTGGTTCGGACCGAAGTTCGTCAGGTAGAGATCGACGCAGCCGTCATTGTTGAAGTCTCCAACGGCGACGCCCATGCCGTAGCCGCGCGCGGTGATCCCACTGCGTTCGGTCACGTTCGTGAAATGCAGCGTCCGCGTCCCGTCCTTCTGAATCGTCAAATCGTTTCGGAGCAGCTGCTCCTTGAGCGACGAAGCACTCGCAGGCGGGAACACGGCCTGACCTATCGTGCTCGATCCGAGCATCCTCCCCTGCACGAGGTAGACGTCGAGGTCGCCATCGTTGTCGTAGTCGAACAACCCGACCCCCGGCGCCATACTTTCCGGAAAATAGAATTGCCCGGACATGCCGTTGAAATGGACGAAGTCGATGCCCGCATCGTGGGCACTGTCGACGAACCACTCGGGCTCTCCACTCTTTCTTGCGTCGAGCGCCCGGCTCGGTGCATCGGCAGCCCGTTCGGCCCTGCAGCCGATCAGCGACGCAAGAAACACCAGAGGCAGCATCCGCCACCGCAGGCGATCAAGCACGAACTCGAGACTGCCGCGCTGAATCTCTCTCACCAGGAAGGAAGATCAAACGCGGGGCCTGCTCGAGCAGTCCCCGCTCGGGTGCTCTCAGAACGTCAGATTGGCGCTCAGATGAAACATGCGTCCGTCCATCGTCTGAGACGGCCTCTGCCACGTGTTGCCGAAGGTGTTGTTCTGGCCGAGCACGTAGCTGCTGTTCATGACATTGAAGACATCCAGATTTGCCTGCAGCCGCTTGCTCGACGACACCTTGAAGCCCTTCCCGATCCGAAGATCGAGTCGAGTGACTCGCGGGTTGAAGAGGACGTTGGATGCGACGAGCGGAATCGTGGCCGTGGACGTACACGGAGTCCGTCCGCCGCACGCGGCGAGGCTTCGTCCCAACTCCGGCGCGACCACCGCGTTGGGCGCGGCCCAACTCGCCGTAATCGTGGAGCCCGGAAGATTCTGGATCAGGCCGCTCAGGAGCACGTCGCCCGGCAACGAGATGTTCCCGTTGAACTTCACCTGCGTATTGTCACCGTAGCCCTTGACGTTGTGGCAGTTCAACAGGTCCTGAGCACTGTCGACGATGAAGCAGTTGTCCGTCATCGAGCGCCCGAGATCGACGCCTCCAGCAAGTCGCGCGCGGGCGCCGAGCCGTGCGTTCATCGTGATCGCGAAGAAATCATTGATCTGCTTCTGGTCGCCATAGACAGAGGACTGCGAGATGCGAGTGAAGACCTGGCCAAACTTGTCCAACGACACGTCAGCGAGGTCGCAGATCCGGTATCCGCCGCCTCCGGGCAGCCGTGAATCCAACGGAGCGGTGACGCAGTACGACGTATAGTCGTCTGGCGTCGTCATCGTGTTCTTGTTGACCGTGAAGTTGCCAAACCAGTTCCGATAGTAGCCAGCGTTGACCGACACGCGCTGCGTGATCTCACGCTGCAGCTCGGTCGTGAAATCCCAGTTGTATCCGCGTACGCCGAAGCCGCGCAGCACGTTGTCGTCATAGATCGTGGTGATGTTGAGTCCGCCGAAGTTCTGATTCGACATCGCCTCGCACTCGCCGTTGGCGGCTCGGTTCGCCAGATCACAGTCCGGGACGTAATCCAAATCCGTGTCCCGCCACACCCGCGTGACGCTGTTGATCGAGGTCGTAATCGGGTTGTTGCTCTGCGTGATAGCGGTCGTCGTCTTGGCGACGTACCTGCCGAGTGAGACTTTGAGCGCCGTGCGGCCGTCGCCGAACAAGTCGAACACGGCGCCGCCGCGCGGATCGACGTCTTTCCACGATGGCGTCGATTTGACCTCCGCGAAGTCGCGCGCCGGCACCCATCCGTTGGGCGTGGCGTCGACATGCTGCGCCGGAATCCAGCCGTAGAAGTAATCGAACCTGAGGCCGTAATTGAGGGTCAGCCGCCCGACCGTCCATTGATCCTGAGCGTAGAGTGCGATGTCCCGGTTCCGGTTCTTTCGCAGCCACGGCGTCGCATATTGCGTGATCTGATTCGGAATGCGGTTGTTGAACCGGTAATTCACGTCGTGGTTCACTTCCTGACTGAGGTTCTGGATGCTCTGTTCGAGCTGGATCCCTGTCTTGAAGGCGTGCGATCCAGTGACGTATGACATCGAGAAGCGTTGCGTGAATCGGGGCACGTCCTGGATGGCGTTGTAGCTGGTCGCCGCGTTGTAGGTCATGCCGGTGGACTGCTCAGTGATGGAGATGTGGTCTGAGGTGACGCCGGGTTGCATCTCTGCGGGCCAGCTTTGCAATGCCCAGCCGGCGCCGGCCTCGAGCAGCAGCTTGCTCGTCCTCGGTGAGCTCCACGTCGCCTGATACAGCGCGTCAGGATCGAAGTGATAGCCGAGCGTCGATTCGGGAGGATTGACGGACGTCGTCCTCACATTCCCATGACAGTTGCAGTTTCGCTGGCGATCCGCGAGGAAGTTGAACTTGTCTTTCGGGGACGCTTGCCAGGTGATGCGCACGGCCTTCGACTCGTACCACTCGGATCCGGTCGCCGGGCGGTCCGGGTCGGGGGTATAGAACATCGTGCCTTGTGTCAGGTTCCAGAACTTGCCCGCGCCCTGACCCTCGGTTCCCCATTCGCGGAACAAACCGAGAAACCAGATCTTGTCTCGCTTGATTGGGCCGCCCAGCGTGAACGTCGCATCCCAGACTCTGACCACTTCGTTCGTGGTTGTGAGGCCGCGCTCCCGCAATTTGTCGGTCAAGTTGGCCATCTGCAGCTTGCTGCCGCTGAAGAGCCCCGACACCTGACCCCTGAAGCTGTTGCCGCCTTCCTTCGGCACCATGTTGGCGACGACGCCATCCGCGTTGCTCTCGGCCGAGATGCCGCTCGTTGACAACGTCACTTCCTCACTGAGGGCAGTGTTCGGCGTGTAGCCCATGTTGCCGGCGGCATGTTGAATCCCCATGCCGTCGAACGTGATGTTGCTGCCGCTCTTGCCGTGGTACGCGCCGCCGCCGACTTGAGTTGTATAGCCGCCGACGACCTCCGCATTGAGCGTCGTGTTGAACCCAGGCGTGATTGTCGCGACCGTGTTCACGTTCTTCGTGCTCAACGGCAGCGTTTCGAGGAGTTCGTTCGACATCACGGTCTGCTTCCGGACGTTCTGCGTGTCGACGAGCGGCGTTGCCCCGCTCACGGTGATCGTTTCTTCGAGCGAGCCGACCTGGAGGTCACCATTCACGTTCGCGGTGAAGCCTGC
>DASRJR010000380.1:0-7226 GCA_035649395.1 Vicinamibacterales bacterium
GGCTTTCACCGGCCACACGCGACGCGTGCCCGTGCTGACGACCATCAAGTCGTACATCGCTTCGGGTGGCAGCACCGATCGACGGTACGCCTCGTCCTGCCGATCGAACAGCTCCTCACTGATCGCGGCGATGACCTTCACGTTGACACCGGCCGTCTCGAGCTTTGGCAGCACGCTCACCAGGTTGACCGTCGAACTCGATCCCTGGGTGAGGACGTAGCCGTGACGCGGCCCGATGGCGAAGTCGCGAATCACATAAAAGCCCTTCGCCGCCGCGAACAGATCCTTGTCGGCGAACGTCGTCCGATCGGCGACGGGGAAGTCGGGGCGCGCGACCTCGAGGGTGATGATGCCGACGTGCGCCTCGCGTGCGGCGATCTCCGCCGCCGCGAAATAGGCGGGCGCGACGTCGTTGTAGTCCCAGAAGTTCAGATGGATGGCCTGGCCGCGTGGGAACAGCCTCCAGACCTGCGGCGCGAAGATCCCGAAGTGCGTCCGGCCGTCGGCCGCCGTCTCCGGGCCCGAGTGGCCGACGAGGATGTGGAGCACCCCCATGCGGAACTTGCTGTCCTGGCTCTGCTGACTCCACACGCGCGCCGGCGTGTACATCAGCGGTGTGAACGCGCCGTAGGTCCCGCTGATCGCCCAGACGCCGGCGAACTTCGTCGGATCGAGCGACGCGTTCTGACTGACCAGGCCGATCGCCGTTGAGGCGTTGCCGGCTTCTTGAATCGCGGCCTTGATGCGTGTGCCGAGCGGGTTGGTCTGGGGATCGTAGTGTCCCCACAGACTGCCGTGCTCGAGGTTGATCGACTCGGAGAGATCGGCGGCGATCGTGAGGAACCGGTTGCCCGTGACGACATTGACCCACTTGACGATTTCAGAGATCGCCCGCCGAGTGCCCGCGACGTCGCCGGCTTTGCGGAACAGCGTGACACCGACTTCCTTCTCCGCGCCCGACACCGTGTTCTTGACCTTGATCTTCTGCGGCTCTTTCGGGAGGTTCTCCACACGCAGCCGCTTGTCGAGAAACGGGTCCTGCTTCACCTGCACGCGCAGCTTCGGCTTGTCCGGGAGTGAGTCGCCGACCTCGACGAGGTGATCGGCAAGCCAGTCGCCGAGGCCGTCGCGGTCGAAGACCGACATCACGACGTCGATGTTGGTCTTGTACTGGACGAGGCGCTCGCGCGTGTCCTTGGCCGGGCCGCGATCGATCCCCACGAACTCGACGCCGTAGCGTTGCTCGAACGTCCGCGCCAGCGCGACGAAGTACTCCGAGTTCATCTTCATCGCGTACGGATGGCTCGGGTAGCCAACCACCTGCGTCCCGTGGCCGGGAATCGTGCCGTCGACTGCGGCAGGCCAGTAGCCCTTGACCGTCTTGCCGATCAGCACCATCGGTCGCCGGTCCTTCGGGTCCCACTGCTCGAGCGTCTTCAACGCGGACACGACTTGGCCATAGTCATTTCCGTTGGGCACGGTAAAGACGTTCCAGCCGTAGGACGTCCATTGGTCGACGATGCGATAGGCGTCGTACTTCGAGTTGATCACGCCGCCGATGAGCGCGTCGTCGATGCCAGCGTTGTTGTCCGAGAGCATGACCCGCAGACGTTTGCCGACCTGCATCGCCAGCGCTTGTGTCTTCAGCTCCTGCGCGTGCCCCTCGGTCATCGCGAACTCGCCCTCGAAGGCGATGATCTTTGGCGCGTCCACCGACGCGCCCATGACGTCCCAGAACGCCGCCTTCCCAGCGGCTGTGGCGATGCCGATCCCCGAGGGCCCACCGTTGACGTCGTTGGTCATGTCGACGCTCTCGGCGTGACCGGCCAGTGCCTTGATGCCGCGGGCCTTCGCCTGCGCAAACAGCGGCTGATCGGCCAGGCCCTGATCCTGGAGCAGCGTCTTCAGCGCACCAGCACCGCGGCGGAAACCGAGCGCGTCGATCGGCAGGATTGCGACGGCTGGATCGACGTAGTACTTCCGGTCGCCGGTGGCGGTGAAGCGTCGTTCGAGCGCCTGGCCAAGGATCATCCACAGCGCATAGCAGGTCGGGATGCAGTGCCCGCCCGCCAGCATGAACTTGTCGGCATACGGATGCTTGGGGCGTCGGTAATCGAAGCGCAACCCGCCGAGCGCGGGGCCGGCGAGATGAACGGCGACGTTGTACGGGGTGTAGGCCAGCGGACCACCAAAGTGTCCGGTCTGCGAGTAGTTCCCGAGCAGGACGAGCGTCATGCAGGTCATGAACCCGACGTCTTCCAGACGCTGCCGTTCGAACGGCGTGTCGAGCTCGTGGACGGGAGACACCAGACTGTCGATCGCAGTGGCCAAAGTACAAACCTCCAGAAGCGGCGTTCAGCGCTGTTTCACGTCAATGTAGCGGACCACGTGCTCGCCGAGCAGGTCGGTCAACCGCGATCGGATCAACGCCGCAGATCGCTCGACTTCTCGCCGCCAGGCGGCGTCCTTGGCGCGCACATAGAGCACGTCCTGCCGCAACACGACGTCGCAGGCCTTGTCGACAGCCGGGCCGACGGCCAGGCGCCAGGCGAACGCCACCTTCTCCGGTGAGAGCGGCGCGTTGCGAAGCACGGCCGACAACACGCGCGGCATGACGAGATGGGCAGGGGTCAAGCAGCCTATGAAGATATCACTCCCTGCGCTGTCGTTCAGCGTTCACGGTTCATAGTTCAGCGTTCCAGGTTCACGGCGTCAGTACGGGTTGCTTTGTGCCGGCTTCGGTGCTCAAATCGTGACGTGACGCAGCACGCTCGTCGATATCGGACATGGCTCGCCGCCATCGTCGCCCTCACCCTGGCGACGCTGGTTGCGGCCCAGACGCCGCCCAAGGGCGAGGCTTCCGACTTTCCGTGCGACGTTCGCACGACGGAGCGCATCGTTGCGATCGGCGACGTCCATGGCGCTTACACGCAATTCGTGGCGATTCTGCGCGCGGCAAACCTGATCGACCAGCGCGATCGCTGGGTCGGGCAAAAAACCGTGTTCGTGCAGACCGGCGACATCCTCGACCGTGGGCCCGATTCGCGCAAGGCCATCGACCTCATTCGGCGCCTCGAACGCGACGCGCAGCGCGCCGGCGGCCGCGTCTACCCGCTGCTGGGCAATCACGAGCTGATGCGGCTCGTCGACGATTGGCGCTACGTCAGCGCCGGCGAGTTGGACGGATTCAAGAACGGGGACTCGATCGATCTGCGCGACCGTGCGATCGCGATCTTCGGCGCCGAAGCCGAAAAGCAAGCCAAGGCTGCCGACAAGCCGTGGGACGCCGAGGCGTATCGCCAGCGGTTCATCAAGGACATTCCGCTCGGCTATCTCGAGATGAAGCAGGCGTTCGGACCAATGGGGGATTACGGCAAATGGGTTCGAGCGCGGCCGGCCGTCGCCCGCATCAACGGCATCGTGTTCATGCACGGCGGGGTCAGCAGTGCCGTGGCTCCGCTCGGGTGCGAAGGCATCAATCAAGCCGTGCGCAAAGATCTCGCGTCGCTTCCCGTACCGCTCGAGCAAGTGCCGATGCTGTTCTCAGCGAGCGAAACCGGGCCGCTCTGGTATCGCGGCCTCGCTACTGAGTCGGAGGAGACGCTGGCTCCCACGCTCGAGACGATCATGATGCAGATGGGTGCCCGCGGCTTTGTGATCGGCCACACGACCAGCCCCAACCGAATCGTGACGCGGTTCGGTGGTCGTGTCATCCAGATCGACTCTGGAATGGTGGCAGGGGAGTTCTACCCTGGCGGCGCGCCCTCTGCGCTCGAACTGCGGGGCAACTCGGCGACGGCGATCTATCTCGATCGGAAAGAGCCGCTCACTGTGCCGGCGTTGAGCTCGCCGACGTCGGCGGCGGCGCGCTGATGTCGAACAACACCACCGCCTCTCCGAGCTTCGCGATCCGCTCCTCGTAGTGCTTGACGATCAGGTCGCGCCGCGCCAGCAGCGCCTCCTGTTCGAGTCTGTTCAGCGATTCGCCGACAGCCGAAGCCAGCGATTCAGCGGTCATCGCACGCAGCCGATCGAGCAGCCCGCGGTCGCAGCGCGTCAGGTTCTCCGGTTTCAACAGCTCCTTGCCGAGCCGGAACGCCCGCGTGTGATCGATCAGCCACATCGTCCAGTCGTTGGTCCAGAGGATGTTGCCCTGATTGCGATCCTTGTTCTGAATCAGCTCGTCGAAGACTCGCATAATCTGGATCTGCTTCGAGGTGCGATCCGGATTCGGGCCGAATGTCTTCTTGGCCAGTCGTGCCTTCTCGTCCATCTGGACGTCGTCGACCCACCACGTCACCGCGGCGTTCTTCCCGTCCACGGAGCGGGCCACCGACATAGGAACCGTCATGAGACCGATGAGCTGCGCGACGCGATAGCCGGCGATGTTGTAACGGAAGGTGTCCTTGAAGTTGACCTCGCTGGACCGCCCGGCCTGAAAGACCGTCGAGGAGATGTCGACGTTCTGAATGTGCGCGTCGTGGGTGACGCGTCCATCGGTGAGCGTGGCACGTCGAGAGGCGGTGACTCCGCTGCCCGCATCGCGCTGTTTCGTGATGCGCGCTTTTAGCAGAAACGTCTCCATCTCCGCCGCGGAGAGCGTCGGCTGAGCGGGCGCCGGAGCAGCGGCATTTTGCTGCGCATACAAGGCCGTGGGCATGAGAACGGCCGTTCCGAGGACGAACACGCCGAGGAACGACGCGCGGCGAGCGATAGCCATATGCGCTCCTGGTTGAGGAGGAAACGGGATTGGGCGAATTTTACGCCAAAGATGCCGGTTGTCTACCCGCATCAATCGTGTCGGCCCGCATCGAGGCGAACGTCTCGCGAACGGCGAGCGCGCCGCTGAAGAGCCCCTGCATCAAGTCAACGTGGTCGGCGAGGACAGCGAACAGATCCTCGCGGTCGATGCGAAGCGCCCGGCCGTCGCGCAGCACGGTAGCGCGCCAGCCCGAGGTCGCGCCCGCGAGCGTATCGGCCACGCCTATGGTCGCGCCGGCGGGGGCCGTGACGGGTGGCTGCCCGTCGTACTCGAGCATCACCTGTCCTTGCAGGACGACGAAAATGGCCGGCGCAGTCGTCAGATCGAACAGCACATTGCCCGTCTTCAGCGGCACTTCAGGTGCCGTGGCGCTCAGGGCCAGTAGTTGAGATGCGGTGGCGCGCGACAACAGCGGATCCGATCGCAACAGCCGTGCAGCATCGGCCGCCACGAGCCCGGCCCGGTCGTCGACGGTCCCGAGGCGAATCGAGGGCAGGAACGGCGCCCGCGGGCGGTCGTTGGGCAGCAGCAGCGCGAACAGACTCTGTGCCAGGAGGACGTTGTCCGACACCATCGTCAGGAAGTCGGTTGCGGCGATGCGGAAGCAGAGCAAGTGCTCGAGCGCCCGCACGCTGCTACGGAACGTCGTGCCCTGAAGCACTTCTTCGAATCCGACGACGGCCGGCGCTGCGATCTCGCTCGCCTGTCCGGTGCCGTCGATGACGTGCGTGCGGCCGTCGAGCAGGAACAGGACATCTTCGGCCGCTCCGCCGGCGTGGCAGAGCTCGCGCCCCGCGGGATGCCGCGTCTCCTGACCGGCTTCGGCGATCCGAAACAGCTCGTCGACCGAGAGTGACGCGAACAGCGGCATGGCACGCATTCGATCGGCGAGCTCGACGACCGGAAGCGAGTCGGTGATGGTCGCGGCCTGCTCTCCACGATGACGCGCCTGCGCCCACGCCGCGGACTCGATCACGATGCGATCGTCCTCGTTGCGATGCGTCGCGACGTACTCGAGATCCTCGGCGAGCGTCCACAGCTCGCGCAGTCCGACGAAGTGAATCGCCGACGCCGCGATGACCGGATCATCCTCGTGCACCAGCTGCGCCAGCGTGTCCTCGAGGTCGCGCGGACGGCTCTTCAGCACCAGATTCGCATAGCGCACCTTGTCGCTGATCGGTGTGTCATCGAGGATCGGCATGACCCGCTTGCGCACGACGCCGCCGAGCAGGTTATCGAGGTATTCCACTGCCGCAGCGCGGCGGCGGCCCTCACCACGCTCAATCGTGTGGCGCGCGGCGGCGACGTCGTCGACGTGATATAGCAGGCCGAGAAGGCGGTAGATCCGATCGACGGCGCGGTGCAGCTTGTCGTCGAGCGCGGCCGAGAGCAGCGAGTTGGCCGAATCGTGGACGTTGCGCAGCAGGTTCTGGTGCAGCGTGAGCCCGTTGTAATACCTCGACGTCTCCTTGACGACCAGCCGTTCGAGCACCGGCCGTGGACACACGATGCGGGGATGATCGCGGCGGATTTGTTCAATCGCGACGATCGCCTTGTAGCGCAGGAATCCGTCGGGGTCGTCGAGCGACGTGACGAGCGCGTCCATCGCACGCTGGGTTCCCAGGAGTGCGAGCGTCGCGGGGATGTGGCGGCGAATCCACACGTGCTCCTGCTGATCGAGCAGCGCATGTGCGAGGGCCTCGATGATCGGCTCGCCGTAGCCGACCAACGCATCCCGCGCATCGGCTTTGAGCGCGCGGTGACCGAGCAGCGAGAGCAGGCCTGGAATGAAGAGGCCATCGGGCGCCCCCATCGCGCGCGCACTGCGGATGGCGTTCTGCACCACGCGCGTGTCGCGGTCGTAGAGCAGCGGCACCAGCAGCGGACGGAAGAGCGGGTTGTCGATATGAGCAAGCGCCGTGGCGGCTTCGGCGCGCCCGACCGCGGCTCCTTCTCGCGTATCGGCGATCAGGTCACGCAGGGCCTGGTCGGCGGCCCCGACGTCCTCGGGGAGGCCCGAGTTGGCCAGCGCGATCGCCGCGGTCACGACCACTCGTGGCTCTGCGTCGGTCAGATGGCGCCGCATCAGCACGGCGGCATCCTCGTGCGCGAGCTCGGCGAGCGCCCGCAACGCCGCGGCGCGGACGTCGACGTTGTCGTCCTGCACCATCCGCTCGACCGTGGCCATCCATCCAGCGGCGATGCGCGATCGCGATTTGGCGATGGCTTTCAGCGTCCGCGCGCGCACACGCGCCGAGTCGTGTTGTAACAGCAGCGGAGTGATCAGATTGCGCTTGTCGAGCGCTTCCAGCATCTCGATGGCGTAGAGCACCGCCGATTCGTCCGGATTCGACAGCTCCTCCACGAGCGTTTCGATCGTCGCCGCGTCGGCGACATCGGTGCGAACCGTGTCGGGCGCGATCGAGCGCCGGCCGATGCTGGCGCGAAACGAATCGAGATACTC
>DASRJR010000381.1:0-2656 GCA_035649395.1 Vicinamibacterales bacterium
GTGATCTTCGATCTCTTCGCGATCGGGTCAGACACGGGGTACTGGTCCGAGATCAGCTATTGGATGATCGCCGCCGGCGTGGTCACCGGGCTGCTGGCGGCTCCGTTCGGGTTCATCGACTGGCTGGCGATACCAGCCGGCACGCGCGCCAAGCGTATTGGAGCGATCCATGGTCTTGGGAACGTGGTGGTACTGTTGCTGTTCGCGGCGAGCTTCGTGTTGCGCGCCGGCACGCCGCAGACGCCCGGCACGCTTGCCTTGACGCTGTCGTTCGCCGCTGGATGCTTGTCGCTGGCCACCGGCTGGTTGGGCGGCGAGCTCGTCGATCGACTGTCGGTTGGCGTTGACGAGGGCGCTCATCTCAACGCGTCGAGCTCGCTGACGTCCCGGCGCATTCGCGCGTAAGCGGATCGTCGCGACCGCGGAGCAGGCGGAGATCGCCGACAATAGGCATCATCAGAACGATGTTCATGCGTCGTTGCTCCGGCGTTGTGAGTACGTGGGCCGTCTGCGCGCTGCTGTGTGTGTTATGTGCCGCGCCGGCAGCGGCGCAGAGCGGCCGCCGCTTCGAGGTTGGAGTGCAATTCGTCGCGGCCGCGTCGGAAGAATTCGACACCGATCCCGGTGTCGGCGTCGGGTTGTCGTGGCGGCCGGGAGCGTTGTGGAGTGCCGAAGGGGAAATCGCGTTCTATCCAACAGGCCTCCCGCAACAGAGCCAGTTCAGCCGCAGCCGCATCGAGGGATTGTTCGGCGTCGGCGTCGGACCGCTCGTCGGACGCGTGAGACCATTCGCCAGGGCGAGAGCGGGTTTCCTCACGTATCGTGAGCGATCGGAGCCGTTCCCCTGCATCGCCATCTTCCCGCCGCCGCTGGCGTGTGTGCTCGCCGGTGGCAGGACGATCCCGGCATTCGACGTTGGCGGTGGCATCGCGATTTATCCCACCGAGCGGACGTTCATCCGCGTCGATCTGAGCGATCGCTTTCTTCGCTATCCGGGACCCACGTTCGATCTGTCAGGCGACATTCGCGACGAGTCGTTCTTCAGCGACGACATCAGGTTTGCGGTCGGCGGTGGCGTGCGCTTTTGACCTGAGGCCTGAGCCCTGGGGCCTGGGCCCTGAGGCCTGATCCGTCAGACCTGATACAAGCCGAACGCCGCTCCCTGTGGATCGTCGCACGCGGCCACCGGGTTCCCTGCCGCGGTCGTGGTCGGGGCAAGCGTCAATCCATCCATCGCGCGTACGGATGCGAGCGATCGCTCCAGATCGTCGGTCGGAAAGAAGAAGAGCCATTGAGGATGGACGTGCGGCTGTCGCGCGACGTCCGAAGCGCTGCCCACGACGCGCGTGGAGCCGTTCCAGCCAAACGTGATATGGCGGCCTCGTGTCGCTCCCAAGTCGTATGCCTCGCCGCGCGTCCATCCAAATAGGTCCTGGTACAGCGCGAACGCGCTCTCCTCGTCTCGTGTGCCGAGCAGGTGCCACGCCACGGGCCTGTCGTCAGCGTCAGCCGTCGTTGCAGTCAACGCGACGATGGCCCCGAACGGATCGCGCAGAATGGCTTCCGGGCTTGCGACGCCGGACTGCGGCAGAGCGCTCAGCTGTGTCGCGCCCGACTGGACGAATCGCAATGCGGTTCCGACCACGTCCTCGACGCCGATGTACCCAAGCCAGTGCGCTGGGGCGCCGCGCGCGGCGACGGCTGGCGGCAGTTGGACGACCTCGATGCGATCTTCCCAGAAGCGGGCGCCGAGGAGATCGCGGTAGAACGCACTCGCGCCTTCGACGTCAGTCGTTCGAAGTATGTAGCGGCAAAAACTGGGCATGAAGGACCCATCCACGAACCGTCGAGCCGGTCGCGCCCCGGCCACGGCAGCGCCCAGGGAGACGCGGCGAACGCCATCGCCCCACCGAAGACGGCGATGATCAGCATCGTCTTGACGATTCCCCAGAGGCACCCGCGCGGCGTCACGCGTCAGATCCTAGTTTGATCGAACGTCACCGCAGGTGATCGTGTAATCGAGCTAAAAGCGATGCTTGGTTCGCGCTCAGGGCGATCGCCGGCTTACGGCAGTACGCGGCCCACCGTCCGCATCCACTTGGTATCACCATTGCGTCGGCGAATCGCCGTGCTCGACTGCGCATCGCAGCCGACGTCGGAATCCTCGTTCAACTTGGTGTGGTGTGCCATTAGGGATCGACGCCGTCCTCATTGTTCTTGCCGCGAAGTATCGCGAGATCTTCTGGCTGTTTCCGCCGATCGCCACCGCGGCCTCGCTCGTCGGCGTCGGGCTGATCTATTGGATCGGCCGCAGTGCGGGTGATGCCGCCCTCGCGCGACTGCTGACGCCTCGCCACCTCGAGCGCATGAAGCTGTGCCTCGACAAAGCCGGCCCTGGGACGATCGCCGCCGCCGCCGTGCTGCCGCCGCCGTTTCCGCTGACGCCGTTCGTGCTCACGTGCGGGGCGCTCGCCGTCGATCGCTGGCGGTTCTTCTTTGTGTTCGGCGTGATGCGCCTGATCCGCTTCGGCATCGTGGCGTTGCTGGCCCGCCGCTATGGCGAGGTCGTGCTCAGGGGTCTCGAGTCGTGGGAGTTCCAAACCGGAGTGGTGCTGCTCGCACTCGTGGCGTTCGCTGTCGCGGCCACCTGGGCCAT
>DASRJR010000382.1:0-35327 GCA_035649395.1 Vicinamibacterales bacterium
CTGTGACGGTTACACGCACGCGGGCTGCAGCGCAATCGGAGTAGACACGGCATGTTGTCGGAACTTTGCGTCAAACGTCCGGTCTTCGCGACGATGCTCGTCATGTCGCTGGTGGTGCTCGGCCTGTTCTCGTTCCGCGACCTCGGCGTCGATCTGTTCCCGAAGGCAGACCCCGCACAGGTCAACGTGTCGCTGCGGCTGCCGGGCGCGTCGCCCGACGAGATGACGTCGGCCGTCATCATGCCGATGGAGAACGCCCTGAGCGGCATCGCCGGCATCGACCAGATGACGGCGAACGTCAACACCGGCGGGATGGCCAACATCCAGATCCGGTTCGTGCTCGAGCGCAACCTCGAGGACGCGGCCAACGCCGTGCGCGAGAAAGTCGCCGGCGCGATGCGTTCGGTTCCACCTGAGACGCTTCCCCCCGTTGTGCAGAAGCAGGATCCCGACGCCGATCCCATCATGAGCATCATGCTCTCGAGCCGGACGGCGAGCCTGCGCACGCTCACCGAGATCGCCGACAAGCAGGTGAAGCGCGCGCTCGAAGCGGTCAACGGCGTCGGCGCCGTCTCGATGAACGGCGATCGCTCGCGCGAAATTCACATCGTGGTCGACGTCGAGAAGCTGAACGCGCACGGGCTGTCGATCGACCAGGTGGTGAACGCCATTCGGCAGGAGAACGTCGAGATTCCCGGCGGGACGCTCGAGCAGGGTAAATGGGAAGTCGGCCTGCGCACGCTCGGCCGCATCGAGGCCACCGAGCAGTTCAACAACGTCATCGTCGCCACCGTGAACGGCGTCCCGCTCCGGGTCTCCGATATCGGATATGCGGAGGACTCGGTCAAGAAGGTGGCGACGTCGCTCTACATGGCCGACGACAGCCCTGCCGTCCAGCTCGAGATCCGCCGCGCCTCGGGCGAGAACACGATCACGGTCATCGAAGGCGTCAAGGACAAGCTCCAGTCCGTTCGTCAGACGCTGCCTCCCGACATCACGCTCACGATCCCCACCGACGACTCGCGGTTTATCTACGCGTCGATCGCATCGCTCGAGGAGCATCTCATCTGGGGCAGCCTGCTCGCGTCGGTGGTCGTGTTCTTCTTCATCAGGAACCTGCGGGCGGTCATCATCGCGTCGGTCGCCATCCCGGCCTCGATCATCGCTACGTTCACGTTGATGCGTGCCATGGACTTCACGCTCAACAACATGACGCTGCTGGCGCTCACCCTTGCTGTCGGCATCGTCATCGACGACGCGATTGTGGTGCTGGAAAACATCTTCCGCTACATCGAGGAGAAGCAGCGCTCGCCGTTCGACGCGGCGATTCAGGGCACGCGTGAGGTCGCGCTGCCAGTGATGGCGACGACGCTGTCGCTGATCGTCATCTTCCTGCCGGTCGCCTTCATGACCGGCTACGCGCGGCGCTTCATCTATCCCTTCGGCTTGACGATGGCCTTCGCGATCCTGGTGTCGATGATCGTCAGCTTCACCCTGACGCCGATGCTCAGCTCGCGCTGGCTGACCGCGTCGCATGCCGGCACGGATGAAGATACGAAGCACCATCGCCTGTTCCGCGCGCTGGATCGCTGGTACAGCGCGTCGCTGCGCTGGACGCTCGCGCACCCGATGTGGATCATCGGCGTCTCGATCGCGCTGGTCGCGCTCACCGTCCCGCTGAACTGGATGGTGGGACGCACGTTCGTGCCGGCCGAGGACATGAACGAGTTCACCGTGCACGCCGATACGCCGCAGGGCACATCGATCGAAGGCACGACCGAGATCGCTCGCAACCTCACGAAAGAGATTGGCGAGCTCGAGGGCGTCTCACAGGTGGCGTACATCGCCGGCGCGGATCGGTACACGCACTTTCATCTCTACTTCTACCTTCAGCCCTCGAACGAGCGGAAGGTCACACAGAGCCAGATCATGACGCAGGTTCGTCGTGTGCTGGCGCGCCATCCTGCGTACGCCTCGAGCATCGTGGGACGGAATCCGCTCGGCGGCGGCGGCAACTTCCAGCTCCAAGCGTCGCTGCTCGGCCCCGATCTCAAAACGCTCTACGAGTACTCGCAGCGGATTGTCGAGAAGGCCAAGACGATGCCGAGCCTGGTCGACGCGAAATCCGACTACAGCGACGCCAGCCCCGAGGTGCAGGTGGCCGTCGATCGGTCGCGCGCCGCCGACCTGGGTGTGCGCATGGCGACGATCGGCAACACGCTCCGGCTGATGGTCGCCGGCGACGACGAGATCACGACGTATCGCGAAGCCGGCGAGCAATACCCGGTCACGGTTCGCGTGCTGGAGAGCCAGCGCCGCGACATCGACATGGTTGGCAAGCTCACGGTCACCTCGACGTCGGGCCAGCCAGTCCGGATCGACAACATCGCGCGGCTCGAGCGAGGATTCGGGCCCACCCGCATCACGCGCTCCAACCGGCAATATGCCATCAACATGAACGCCGACACCGCCCCCGGCCACGCGCTCGACGAATCATCCGGCGACCTCCGCCGAATCATCACCGAGGCCAAGCTGCCGCCAGGCTACACCTTCCAGCTGCGGGGCCAGACGCAGAACCTCGATGAAACCACCGACAACCTCATGCTGGCGATCGCGCTGGCGAGCATCTTCGTCTACATGGTGCTCGCCGCCCAGTTCGAGAGCTTCGTGCAGCCGCTCGTCATCATGACGGTGCTGCCGCTGTCGATCCCGTTCGCCCTGTTCACGATCCTGGCGACGGGGCGGACGCTGAATCTGTGGAGCGCGCTCGGGATTCTGCTCCTGTTCGGCATCGTCAAGAAGAACTCGATTCTCCAGGTGGACTACACCAACGTCCTGCGGGCACGGGGAGTGCCGCGCGACCAGGCGATTGTGGACGCATGCCGGACGCGGCTTCGCCCGATTCTGATGACGACGCTGGCGATCATCTTCGGGCTGCTTCCCACGGCGCTCGGCGTCGGCATCGGCGGCGCCCAACGCTCGGCGATCGCGGTCACGATCATCGGCGCGCAGTCGCTCTGTCTGTTCCTGACGCTGCTGCTCGTGCCAGCTGCCTACGTCAAGCTCGATGCGCTGGAGCAGTCGCTGGCCAACCGGCGTCTGAGCGCATGGCTGGCGAAGGTGCGCACGCTTGGCGTTGGTCGGCGGACGAGTCCTGAGGGACTGTCGAATTAGGGAGCCGGCAGGCGTTCCGCCCTGTCTCTAGGCAACCCGATCCCCAGGCGCGCGTCCGGCAAAGAACGCATCCAGATTGTCGAGCGCGCGAAACCCCATCGCGTCGCGTGTCTCGGTGGTCGCGCTGCCGATGTGCGGCATGAGGAACGTGTTGGGCAGCGCCGTCAAACGTGGATCGACGTTCGGCTCGTTGTTGTACGCATCGATCCCGGCGGCACGCAGCTTCCCCGATTTCAACGCCTCGACGAGCGCATCGTCGTCCACAAGGGCGCCGCGGGCGGCGTTGACCAGGATGGCGCCGTCAGGCAGCAGCGCGAACCGCCGGGCGTTCATCAGCCCGCGCGTGGCGGGCGTGACGTTGCAGTGCAGGCTGAGAAAGTCGCAGTGAGGGAGCATGTCGTCGAGCGCGTCGTGCCACACGACATCCTGGATCCCGGTCACCGGCCGGATGTCGTGATAGTGAATCCGCATGTCGAACCCGCGTGCGCGTCGTGCGACGACGCGCCCGACTCGACCCATACCCACAATGCCGAGCCGCTTGCCGGTGACCTGCGTGCCCACCATGAACGCAGGACTCCAGTCCTTCCACTTCCGCTCCCGCACCAGCTTTTCACCCTCGCTCGCACGACGCGCGGCACCGATCATCAGCATCAGCGTGAGCTCGGCGGTCGCATCGGACAGCACGTCAGGCGTGTTGGTGACGACGATGCCCCTGGTCCGCGCGGCTTCCAGGTCGACATGGTCGTAGCCAACCGAGAAGTTGGCGATGATCCTCACTTCTGCTGGCAGACGCTGGAGAACGTCGGCCGTGAAGTGCTCGGTGTGGCAGGGAAGAATGGCCTGCGCGCCCCGGGCGCGCTCGATGAGTTCCTCATGCGAGTAGAGCTTGTCGTCTGGATTCAGGCGCGCCTCATAGTCGCGCTGCAGGCGGTCCTCGACCGCGAACGGAAGCTTGCGCGTCACCAATACCGTAGGTTTTGTGTACATCGGTCATCCGGTCCGGCTAAAGCCGGACATGACGTACGTCGGTGTTGAATTCAGAGGGCAACTCGGGTGAGAGTCTACGCGAGTTCGACGGCATACTCGGCAGGCGAACGGCGGCGACATGAAAATCTACCGGTTCATCAATCGGGTGCCAGGCGGTCTGATGGTCGTGCCGCTCTTCATCGGCATGGTCATCAACACGTTCTTCCCGACGTTGCTCCAGATCGGCGGATTCACGCAGGCACTGAGCGGCGTGGGATATCCGACCGTGCTGGGCATGTATCTCTTCACCGTCGGCACGAAAATGACCGTTCGCGCCGCGCCGCGGATGCTGCTGCGCGGGGGCGGCCTGCTCGCCGCCAAGGTCGGCACCGCTACGCTGTTCGCGCTGGCAGTGGCTCACGTGTTCGATGGCAGCATTCTCGGGCTCAGCACGTTGGCCGTGATGGTCGCCATGAGCGATACCAACGGCGGGATGTTCCTCGCCCTCACTGGCGTGATGGGCGACAAGGAGGATTCAGGGACCTATGTCGTGCAGAGCATCGAGACCGGCCCCTTCCTTACGATGCTGATCTTCGTCGGGACAGGGCTTGCCGTGATTCCGTGGCTGACGATGGTGTCGGTGATTGCGCCGATCGTGGTGGGTGCGATTCTCGGCAACCTGGATGAAGAACTGAAGGAGTTCTTCGCGTCGCACGAGCCGATCATCGTGCCCTTCATGGCGTTCACACTCGGCCAGACCATCAATCTGAAGTCCGTAGTCACCGCCGGTCTCCCGGGCATCGTGCTTGGCGTGACCGTGTTAGTCGTGACTGGCGCCGTGTGCATCGCGATGGATCGACTGCTGGGCGGGTCGGGCGTCGCGGGTGCGGCAGCGTCGAGCACGGCGGGGAACTCGGCTGCCGTACCGCAGGCCGTAGCGCTTGCGGATACATCGTTTGCCCCGGTTGCCGCGGCCGCGACAGTGCAGGTCGCCGCGTCGGTGATCGTCACGGCGATCCTAACGCCGCTCCTGACAGCGTGGTGGTACCGCCGATTGGCCCGGACGCGTCTGGTGGAGAGAGCGGGTCGCGAAGTCGAAGAGGTCGCGGCGCACAGGTAATCCCGGACTTCGCAGAAGGAGAATCAACGCACCGACTCCGTGTGGTGAACACACCTACTGCGTTTGACACCGACACGGCCTGGCCCTACGATTGCGCCAAATCGTTCAGTCGGCGCGCCCCATCAACGAGGAGGCCGCATGCGTGCGTTCAAGAGCGCTGTCGCGAAATCACGGGCCTGGCTCCTGGTTAGCTGCCTGCTGGTCTGGATGGCGTCGATCCTCGGAGCGCAGACGCCGCAGCTGCCGCCGGATCATCCTGCGGTCGGCGCGCCAGATGGCCGATCGGCGGCGTCGGATCTGACCGAACGACTCAGGCCGTCCAGCGCCAGCCCGGCCTCGATCCCGATCGCTCGCAAGAACCTTATCGACGAATTCATCTTCGGAAAGATCGAGAAAGACGGCGTGCCGCACGCCGGGTTGTCGTCGGATGAGGAGTTCTTTCGCCGCATCCATATCGATCTGACTGGCCGCCTGCCCCAGGACGAACAGCTGCGCGCGTTCCTTGCGTCTCGCGACCCCGGCAAGCGCGATAAGCTCATCGATCAGCTGACGACGTCCCGACCGTACGAAACGAAGTGGACGTATTTCTTCAACGACATCTACAAGCCGGCGCCCGGCCGCATCGGGAATACCGCGAAGAACGTCTTCTACCTCTGGGTCCGCGACAACATTCACCTCGACCGTCCATACAACGAGGTGGTGTACGAGATGCTGACGTCGAATGCGACATCGAACTGGTACATCGGCCCTGCCAGCTACGTCGCGCGCTGGGTGATCACGGCCGTCGCGTGCGAGGACGAGGTGCACGAGGACACCTCCGACGAACTGGCGATCCATGCCGCGAAGGATTTTCTCGGTGTCGACATCAGCTGCGCGTCCTGTCACGACGGGGCCCGCCACCTCGAAAAGATCAATCTCTATCTGAGCCAGCGGAAGCGCGAAGAGACCTGGAAGATGGCGGCGTTCTTCGGCAGGACGAACGTGCTCCGCCGCACCGAGATCAGCACGGCGCAGGACGAATATTCGATCGACGACAACGGTCCCGGCTACGACCCGTCGGCGCGCAGCGTCATCCGCGTGCCGCGGCGTGGGAAGCCGGGACTCCTGGATCCCGTCTACATGTTTACGGGAGCGACTCCGGATCCATCGAAGCATCCGCGACCGGAATTCGCGCGCTTGCTGACGTCGGATCCACAATTCGCGCGCGCCACCGTGAACCTGCTGTGGGCGGAGATGTTCGGTGTCGGCATCGTGGAGCCGGTCTTCTCATTCGACCTGGCGCGTCTCGATCCGAAGAACCCACCGCCGGCGCCGTGGGGTCTGCAACCCTCGCATCCCGAACTGCTCGAAGCGCTCGCCCAGTACTTTCGCGACAACAACTACAGCATCCGATCGGTGTTGAAGCTGATCGCAAAGTCGAGTGCGTATCAGCTCTCGTCGCAGTTTCCCGGCGAGTGGAAGGAAAGCTATGCGCCGTATTTCGCGCGCAAGTTCGTGCGCCGCCTGAAAGCGGAGGAAGTCTACGACTCGCTCGTGGGCGCGACGAATGTGTTCTATGACGTGCCGATCCGCGGCACCGATATCAAAGTGCGCTACGCGGCCGAGGCGTACTCGCCGGACGAGTTCGTCAGGAACGTGAACGATCCGATTCTCAAGGAGATCCACTTCTTCCTCGAGTCGTTCGGTCAGACGAACCGCCAGTCCTCCGAACGCAGCAATGACGGCGCGATCACCCAGGCCGTTCAGTTGATGAACAGCCCGCTCGTCCATCGTCAGATCAAGGCGACAGAGGGGAGCTACCTGGCCGGGCTGCTCAAGCAGGAGATCCCGGATGACGAGAAGGTCGTTCGGCTGTACGAGCGGTTCCTGGTCCGACGGCCAACGCTGGCCGAGGTGACCGACGCGAAGGACATCGTGAAGAGCGGCGCTGCGGGATGGGAAGATCTGCAGTGGCTGCTGGTCAACAGGGTTGAGTTCGTCCACAACTTCTAGGGGAAGAGGTCATGTCCAATGTCCTCGACACTCTCCTCACGCGCCGCGAAGCGTTCAAGGTCGGCGCATCCCTCGTCAGCGCCTATTGGTTCCTCCCGCTCGTGGCGCCGACGAACGTACATGCCCAGTCGAAGGTCAGTCCGCGCGGGTCGGCGCGTTTCGTCATCTTCGTCATGCTCGAAGGCGGGCAGTCCCATGTCGATTCATGGGACCTCAAGGAAGGGAAGTGGACGCCGCAGAACTTCGACATCCGGGAGATCGCGCCGGGCGTCAAATGGCCGATGGCACTCTTTCCGCAGCTCGCAAAGCAGCGCGAACGCTATTCGCTGATCCGTTCGATGGAGGCCTGGGACAGCGTGCACTTCCGCGCGCAGTACTACGTGCAGTCCGGGCACATGATGAATCCCGCGCTGCAGAAAGAGCTCCCACCCATTGGCACCGTCGTCGCGTACGAGTCCGCCGCGCGGCGGCAGACGACCGATACGCTTCCGGGCTACGTCGCGGTCAATGTCACGCAGTCACAGGCCGGACTGCTCGGTTGCGGATTCCTGCCAGCGACCTACACGCCGTTCCACATCGATACGACGAGTGGAATCGGCGCGATCTCTCTGGACGACGAGGCTCGAAAGACGCTGCGGCGGCGCTGGGAGCTGCTGAAGAAAGTCGACGAACGCCTGCGCAACGACTCGTCCCTTGCCGCAAAGGCGTATCGCGACTACCACAACCACTACGAAGGCGCGGTCAGCATGATGTCGGATCAACGCGCCTCCCAGGTCTTTCAGATCGACGCCGCCGATCACGATCGCTACGGCAAGTCGCAGGTGGGTGACGGCTGCATCCTGGCGCGCAACCTGGTCGAAGCAGACGCCGGGACGCACTTCGTGCTGGTCAATCATCGCGACTGGGACCATCACAACCGGATTTACGCCGAGGGAAATCATTACAAGCTGTGCAGAGAGATCGACACCGCGCTAACCTCGCTGTTCGATGACCTTGCGGCACGCAAGCGCGCCGACGGACGCACGCTGCTCGACGAGACGATGGTGGTCTGCTTCGGTGAGTTCGGCCGCACACCGGGCGAGTTGAGCGCGGCGAACGGGCGCGATCACTATCAGTACGCGCTGACCGGCTTGTTTGCCGGCGGCGGGGTGCAGGGCGGCCGCGTCATCGGGAAGACCGATGAGCTCGGCGCGAAGGTCGTTGCGCCGGATTGGAATGGCAAGCGCTCGGTCTATATGGAGGACGTCGCCACGACGATTTATTCTGCGCTGGGCATCGACTGGTCGAAGGTGATCGAAGGCGCACCGTCGGGGCGCGCGTTCCATTACATCGAGCCGTTCGCGTCCAAGCAGATGATCAAGAACCAGGAGATTACGAACCTGTTCGCCTGACGCAGACTGCATCTCGACCACAGTGCGCGGGTCGATGATCTTTGCCAGAGTGGGAATCGACTCGTGCTCGTTCACTGCCTCTTAAACCGCAAATCCCACACCCGGTCCTGGCTCACGCTCGTCTCGTTTATCTTGCCCGCGCCGTCGCGCAGGAATCGCACGACGCCGATAGGGCTGTTGAATGCGTCTCGAAAAGTCGGTGTGAGCGGCAGCCAACTGCCAGGCCGGTTCTGCAGCATCAAGCGCTCGCCTTGCATGGCGACGCGCAGCGTTGCCTGCGCTTCATCGCTGCTGTATTCGCCCGCGTAGACCTGGAGCTCCAACGACGTCGGGCTTGCAGCGGCGATTTTTTCGAACAGTGTTCCGTCGTCGAGTCGCAGGCGACCGCCGACCACGACAAACCGCATATCTCCGTTCGTGAACGTATCCTGTGAAACCGGCGTGAACAGGGCGCCGCCGATCCTCAGCCTTCCGTTGTCGACTGCCGCGGTGAGAGTCGCGTGATTGCGCAGGTTGTGGTAGAGCCCCGATAGTTCCTGCAATCCTTTCACCGCTACCGGCTCCGTTGTCGTCGGCGGTGCGAGCGCGGCTCCGAGGTACACCGCGGCCACGTCGCGTCCGAGCTGCGGCGGGTTCGCGTTGGTGACGTTGCAGAGAATCGCGACCGACAAGCCCTGATCCGGATAGCGAGCGAGCCAGCCTCCGTACCCCGCGGTGGCGCCGCTGTGACTGATTTCGCGCACTCCTCTCCACGTTCCGATACCCAGCCCGGCCGCGTAGTCGGTGTTGCGGCCATCGTTCAGAACGCCGCTGCGAAGCTGGAGCTCCACCAGTGCACGCCCGCCCACTTTGGGATCGGTGAAGTTCGTGTTCCATCGCAGCAGATCGCCCACCGTCGTCAGCATCGCGCCGTTGCCGTACACGTTTTCAAACGGCATGTTCAACATGAACGACGTTCCGCTCGGCGAGTACGCGATCGCACGGTTGGGGACGATGCGACGGAAGTCGTCGCGCCAGGAGGAAGAGGACATGCCGAGTGGCGTGAAGATCGCCTCGCGCGTGAACTCGGCGAACGGTTTTTCGCTCACACGACTGACCAGGATTGCGGCGAGGTTGTAGCCGGTGTTCGTGTAGGAGTACTCGGCGCCGGGCGCATAGTTCAGCGCCTTCTGACGCTGCACGATCGCGAGCACGTCGTCGTGGTTGCGAGCGATCGTGCCGCGCGGCCACCCGCCGATCGCGGCCACGCTGCCCCAGTCGCGCAGACCGCTGGTGTGGTGGATCAGGTGGCGGATCGTTATGGGCGTTTCGTACTCGGGAACCTCTGGAATGTATTTGCGTATCGGGTCATCGAGCGACAGCTTGCCCTGCTGCGCCAACAGCAGCACCGCGGCTGCGGTGAACTGCTTGCTCACCGAGCCTGGCTCGAAAATCGTGTCGGCGGTGATCGGCACGTTGTGTTCCAGGTCGGCGACGCCATAGCCGGCCGCGAACACCGTAGTCCCATCGATTGCTGCGCCGACGGCGCAGCCGGGGCGCCCGGTGAACCGGTCGAAATGCCGATCGATTCTGGCTTTGGCATCTGGCGGCGCGGTGAGGCTCCGTGCCGCCAGCGGCGGCGGAGTGAGGCTCTGCGCCGTCAATGACAGCGGGAGAAGCGCGATGAGGAGTGCAACACACGCGCGCAAAATGGACATACTGCCTCCCTGCTGAAGCGGCGCCCGGAAAATCGAGATCGTAGCCATTATTGTCGTCGGTGATTGGTGATTGTTGAATCTTGATTGAATGCTTTGACGCTTGGACCCGCTGACTGGGTTGTCGTCCGCTTCCGGGACGGAGACGATCCTTTGGATGCGGGCGCTGCAAGGCGTCCGCCGAATGATTGGAACAGTCGCTCGCCAATCAGCGGCTGAGCGCCTGGTTGTCGAAGATGCGCTGGCTTGGATTGGGTCGGCGAGTCAGCACGCCAGGGCTGCCGAATTAGTGGCCGGCCAGAGCCTGTAGCCATCAGCGATGTCGGCGCTCGAAGGCCCCGCAGCTTGTTGGCGAGTACTTCCCCGACATCGTTCGCTGGCGCCGCGAGCGCGATGGGTGATCTTTCGCAGCAGCCGCTGAATATCCCGCGACTGGACCCCACACCACGTGCCGATTGGCCTGCGAGCCGAAGGCACGCTTCATGCTCACGCAAAGTGAAACGCGGATCAGCGAGAAACGAGGTCGCAGATGTCCGTCATCGACAAGGGAGCCCGGCCACAGCCGACAGAGTTGAAACGGAGGCAACGGGTGAAAGACGTCATGAATCCCGACATCATCACCGTGGCCGACGACATGACCACCAGTGAGCTGGTGAGATTTCTGAACGAACGTGAGATCTCGGGCGCACCGGTCGTGAACGGTGAAGGACACTTCATCGGTGTGGTGTCGATGACCGACATCGGCCGCCATTTGTCAGAGCCTGCCGAGTTCGTGTCGACGCATTCCGACTTCTACCGGGACATGGTCGATGAAATGACGCTCGAGGAGTTCGGGGAGCGCGACGTCGAGGAACTCGCGGTGACCGTGCGCGACGTGATGACACCGGTCGTTCACCATGTGGCGGCCACGGCAACGGTGGCAGAGGCGGCTCGGACGATGGTGGAGCGCCATATTCACCGGCTCGTGGTCATACAGGACGGGCAGCCCGTGGGCATGATCACCAGCATGGACCTGTTGCGCGTCGTCGCCGAACAGTCGTAAGAGCGCCGGCGCTCGAGCAATCTCGGAAATCGCCCTGCTTAGGAAGCCGGATGAAGGAATCTGATTATGGAAACGTTGGCTCAACCCGCCGTTCCCCATGCAAATCAGCCTAGAGTGCCGCGGCACGGCGGCTGCGGTCTTGCACCCGCGACAGGAGTACTCGATATCGGCTCCGGCGATGGCGAGAAGGGAGTCGTCAATGTTTGCCCGCATTCTCGTCCCGACAGACTTCAGCGCTCCTTCGGAGGCTGCGCTCGCCTATGGTCGTGAGATCGCCGAACGGTTCGATGCTGCGCTGCATCTGATCCACGTTACCGAGAATCCGTTCTTGCGCGCCGCCGTCGTCGACCGGCGCTCGCTCGATGAGGCGCACCTACGTTGGCTCCAGGACCGTCTGACGGATGCCGATCTACGACGTGGAGCGGTCGCGATCGTGGAACAGTCGGACGAACCTGACAGCGAGATTCTTCGATACGCGAAGTCCGCCAATATCGACCTCATCGTCATGGGCACGCACGGACGCACGGGTGTTGCGCGCGTTGTCCTGGGCAGTGTTGCCGAGGCGGTAGTTCGAGCGTCGTCTTGCCCGGTGCTGACGGTGCACGCGGCCGAGTCCACCACTGCGGCAACCAGCCAAGGCGCCTGAACGCGATCCGCGCACTTGGGATTGTGTCGGCCCCACGCAAAGGGGTGTCGAATTAGGAACGGAACGTCACTTGTGACACTGACGCCGACACGAGCGATCCGAGTCGGCGTCAGCCGAAGCGGGCGTGCGAGCCTATGCTGCTCGGACCGCAGACGGGACGCGTTCAAACGCGACCGACTCGACCCGTGACGTCGTGATTCGCCGCAGCCCGGTCCACAGCGTCACCGGCAAGCCGACGCTGATCCAACCAGGTTCGACGGTGCCGCCGTCCGTCGTCGCGCCCTCGAGGAGCATCTCGATCGGTTCGGGAAACAGTTTCCCGCCGCTGATCTGGACGCGCCGTTCAGCACCATCGATCACGACGAACCGATAACGGGAATTCCTCGTCGTGACGACGATTCTCGCGTTTGCGGGAAGCGCATCCACCAGGACGCCAGGACGGGGCCGCGGTGTCGAGTTGGACCGGTCGGATGTCCGCGCCGGAAGGGACTCGACAGTGTCTGAAGCCGTTTCGAACGGTTCGAAATTGCGCATGGTCGAGTAGACCTCTCGTTCACAGAATGGCAATGGACCTGCCAAAGCAAGCGCCACAGTCATTGCCGTTTCAAATCAAAGACTTACGCGGCAAGCTGGGCGAATGGGCCCGTCCGAAAGTGCCTCCATGGCGTGAAGAGATGTAAGAAATTCTTACCGTTCGAAGTGCGCGGCGACGCGTTCGAGCGCCTCATCGAAATGGCGTTCAGCGACTGAACCGTACGAAACGCGGAGGCAGCCCTCGCCGCTGCGACCGAACGCCGCGCCAGGAATCGTCACGACGTGCGCCTCCTCGAGGAGCCGTATCGCCAGCGCATTCGAATCGGCGCATCCGTCCACGCGAACGAACGCGAAGAAGCCGCCGGCGGTCGGCACCCACCTGAGTCCCGGCACGTCCGCGAGCCGCTCGGCGAGGCGTTGGCGTCGCCGCCTGAACTCCGGATGAAAGCCGCGAGCATAGTTCCAGTCCTCTTGCACCGCCGCTTCGACGGCGATCTGTGAAATCGTCGGCGCGCAGATGATCATCGCGTCCTGAATCTTGGTCGCCTGCGCGCAGATCTCGCGATCGGCCATGACGAAGCCGACGCGCCATCCCATCATCGCGAACGATTTCGAGAAGGTGCCGATCACGACGACGTTGCGACGCCAGTCGCTCACCGATGCCGCGCTCCAGTGGGCGCCGTCGTAGACGAAGTGCATGTACGTCTCATCACTGATGACGCAGATGTCTCGAGACGCCAGCTCGTTGACGATGCGCTCGCCGTCGGCGGGCGTGATGGTGGCGCCAGTCGGGTTGCTCGGCGTACACAACACGACGGCGCGCGTGCGCATCGTCACCGCGCGCGCCACGTCGTCCCACGTCACGGCGTAGGTCGTCTGATCGGCGACGGGCGCTTCGATCGCGATCGCCCCGGACGCTCGTACCTGCATGTGATGATTCGTGAAGTACGGGGCGGGAATCACGACCTCGTCGCCGGGATTGACCAGCGTCGTGAGCGCCGTCGCGAATGCGTGGTTGGCGCCTGCGGTGATCACCAGGTCCTCCGCCGCGCAGTCGGCGCCGGTCTCCTGCTGCAGGCGCTCGGCGAGCGCTCGTCTCAACGAGGGCCGTCCGGGATCAGTCGAATAGAAGTGCACCTGTGACGACGACAGCGCCGCCTGCGCGGCGCGAACGGCCGACGGCGGCGGCGGAAAGTACGGCAGCGCCTGTCCGAGCGAAATCACGTCGCGCCCCTGCGCCCGCAGCGCCGCAGCGCGGAGGTTCAGCGGATCGAACGGCGGCAGCTCGATGTCGAGCACACGATGCGGGATCCTCACGACCGACACCATACATCTCCGTGCATGGTGCTGTCTTGCCGGTTCGCCGCCGGAGCGAGACGCTCCGTACAGAAAAAAGAGGCACGGGAATGCGATCCTTCGTGCCTCTGAGCTCTCCGGAACCTACTTGCAGGCTTCGGCGACCACCTTCACGGATTCCACCTGCACGATCGGCGGACGCAAAACTTTGGGATCTGCCGCCGCTCCCTCCGGGGGCGGTGGTAGCTCCTGCACCGTTCCTGTTACTTCCACCTTCTTGTTGACGTTGGTCGCCAACTCGGACGTGGCCGATCCGAGCAGCGCGTACATCGGAGCCGAACCGCCTTCGGTCTTGTCCAGGACGTATACCTTGGTACCGTCTGTGGTCTTGGCCTCCATCACGCAACCGGTGAGGGTTGCCTTCGCTGATGCGTCTTTCGACGGTTCGGCCGCGGGTGGTTGTTGCGGCGCCGGTGACTCCTGTGCGAGGACGCTCACGGAGCCCGCGAGCGCGCATGCAACTAGCGTCGAGGTGACATATCGCAGCATCATCACTCCTTCCCGGGAACAGACGGGGTGCTGCGCTGGCGGTGAGCAGTTTTCCTGCCAGGAGGGCCAACTCACGGATTTCCTGACGTTCCTGAGGACGAGATGTCCCCCGACACAACCGAAGGAGTGAAAAGTCTTCGTTGCGGTTGTACTGATTGTTGACGAGCAGAGCTCAGGCCTGCGGCGGCTCGTCCGCCAGGACTCGCACCTGGGCCTGACCGAGCTTGAGCGTGCGAACGAACGCCGCGACGAGCTCGGGATCGAACTCCAGACCCGCCCGCTCTTCCAGATAGGACATCGTCTTCTCCGACGGCCAGGCGTCGCGATAGGGCCGTTTGGTGCTCAGCGCGTCGTAGACGTCGCAGACGTGCACGAGCCGGCTGGCCATCGCGCAGTCGCGTTTGTAGTGCATGACGGGGTACCCGCCGCCGTCGAGCATGACGTGATGCTCGTACGCGACCGCCGCGGCCATGCCCAGGTCTTCTTCGCTCTGCATGATCACGCGCGCGCCGTCGATCGGATGGGCGTTCATGATCGCGCGCTCTTCTTCATTGAGCTTGCCGGGCTTGGTCAGCACTTCGAGCGGGATCCGGATCTTGCCGATGTCGTGCAAGAGACCGGCGACCCCGATCGCGCGAATCTCCTTCGGCCGGCAGCCGAGCGATTCAGCCAGCCCCATTGCCAGGACCGCGACGTTCAGCGAATGGGTGGTGGTGTACTGGTCGAACTCCTTCAGTTTCAGGAGCGGCAGTACGATCCGGCTGTCGCCGTGCATCGCCACTGACAGCGAGCGCACGACGGCCTCGGCCTCGAGCAGTGGAACACCCGCGCCCGACTGCACCTCGCTTTGCAGCCATTTGAACGTCTCGGCCTCTTCACCGAGCGTGAGATCCAGCGTCGTCGCCGGTAGCGGTGCGGGGACGGCGGCGGCCGGCGCGTCAGCATCGCGTCCTTGCAGGCCGACCGCGCCAAAGCGGATGCCGAACGATCGCATCTGGCGCGCTTCGCTGGTATCGACGGCCGACATCATCAGACGCCCGAGCAATTCCTGCAGGAACCCGTCGAATTCCTCGCGCGTCACCCTGCGCTCGAGCTCGAGACGCTGGATGCCGGCGGCGACGAGCCGTGTGCCCCAGTCCCACGACTTGAGGTCACGCAATCGCTCACGGCCGAACACGACCTCGTCGCCGAGGAACGTGAACGACGGCAGCTGGCTGCCGGCCGTCGTGAGACCGTCGAGCTCCTCGAACGCATGGTCAACCGCCTTCTCCCGCGAGGGATGCCCCTCGGGGTACAGCGTCATGACGGCGAGCGAGTGCGCGAACGCGTTCAGGAATCGGACCGGATCGCTCATGTGTTTGGCGTGGAGGCGGCGGCTCGGAGTTCGGGATCCGACGATCGCGCGGCCGCAGCCAGTACGCCAGCGGCGCGTGAGTCGCTGGCCCACGTGGTCGCCAACGCGCGGACGACCGCGACCAGCACCGGCGTCTTTGGCACGAGGCGCGTTCTGCGGAGTATCGATCGGCCTGCGACGGACAGATGCAGAAACGCAGCGAGCACGTTCTCGTCCCGCTGCCGGGAAAGCGCGTTGACGGCGAGCACGCGGCTGTCGTACCCGAGGTCCCAGGCGACGGCCAGATCGATCACCCGGTCGATCAACGCCGCCGGACAGTCGTCGCGAAGCGCCGTCAGGCCAAGATGAACGATGCGTGGATCGGGATCGATCAAGGCCGCGCGCACGCCCAGGTTCCGCTCATGCGGCTGCATCAGCTGCACGCGAATCGCCTCGGCCCTCACCCGCGCGTCGGGATGCTGTATCCACGGCGCCGCCGAAAACGTCGGCGGCAGATGACGCGATCGCGTCAGCAACGTCAGCATGTTCCGTTGCACGTACCACCGCTGGTCGCTGAGGCGGGCGACGACGAGCGGCGTAATGTCCACTTGCGTCCGGCCGAGCAGATCGAGCAGCCGTCGTCGAACGATCCGGCTCGGAGACGAACAGAGGACCTCCAGGAGCGGCTCGTACCCTTCGACCGGGAGACGCGGTAACAACTGATCGAGGCTGGCGGCGTCGATGCGGTCGCCGGTGACAATCCCCCGGAGGGTTTCGGGGCGCGTCAGCTTGGCGAGGATCATCTCGGCCCCAGCCTGGCTGCCCGCGGGTGGCGCGGCAATCAGATCGAGCAACTCATTCAGCTGCCCGGCATTGATCGCCTGATCGATGGCTCTGTCGGACAGCGGCCCCATCGCGCCCGCCTCGAGCGACATCTTCACGAGGCGAAGCGGCTCTAGCACGGCGGCGTCAGCCCACTTCCTCCGCGTCGTTTCCGTGCCGGGCGCTGTTGCCATGTACTGCAACAGGCGTCCGTACGCTTCTGGATTGGGATCTTCGAGGCGCCAGTCCTCGAGCAGACGGCCAACCTGCTCACGCAGCTCCGCCTCGGCTCGCGGTCGAGCAAGCTCGGATCCACCTTCAGCATGCTTCGCCAGCTTGGTCAGCATTCTGACCAGTCCATGCGAGATCGTCTGCCCGCCGGCGTCTGCGGATGCCTGGACGATCTGCAGCACGGCGCCCACGGCCATGCCGTGCGTCACGTCGAACACGAACTGACTCCGCTGGTGCACGTCGCCACCCATCGCGACGAGGCGACGCAGCGTATCGGGCTTGAGCGAGGCAATGAGCTTCGAGGTCCGCTGCTTGAGCTCCTCTCCGGCATCGCCCGAGGCCGTTTGCAGCTCGCGTGCAATCTGGCGAAGGTGGCCGATGACCATCTGGTCGTGGTCGGTGTTCTCGTCGATCGCTTTCGCGATTGCCGTCTCGGAGGGAACGGGCTGCCCTTTTGATCCCTCGGATGCGGGCGCGCCATCGAACGCGAGCGCTGCCTTTGCCAGACCCACCCACAGATCAGCACCGTGCGGCGACCGCGGCGAGTCCGCGCCGGCCTCGCCGGCGATCGACAGACCGTCGAAGGTCATGGGGTGCAGCTTGACGTGGGGCCAGCCGGGCAGGTCCGGTTTCAGCCCGAGCGGACCCTCGCGATCGGCCTCGGCCGAGAGCGCCAGAAGCGCCTCGCCCAATTCCTCGCTCTCCAGGCCGCGGGTGATGCTGATAGCGCCGACGTGATGGCGATGTAACGAGTCGGCGAGGCGCCGCAGGACCGGGTGGTCCGGGTCCGTGCTGACGTCGTCGATGATCAACTGCCGCCGCGCCACCGCGAACGCAATCGACGGACGCTCCTGGAGGAGCCGTTCCGCGCGTCGGGTCACGGCCTCGATGGCCGGCACCAGCGCCGGGTGGCCAGTCGGGTACATCGAATGGCGGTGCAGGGCGATCGACAGCTCGACGAAAAAGTCGCTGAGATCGCGAGAGAGAGTGGCGCGCTCGGAGCGGGCCGCAGGCTCCATCGGCTGGACGCAGACTAGGCTAGTGCGGCCCGCGATGCAAGCACGGCGATCGGCACGGCGATCGGCTCATACCGCGGTCAGCTGCGACTCGCCCTCGGCGACGAACCCCTTGAACCGCCGCATCGACTCGGCGAACTTGCGGCTCAGTCCGCTCTCGCACAGCGCCTCGATCGTCAACGGCGGTCGGCGCGGCTGCCACAACGGGTCGACGGCGCGGAGCGGCCAATCCGCGTTGGCGATGGCGGAGCGGCCAAGCACGGCGGCATCGGCGCCCAATGTCAGTACCTGCTCGGCCTCGGCACGCGTCCAGATCGCGCCTGCGGCGAGGACCGTGACGTCGCCGGGCAGCGCCGCGCGAAAGAGCGGAATCGCGTTCGTGTCGGGCCGTTTCGCCGTCGGCGCCAGTGATTGCCACAGCGACAGATGGATGAAATCCGCGCCATCGTCTGCGAGCCATTGGGCGGTTTGAATCGACTCGTCGAGATCGAGCCCGCGGGCGTTGCCGAAGTCCTCGGGCGACAGCCGGACGCCGACCGTGAACGACGACCCGACACGGGCGCGAATGGCGCGCATCGTGTCGCGCAGCAGGCGGGCGCGATGCATCAGCGGCCCACCCCATTCGTCGGTACGGCGATTCTGGGTGCGGCTCAGGAACTGGGTGAACAGATAGCCGTGCGCCCCGTGTATCTCCACGCCGTCGAAACCGGCGCGCTGGGCGCGTGCCGCCGCGTCGGCGAACTGCACAATCACTCGAGCGATGTCGTCGGCGGTCGCACCGCGCGCACCATCGCCCTCGCTCGCGCTCCACGGGGCCAGGCCGGTCACGGCAGGGTCCGCGCGCAACCCTCCGTGGAACATCTGCACCATCGATATCGCGCCGCGGGCGCGCAGCGCGTCGGCCAACCGCGTCAGCCCTGGAAGCAGCGTGTCGTCGAAGACGCCCAGCTCGCCCGGCCATCCCTGCCCGTCGCGCGCCACGTGCGCTGCGCACGTCATCACGATGCCATACCCGCCGTCGGCGCGTGATGTGAGCCATCGCAGCTCGTCCTCGCCCAGCGAGCCGTCCGCCTGACTCTGCATGTTTGTCAGCGGCGCCAGCATGATGCGGTTGCGTGGAGCGAGACCAGTGCGAAATGCGAACGGCTCGAACAGAGAGATCATCGGACGCCTTTCAGCGATTCACCGGCCATTTGCACCACTTACACCAGTGATCATCCCGCGTGATCGGATGGGCGCACGCCGGACATTGGAGACTCGGCGCGGGCGCCTCTCGAGTGGAGCGCGTCGCCCGCGGCCTCGGCGCCTCGCTCGACGTGCGTCGGGCGCGCGCCGCCGGCTTTGGTGGCGGAGCCCCTGGCAAACGAATATGGCAGTGTGGGCAGTGCTCGGGACCGGACTCTATGGTTCGCCGGCACAACGGACAGGTGATCGTGGACACTCTCAGAACATTTCTGATTGGTTGATCTTTGATTGGTGAATGGTTGTTGATTGTCGATTGTTGATCTGTGATTGAAGGCCGACAAACCGAGGCGCACGGGGCGTTCGCCGCCACTCACTCGTCAACAAATCAACAATCAAGAATCACCATTCAACAATGAATCACCAATCAAAAATCACAAATCAAAAATGCTTTCGGTGGCTTTTGAAAAACTGCCACATGACCGTCGTGGTGTCGACCTCGTCGTGCGTCCACCGGTGTCCCAGGCCGTCGATGCGAATCATCCGGACATCCGTTCCATCCGCGCACGCCTCGTAGCGCATCGTGGAAAGCGGGCCCGGCGGATCGTCGACGACGACGTCCGGCTTGCATCTGTTGTGACGCGCCCAGCCGGCGAGGGCGTCGGGAACGCTTTCCTCCCATTCGGCTCCGCGACCGCTGGCATGCCCGTCGTAGGGATTCTGCGGGTCGGCCAACCCGTGAAACGTCAGCACAGGTATGGACGGGCCGGTGCAAGGACCGGGGAAACGAAGCCCCGAGACCGGTGCGATCGCGGCGAGGCGCGAGCCGAGGTTGCAACCGAGGAGTGAAGACATGCGTCCACCGCCCGAGAAGCCGGTGGCATACACACGCGTGTCGTCGGTGCACACTTTCGCGGCCACGTGGGCGATCACGTCGCCGACGTACGCCACATCGTCGGCACGACCCTGTTGAATCGGCACATTCCAGCGACCGCCCTCGGCTTCGAGCGTCGCCACCAGAAAGCCCTCGCTCACACTCAGCGTCTCGAGACCGCTGTTTCTCGCCTGCCCGGCCGCGTTGCCGCCGCTGCCATGGAGATCGAGCACCAGCGGCAGCCGCTGATGGCCGTCGTACTTCGGTGGAACGAACAGCCGATACGCACGCTGCCGCAGTCCTGATGTGAGCTGCTGCGACGAGACGCCTGTTCCGTGAGGCAGATCGCAGGACGATGGCGCTCGGGGACTTTGCGCCAGCGCGGTCGATGCGCTGAACACCGCGACGCCCATACACAGCAATCGCATGACACCGCGCACAACCCCAGCGCTTTCGCAGCGTGTCATAGTGACCTCGCGCAGCAATGAGCGTTACGAGCCCGGTGCCTTGTACTTGATGCCCTTCTTGCTGGCCGCGTCGATTTCTTCGGGCGTGATCAACGGCAACGTCGAGAGCCGCACGGCGCCCGATGCGTTGACCGCCAGGCTGATCGCCAGGCCGCTGGTCGCGTCCGGAAGATCCGCGATGATGAACGCATCGTCCTCTCCGTACGCGTAGTAGAAGGTTTCAAGCTTGCCGCCGACGCCTTCGATGATCTTCTGAACCGCCGCGCGACGCTTTGAACCACCATCCTTGATCAATCCCTTGGCGCCGTCCGCGGTGTAGGTTGCTTTGATGAGGAACTTCGGCATGTGCCCTCCCGGAACGGCGATGCTACCACCGGACGAGCTCGGGTGCGTCGCATCGAGCACACTTCGTCCGAAAAAGGCACGGAGACTCAGGGCCCTGTATCGGGACCTGAGCCAGCGACGCTGACCGCCTGCGGCTCTCTCGACCGGACACCGCTGCTCACACGAAGCGACGTCAGCAGCGCGGCGACCTGCAGGACGGCAATGGCGACGAGAGGCTGCCGGAACCGGCCGGCGTCGAGTATGGGCCCGAACACGAGGGGCGACAGTGCCTGTCCCGTGTCCAGGCCAGAGTAGACGAAGCCGTACACCCGACCGAACGAGCTGCGACCGAAGCGGCTCGTCGCCGCGCGACGCACCAACAGGTCGCGGCCTGGCCCGGCGAAACCGACGCCGAATCCAATGCTGACCATCAGCGGCCATAGCGCGGCTCGTGGCATGTCGCCCGAGGCGAGGACAGCGGCCATGAGCGCGGCGAATCCGAGCGCCGGTGCCACCATCCGATCGGCACGATCTTTCAGAAAGCCAGCGGCGAGCATTCCCGTGCCGCTGCCCACGAGGTACGCGGTGAGCCCGCTGCTGGCGACGACGAGCGACACACCATAGACGTGGCTCAAGATGGCCGGCGCGAAGTTCTGCAGGATGCCGAAGGCCATCGTCGCAAAGAAGAAAAAGGCGAACGACCACCAAACCGCCGCAGAAGCGAGAAATGCGAAATGTCCCGGCCGGTCGTCGACGTCAGCGGTCGCGCTGCGCGACGTGATCAGGTCGGCGGCGTCCGCGAGCGCGCGTCGACGCAGACAGAGTGTGGTGACCACCGCGGTACCAATCGCGGCCGCGCCAAATCCTGCGGCATGCCAACCGAGCACGCTGGTGACGCCCGCCATGAAGAGCGGCGCGACGGCCCACCCGATGTTGCCCGAGACGCCGTGGATCGAAAACGCGTGTCCCAATCGAGGCTGACTCACCCGCTGATTGAGGAGCGTGAAATCGGCGGGATGAAAGATGCTGTTGCCGAGGCCCGCGAATGTGGCGCTCAGCATCAACCACGAATAGCTGGTGGCCAACCCCAACACGACGCCGGAGAGCGCCAGCATCCCGACGCCGAAGCAGAGGACGCGCCAGCCACCGATGCGATCGACGACGAAGCCGGCGAGCGCCTGTCCGATGCCACTGATGACGAAGAACGTGCTCGTGAGCAGCCCGACGTCGGTGTAGCTGAGAGAGAAATCCTTCATCAGCCACGGAAACAGCGGTGGCAGCATCAGATGAAAGAAGTGCGATGTGCCGTGGGAGAGCCCCACGAGGGCGATCACCTCGCGGTCTCGGGGTGCACCAGGAGCGCCTGAGGCGGACATACCGTACAAGATAACAGCGACGCTCCTGCTGCGGTGAAACGTTGGTCGCGACTAGGCGCGCCTGATCACGATTGGCTGCGCGCCCTTCCAGAGCGTCAGACGCCCGAGCTCCCGCAGATGTTCGGCGCCGCTGACGATCGTCAGGAAATGATTGCCGGCGAGCTGGCCGGCCTTGCTTGCGAAGTTGGTGCGCCCGTAGGCCAGGAGAATCTCCGTTTCGCTGACCCCGCCAGGATAGACCAGCACTTCGCCTGGAGACGGGTAGCTCGTCGCGTTCTCGAACGGGACGTCGAGTGCCAGGTCACCCAGTGGGATCCACGTCGCCTCACCGCTCCACCGCACGTGAATCAACTGCCCCTCGAGCGGCAGGATGCGGCTGACCGCGGCGCAGGTGAGCGGCGCATCCGCCTCGAAGCGCGCGGTCATGGTGAACGGGCCGGCGGTGATCACGACATCCGACATGAAGGCTCCTGTCACGACGGGCGAATGAGTCTACCGCCACTCGTGGCGGTAATCCGGCCGTCGTTGAAAATCGTCACACCGCGTCGAATCGTCCGGCGGACCGCACCGCGAAATGAGTGACCGGCGTACGGGGTCAGTGGGTGACGCTGATGCAGGTCTGCCGCGGACAGCGTGAACCGCTGTTGCGTATCGACCAGCGCGAGATCGGCGTCCATCCCGCGTTCGAGCGATCCTTTGCCGCGTATGCGAAAGCGACGCGCCGGCGCGCCGGCGACCAGCGCGGTGACGCGTTCGAGCGGCAGCGTCCGCTGATGACAGCCCTTGTCCAGCAACACGGCCAGCGTCGACTGCACACCGGCGATGCCGCCCCACGCCGCGATGAAGTCGCCGCTCTTCATCGACGGCGGCGCCGGCGAATGATCGGACGCCACGATGTCGACGCGCCCGCCCGCCATCTCGCGCCACAGCGCGTCCCGCTCGGCGCCGATGCGCAGTGGCGGCGCACATTTGGCCACGGCACCCAGACGCTCGACGTCCTCCTCGGTGAAGAAGAGGTAGTGAGGACACGTTTCGATCGAGACGTCGGTCCCCCGGACGCGCGCCTCTGCCGCCAGCGCGACCCCGCGTCCACAGCTCACATGGACGATGTGCAACTTGGCGCCGGCTTCCCGGGCGAGCAGGCACGCGCGCTGAATGGCCTCGAGTTCGGCGACCACAGGCCGGGAGTCGAGAAACGCGCGCGCCGTTCGTGATGAGGCGCGCTCACCGAGCGCGCGCATCATCTCCTCGTTTTCAGCGTGCACGGCCACTGGCAGATCGAGCCGCGCCGCCTCCCGCAGACCGTCGAGCAACGTCTGGTCGTCGGCGCGAGGAAACTCGGCAAGGCCGGAGTGGCACATGAAGGCTTTGAAGCCGACGACGCCGCGTGCCGCCAGGTCCGCCATGTCGGGGACTGCGCCGGGGACGAGACCGCCCCAAATCCCGAAGTCGGTGATCGACGAGGCCTCGAGCGCGGCGCGCTTTCGATCGAACTCGCGCGCGTTGACGGTGCACGGCGTGGAATTGAGCGGCATGTCGAAGAAGAGCGTGCCGCCGCCAGCCGCCAGCGCACGACTTCCGGTCGCGGCGCCTTCCCACTCCGTTCGGCCGGGCTCATTGAAGTGGACGTGCACATCGATCACGCCGGGCAGCACGAGTAACCCGCGCGCGTCGATCTCTTCCCGAGCGTCGGCGACACTCGAAGACACCTCGCTGATCCGGCCATCCTCGATCGCGAGATCCGCCCGCTGCTGGCCGCTCGGCGTGACCAGTGTTCCCCCGCGAATCACCACGTCGATCACGCGTGGGCCCTCGCCAGGTCTTCGAGGAACGCGCGGCCGACAGCGAGCGCCGCGGCGACGTCGTCCTCGACGACCGCTTCGTCCGGATGGTGACTGAGGCCGCCAGGGCTGCGCAGGAACAGCATCGCGGCTGGCATGCGGCCAGCCATGATCATCGCGTCGTGGCCGGATCCGCTGTCGATGCGGTGAGTGGGAACGCCGAGAGACGTTATTGCGCGTTCCAACATCGAGACGAGACCGGGACTCATGGCGACGGATGGCTGATCGAGGTGTGTCTCCCACCCGACGGTGAGGCCCCGGCGCGACGCAATCTCCTGCGCGTCGTCACGGAAGTGCTCGACCGCGGCCGCTCGAGTGTCATCCGCGGCGTGGCGAACATCGAGACTCGCTTCACATCTCCCGGCGATGACGTTGGTGCTACCGGGCAGCGCTCGCAGACGGCCGACGGTCGCTACGAGTCCTGGCGTTCGCTGCGCCCTGGTCTCGACGGCGATGATCCATTCGGCGGCACCGGTCACGGCGTCCCGTCGCGACTGCATCGGTGTCGCCGCGTGATTCGCCGCCCCGTTGAATGTCGCCGTCACCCGGCTCTGTCCATCGATGGCGTCGACGACACCAAGCGGGATCCCGAGCGCGTCGAGCACGGGGCCTTGTTCGATATGAAACTCGAGGTAACCAACAGCGGGCTCGTCCGCGCGCGCATTCCCCACGCACGAGGGGTCGAGGCCGAAGTCGCGAATGGCCTCTCTGATCGACTGGCCGCGCGCATCGACGCGCCCCAGCAAATCGTCGTCGACAGTCCCCGCCAGCGCCCGGCTGCCGATGAACGGAACGCCGAAGCGTACGCCTTCTTCGTCGGAGAACCCCACGACTTCGATCGAGAAAGGGAGGGGGCGCTGTTCGAGCGACTCGACAAGTGCGATCGCCAGGACGACACCGAGCACGCCGTCAAAGGCGCCGGCGTCGGATACGGTGTCGAGATGTGACCCCACGAACAGTCGCGGACGGCCAGGACGCGAGGCCGCATACACGCCGCGCAGATTTCCGGCCTCGTCCACACGCACCGCCATGCCGAGGCGTTGCATCCACGAGCCGAGGTGCGCATGGACCTCCCGCATGGGAGGCGACAAGAACGTGCGCGTGGTGCGACCAGGTTCCTCGCTGAAGCGCGCTAACAGGCGACACGTGCGAACGACCTCCTGCGCGTGTGCGGCGAACATCACGATCCCCGGTAGACGCTGTATCCGTACGGCGATAGCAGCAGCGGCACGTGATAGGAGCCGTTCGGATCGGCGATTCCGACGCGGACGACAATGTCGTCGAGAAACGGCGGCTCGGTGAGCACCGCGCCCGACCGGGAGAGATAGTCGCGCGTGCGGAAGGTGAGCTCGTAGACGCCGACCTCGAGGCGCTCGACCGAGAGCAACGGCGCATCGGTGCGGCCATCGGCGTTGGTGACCGACGAGGCGAGCAGCCGCCGGCGGCCGTCGGCAAGGAAATGCAATTCCACCGGTATCCCCGCGGCGGGCGTGCCGCGCGAGGTGTCGAGGACGTGCGTGGACAGGCGCGCCATCGCAGTCGCTATCGTTTGAGGCTCAGCCCGAGACATCCGAATGGGGGGCGGGCGTCCGTGTAGACGCCAAGCTCGGCACCACGCTCGGCGATCGTATCCCACGTCCGGTTGTTCGCCTCGAGATCCACCGCGGCGATCGACGGATTCTCGTCGAGCATCCGTGTGCCGATGCGGTGAATGAGCTGCTGGATGCTGCCCGACTCGAACGCCTCGAACACGCCGCGAACGAGATCGCGCACCCGCGCGACTATTCGACCCTCGTTGAACGCGGCGGCCGGGTCGACGTAGCTCCATTCGAGATCCAGCCACATGTGCAACGGGCGATTCATCAGATCGGGCAGGGTCGTGTACTGGTCACGGACGAAACCCTGGAACGCGCTGCCGCCAAGGCGAAGCAGCTTGAAGCCGCGTACACCAGAACGCGCTTCCACCACCGTTCCAGGTGGTGTCAGCTCGATGCGCGCCGTCGCTCGCTCAGGCCCCGACGGTGTGAACGCCGCCCCGCCACCGAGACCTTCGTACCGGATCTCCTGAGCCGAGACCTGGACGCCTTCGACCTGGGAATACGTGGTCAGGAACTTGTCGGCCAGAAACCGGCAGTATCCCTCGAGATCGCCGGCTGGGAAGTTCATCGTCTCGCGTTGGATGAAGTTCTTCATCGAGTCGGTCGCGATCAGGCCAGTGTTGTCGCCGGTGGTGTAGGTGGGCCAGAACGCGTCGCCGTACACGAGCATCTGCACGCTGGCGCCGAACACCGGACTCTGACCTGGCGGCGCCGTTCCATCGCGGTGCAGACGATAGACGATCACGTCGCCCTTGCCGTAGTAGTTTCGCTTCCAGCCGCTGGCAAATCGTTCCACCTGAATCTCCAGGGTCCGGCTAAAGCCGGACGCTACGTTAGTTCGGCTGAAGCCGGACACTACGTACGAACTGTATCCTGCAAACGAAACCAGGCAATGCGCGACACCTGTCGCAGCGCTTCTGCAAACTCCTCGTCCAGCGTGGCCTGAAGCCTGCCTGACAACGCCGCGAGGATGTCGTGCGTGGTGCTGCCCTTCACCGCGAAGAGAAAGGGGAATCCGAACTTCTCCCGGTACGCGGTGTTGAGCTCGTGCAATCGATCGAAGTCATCGGGCGTGAGGCGATCGAGACCGGCACCTGCCTGCTCGCCCGTCGATGCCGCAGTCATGCGCGCGCGCGTGCCCAGATCCGGGTGCGCGCGAAGCAGTGCGAGCTGCTCCTCTCGTCCGGATGCGGCGACTTCCTCGACCATCGCCCGATGCAGCGCGTCGACGGAGACGAACGGTCGATGGCGCCAGGCACGCTCGGCCGCCCAGGACGAGCCCTCAAAGATCCAGCCGAGCGCAGCGACGAAGCCGTCGCGATCGCTGGCGTTCAATTCGTCGAGCGTCATGCGCGTCCGTCGCCGTCACCAGCACGCGCGGACAAGGCCCCGGGCATTCGTTATACTCCCTCAACTATGACCAATCCTGCCGACGATCTGTTACGTATTTCAATGAGTCACGGCCTCCCTCGGTGTCTGCATGCGGTGGCAGAACTCGGGATCGCAGATGCCTTGGGGGAATCGCCGCGAAGCGCCGAGGAATTGGCGACGGACACCGGAACGCACGCGGGGGCGCTGGCGCGCACGCTGCGCGTCCTTTCGACTGAAGGCATCTTCGAGGCTCGTGATGGCGTGTGGGGTCATACGCCGGCATCGCGTCTCCTGCGATCGGATCACCCGCAGTCGATGCGATCGTTTGTCCGGATGATCGGTTTGCCCGTGTACTGGCGAGGATTCGAGTACTTCGCCGATGCCTTGACGACCGGACAGTCCACACAAGAGAAAGTCGTCCCAGGCGGCTATTGGAAGTACCTCAGCGAGCATCCGCAGGCGGCCCGTCTTTTCGATGAGGCGATGATGGGAAAAGCGGCGGGACAAATCGCCGGGATCTTAAGGTCCTACGACTTTGCCGCGTTCGAAACAATCGCCGACATCGGCGGCGGCCGCGGTCACCTGTTGGCAGCCGTTCTACAAGCCGCGCCCCGGGCTCGCGGAGTGCTGTTCGATCAGCCGCATGTGACGGCCGCGGCCCAGGCTGCGGGGATGGAGTCGGAACGGCTGCGGATGCATCCCGGGGATTTCTTCACCGATGCTCTGCCTTCCGCCGATTGCTATCTCATCATGCAGGTCATCCACGACTGGGACGATGCGAAAGCCGCAGGGATTCTCGCCGCCATTCGAACGGCCGCGGCGCCAGGCGCGAAGCTCCTGCTCATCGAGTGCATCGTTCCAGAGGATTCGACGCCGAGTTGGACGAAGATGCTCGATCTACAAATGCTGACGCTGCTGTCGGGAAAAGAGCGAACTGAGAAAGAGTATTCGGCAATGCTTCGAACCGCCGGCTTCCGTCTGGATCGAGCGATTGACGTCGGGATGTCGACGTCAATCTTGGAGTCGGTTGCGATCTAGCGAAGAATCGCCGCAGAAAGGATTCGTTCATGACCATGTCGCTCGTTCTGCGCAGATTGACAGCCGTGGCGGTGTCCGTGATGACGCTCGGTCTTCCGGCGCAGGCGGAAGTGCTGGAAAAGACGACGACCGCGCGGGGGCTCACCGTGCACTACAAGGTCGTACTCCCGAGCAGCTATGACGCGACCAAAACCTACCCGGCGATCATCGCGCTTGGCGGCGGGCCGCAGACGATGAACACCGTCGACTCAGTGTTGAACAGGAACCTGCGGGCTGAAGCCGAGAAGCGCGGATACATCGTCGTTGCCCCCGCCGCCCCCGACGGTCAACTGTTCTTCGAAGAAGGAGACCGCATCTTCCCCGACTTCCTGAAGCAGCTCCTGGCCGACTACAAGATCGAAGGTGGGAAGTTCCATATCGTCGGTCCCTCGAATGGCGGCATCGCGGCGATGCATGTGGCAGCGGCCCATCCGCAGTACTTCCGGTCTGCGACCGCCTTCCCGGGTTATCTGTGGGAGCCGACGGCTGGCAAGCTGCAGGCGCTCGCAAACGCAAAGATCTGCGTCTTCATGTACGTCGGCGAGAACGACGAGTACCGGTGGCATGACGAGATGAAGCGCGAGGCGGAGTTCCTGCGGTCGAAGGGCGACGTCGCGAGATACACCGTCGAAACGGGACAGCCGCATCGGCTCGAGACGTTGGCCGGAGACCATGCCGGACGACTCTTCGACGGTTTCGAAGAGGCCAGGAAGAGCTGCAGTTCCTAGTCCTCATTCGCGGCAAGCGCCGCAACGCGTCTAACGCGCAGCCGGTGGCGCTGGCGCCGCTTGCAGCAGCACCAGGAACAGGTTGTCGGGGTCGCGGACGATCGCGACCTTCGTCGTCGCGCCGCCGCGGCCGGGCAGGTTGACGGTAGACCCGCCGGTCGAGACGACGGCACCGCCATGGCGTTTCAGGGTGTCGATCGCGGCATCCACATCGCGGACCTGCAGCTGAATGCGCGTCGAGCCCGGGTCCTGAATCTTGCCGCGAACCGTCCTGCGATCCACCCCTTTGAAATCGATCACTTCGAAGACGAGCCCTGTCGTCGGTACTTCCAACATGCCGACGCGGTACTGTCCGTCGGTCAGCCCGAGCATGTTGTTGACGTCGGAATCCTTCTTGAACTGGTCGACGCTCCGGACCTTCATGCCAAGCGCGTCGCGATACAGCGACAATGCCTTGTCGACGTCTGCCACCGTGAGGCGCACCCGCACCCCGATGACGTTGGCCGTCGGCGGCGCCTCCGTCGGGGGCGGCTGATCGGCCTGCACGATCTCGACGAAGTGCCCATCCGGGTCCTTCACGACGACGACGCGAAACCGCGGCGTGCCGGCCGGTAGACCGATCGGTGCCCCGCCCTTCGTCACGACCGGCGCACCGAGTGCCTTGACGCGCGCGAACGTCGCGTCGACGTCGCGGACGAACACGATCAGCAGGAACGCGCCGCTGTCCTGGACGCGCCGTTCGAGCGGCGTGCCTCCGGCTTTTGTGATCTCGACGATCTCGACGCCGGTGCGCATCGCCGGCGGCCGGCCGATCTGCCACCGCAGTTGCGCGTCCGGCAATCCGAACATGTCGCGGAGCGCGGGATTGGCGTCGGCATTGGCGGGCGCACCCTGGACGTCAAGGCCCAGGCCATCGCGATAGAACGCGACCGCCTTGTCGAGGTCGCGGACAATCGGGCTGAAGAAATTGCCCGAGCCCACGACGAGGCCGGCAGGCGCAGCGTCTGGCGCCGCAGCCGGCGACTGCGCGTGCGCGGCTGTCGCGGCCAGGACGAACACGAGCGCCAATGTCCGAATCCTCATGCTGCCTCCTCGAGTTTGTGGGCATGATACTCGACGCTGAAGGCGGACTTGGAACTGAGCCGGCCATCACATCGATCCAGGGCCACCTTAAGGTGGCCCCACGGTCGTCCGAGGGTCAGAATAGATCGTGACCCGACACGGTCTCTCGCGGGTCGTCGTGGCGATGGCGCTCGTGTGCCTGCCGTCGCCGCTGATCGCCCAGGTCCAGCTCACACCTGTGGCAACCGGCCTTGCAAATCCGCTCTTCGCTGGCCACGCTGGAGATGGATCGCAGCGTCTGTTCATCGTGGAACAGGACGGCATCATTCGCGTCCTGCGACCGGAACAATCGACGTCGACGGTCTTTCTCGACATTCGCGGGAAGATTGCCGCGGAGGGCGAACAAGGGCTTCTCGGTCTCGCGTTCCATCCGCAGTACGCGAGGTCCGGCCGGTTCTTCGTCTTCTACACGCGCGCGGGAGATGGCGCGATCGTCATCGCCGAATACGGCGTCTCCGCCGACCCGAACATCGCCGACGCGACGGAACAGGTGCTGCTGACCATTCCCCATCCCACGCACACGAACCACAACGGCGGCATGCTTGCCTTTGGCATCGATGGCTACTTGTACATCGGGGTTGGCGACGGTGGTGGGGGCAACGATGAGCCGAACAACGCGCAGAATATCGACGTGCTGCTCGGCAAGATCCTCCGAATCGACGTCGATCAGCCAGGCCCGGGAACGCGGTATGCCTCGCCGCCCGACAACGCGTTCGTCAACGCGCCCGGCCGGGATGAGATCTTTGCGTTTGGGCTCCGCAATCCATGGCGCTTCAGCTTCGATCGCACAACCGGCGAGCAATGGGTTGGAGATGTCGGACAGGGTGAGCGCGAAGAGATCGATCGCGCCATCGTCAACGGCGGCAATTACGGCTGGCGGATCTACGAGGGATTCCTCTGCACCAATCTCGGACCGTCACTCTGCAATCCGTCCGATTACATCGACCCCGTGTTCGACTATTCGCATACGCGCGGACGATGTTCCGTCACCGGTGGATATGTGTATCGAGGATCGCGTGGAACGCTGCCGGATGGCGTGTACGTCTACGGCGACTTTTGTTCGGGTGAGATCTTCGTCACCACGGGAGATACGCCACGCGTTCTCGTCTACACCGCGATGAACATCTCCTCGTTCGGCGAAGACGAGCAAGGAGAACTGTATGTCGTCGATCGGGGCGGCACCGTCAGCAGAATCGAATCGATGCCCGCGACCTGCACGCACCCCTTCCTGCCTGCTCGTATGCCGGCAAACTGCGTCTCCGAGCGGTGACGCGAGCGCGGCAACTGAAGCTCGAGCGCCTATAATTCAAGCCCGACCACATGATAGGTACGCGTCTTGGGCACTACGACATCTCCGGTCGTCTGGGTGCGGGCGGCATGGGAGAGGTGTTTCTCGCCACGGATTCCACCCTTGGCCGAACCGTCGCGATCAAAGTGCTGCCCGAGGCCTTCGCGCGCGATCCGGAGCGGATCGCCCGACTCGAGCGGGAGGCCCGTATCCTCGCCTCGCTCAATCATCCGAACATCGCTGCGATTCACGGCTTCGAGCGATCCGACCGTGGCTCGTTCGTGGTGATGGAGCTCGTGGAAGGTGAGACGCTGGCCGAGCGCATTCTCAGGGGACCCGTGCCGCTCGCAGAGGCGCTGCCGATCGCGAGACAAATCTGCGAAGCGTTGGAGTCGGCACACGAGAAGGGCGTCGTTCACCGTGATCTGAAGCCGGCCAACATCAAGATTCTGTCTGACAACCGGGTGAAGGTCCTGGACTTCGGCCTGGCGAAAGCGGTCGACTCGCAGGTCTCGAGTCCTGATGTGGCGAACTCGCCGACGCTCACCATCGCCGCGACCGGCGCGGGGCTGATTCTTGGCACGGCTGCGTACATGTCCCCTGAGCAGGCGCGGGGCCGCCAGGTCGATCGCCGCGCCGACATCTTCGCGTTTGGGTGTGTCCTGTTCGAGATGCTGTCGGGGAAGCCGGCATTCCAGGGAGAAGATGCCGCAGAGATCCTCGCGCACGTCCTGTCACACGAGCCCGCGTGGAACACTCTTCCCGTCGACCTGCCGCCGCGCGTACGCGAGTTGCTGCGCCTGTGCCTCCAAAAGGACGCGAGGAAGAGGCGGCGCGACGCGGGCGACCTGGTGATCGATATCGATCAGATTGGATTGGAACCACCAGCTCCGGTCGCACCCGCGGCCGCGCCACGAAGCGCGTGGTGGGGATGGATTGCGGCAGCGGTGTGTGCGGCCATCGCGATCGGGGTCAGCTGGTTCGCCTGGCTGCGGACGGAACCCGTCCCGCAGGAGATGCGCCTGTCGGTGATGACCCCAACCAAGGGAATCGCGGAGTTTGCGCTCTCGTCGGACGGCATGAGCGTCGTGATTTCCGGCACCGGAGTCCACACCCTTTGGCTGCAACGTCTCGATAGAACGGATGCGCAGACCATTCCGCTCGACACCGAGGCACGCTTTCCGTTCTGGTCACCCGACGGCCGTTCGTTCAATTACTGGAGCGGCAACAAACTCTGGAGGATCTCGTCCACCGGCGGACCGCCGGTCATGTTGGCGGAAACGCCATCGGCATTCAGCGGGTCGACGGTGAACCAGCAAGGAACGATGCTGTTCTCGACCTCGCTCGCGAGCCCGCTGTTCCGTGCCTCGGGACCTCGTGAGCCCCCCGTCGCTATTACACGTCTGGAATCAACGCGTGCGTACGGGCACATGCAGCCGCGATTCCTGCCCGACGGCAGGCACTTCCTCTTCTTTGCGACGGGAAGCCCGGACGTGCAAGGGGTCTATCTGGGATCGCTGGACGGCACCGATCCGAAACGCCTGACCGCGGCTGATGCCCATGGCGAGTATCTCGAGCCGGGATACGTCGCGTACGTCGGTCAAGGCGCCCTGGTGGCTCGCAAGCTCGACCTCGATCGCGGGGAACTGGTCGGAGATGACCAGGTGCTCGCCGAGTCGGTTGCATATACATCGGCAACCGGACGCGGCGCGTTTTCGGTCTCCGCGAACGGGCGGATCGTGTATCGCGCCAGCGCCGGCGATCGTCGTCAACTGATCTGGTACGACCGTACGACGAACCGTTCGACGCCGATCGGCGATCCCGAGAGTCACGGACAGGAAGCGGCGGAATTGTCTCCCGACGGCCGTCGGGTCGCCCTCGATCGCACGGTTCAAGGCAATCGCGATATCTGGCTGCTGGACCTGTCGCGCGCGAGTGTGCCGCGCTTTACATTCGACTCGGCGCAGGACGGAATGCCGGTGTGGTCCCCCGACTCGAAGCAGATCGTCTACGAATCGAAGCGGAAGGGTCCTTACGATCTGTATGTAAAGGCGGTCGACGGGGCCGCAGTCGAGCGGCCGCTGCTCGAATCAGCGTACGACAAATGGCCGATGGACTGGTCACGCGATGGCGCCTACATCCTGTACTACGAGACCGATCCGAAGACATCCGGCGATTTGAAGGCGCTCCCCATGACGAGGCGCGACGAGAAGACGGAATCAATCCCGGTGGCGACGACACCGTTCGATGAGAATTTTGGGCAGTTCTCCCCGGACGGGAAGTGGGTCGCGTATCAGACCACCGAGTCGGGCCGATCTGAAATCGTCGTCCAGAGTTTTCCCGATCCGTCGACCAGACGCCAAGTGTCGTCAGACGGCGGATCGGCGCCGCGATGGAGGCGCGACGGCAAGGAGCTGTACTTCGTCAGCTCCGATTCTCGATTGATGGCCGTCACGCTCGAGATCTCGCCAGGCTCCGTCGAACCGGCCGCACCGGTGGCGCTGTTGCAGACGCGGTTGGCGGGCGTGCCAAAACATCAGTACTCCGTGGCGACCGACGGACGTTTCCTGATCAACGAGGTCGTCGACGACTCAGCGTCGTCGTTGCTGACGCTCATCCTCAACTGGCGACCGAAATAGCGCTTCGCGTCGATTCCAGCGCACGGTCCAGGAGTAGAATCCTCACCGCGCGGACTCGTTCACGCGCCGTGCCGTGGAACAGTTCCTGCCGTGAACCGTGAACGACGAGAGGAGTCGACGATGCGTACAGTCATGGTGTTCGTCACAGGTCTCGCGATCGGATTGGCCGTCAACACCGGCTTCGCGCAGAGCGACCGCCTTCCCGGCGTCAACAACATGAATCACGTCGCGATTGCCGTCGACAACTTCGACGAAGCGTTCGCGTTCTACACGAAGAAGATGGGATTCCGTGAAGGGTTCACCGTCAAGAACGATCAGGGGCAGCCCCAGCTGGCATATATCCAGCCGAGCCGCGACACGTTCATCGAGATCGTTCCGGCCAATGCGAATCGACGGGCGGGTCTCAACCACTTCGGGTTGCACGTCGCCGATCTGAAGTCGTACGTCGCCGCGCTGAAACAGCGTGGTGTGACGGTGGAAGAGCCGCGTCAGGGACGCGGAGACTCGATGGTCGCGAACGCGACAGACCCGGGCGGCCTGCGGATCGAGATCTTCCAGTTCGGCCCCGACTCTGCTCAGGGCCAGGCGATCGCCAGCTGGAAATAGCCGTGAAAGCCGTCGCACTTGTCGCTGTGCTCGTAAGCGGGCTCTCGCTCGCGCTGTGGGCGCAAAGCTCCACTGGCGTTGTCCAATCGGCCGCAGATGCCATCGGCGCGACGACGCTCCAGTCCATCCAGTACTCAGGCGCTGGATCGGCGTTCCCACTCGGTCAAGCGGCGTTGCCTGGCGGACCGTGGCCGCGTTTCGAGCTGGCGAAGTACGTGGTCTCGATCGATTACGCCGCGCCGGCGATGCGCGAGGAAATCGTCAGGCGCGATGTCGAGTTCCCACCTCGCGGCGGCGGCGCCGGACCATTCAATGCCACGACCGGTCAAGGCGGGATGCGTCCGATTCCAGGCGACGTGATCCAGACGCTGACGCGCGACGGTCGCACCGAAGCGGGGCAGATTCAGATCTGGATGACACCGCATGGCTTCCTGAAAGCGGCAGCCAACCGCCTGTCGCTCGTGACTCCCACGACAGTCGGGGGTCGCACCATGCAGGTAGTGTCGCTCGACGTCGGCCCGCGCACGATCACCGCTTTCATCAACGACCGTCATCTGATCGAGCGCATCGCCACGCGCGTCGCCCACCCGCTCCTCGGAGACATGGACGTCGAGACGGTCTTCTCGGACTACAAGACATTTTCAGGCGTGCAGTTTCCCACCCGGATCGTTCAGCGGCAAGGTGGACATCCGACGATGGATGTGACGGTCGCCGATGTGCGTCCCGGCGCCGGCGCCGTGGCCTTGCCTCCATCCGCGCCGCGCCCGCCTGCGTCACCGCCCGCCGTGACGACGGAGCTGGAGAAGATCGCGGATGGCGTGTGGTTTCTGACCGGCGGTGCACCGTCGAGCGTACTGGTGGAGTTCAGCGATCACGTCGTAATCATCGAAGCACCGCAGGATGCCGCGCGCTCGGAGGCGACGATCGCGGCCGTCAGGCGAGCGATGCCGTCGAAGCCGATTCGCTACGTGGTCAACACGCATCATCACTTTGATCACTCGGGCGGACTGCGTGGCTACGTTGCGGAA